>NZ_JBFBJL010000041.1:0-69178 GCF_040686075.1 Streptomyces sp. NPDC086519
GGGGGGGCGGGGCCCCGCCCCCCCCCCCCCCGGGGGGCGGGGGGGGGGGCGGGGGGGGGGGGGGGGGCCCCCCCCCCCCCACGACCGGGAGCCTTCAGGTCAACTGAGGTTCCATTGCTGGTTGGAGCCGCCGTTGCACGTCCAGAGTTCCGCCAGGGCGCCGTTGGCCGTGGAGGCACCGGTGACGTCGAGGCAGAGCCCGGACTGGGTGCCGGTGACGGTGCCGTCGGAGTTCACCAGCCATTGCTGGTTGGCACCGCCGTTGCACGGCCAGGTCACCACCTTGGTGCCGGCGGACGTCTGGTTGTTGTACGCGTCCAGGCACATCTGGCTGCTGCCGCTGTAGACGGTCAGCTGGTTGGAGGACGTACGGGTCCAGGTCTGGTTGGCGCCGCCGCTGCAGTCCCAGATCTGCACCTGTGTGCCGGCCGTGGTCGACGAGTTCGGCACGTCCAGGCACTTGCCCGCACCCACCGCGTGCAGCGCGCCGGTGCTCGTCCCGCCGGAGGAGGCGTTGCTGTATCCGGCCGCGGTGATGTTGGCCTGAACCGCGTTCTCGGTGGCGTCCGACGGGTAGCCGGAGGTCATCACGCCCTCGTAGAAGGTGCCCTGGGCGCCCTTGCTGTTGTCGCCGCCGGTGCCCAGGATGATGGCACCCTGCTTCCGCATCGGGTTGTAGCCCGCGACGTTGGGACGCGCTCCGTCGTAGAAGGTGGACAGGCCACCGGACTGCGCGTTGCCGCCACGGATCGCCCAGTGGTTCGGGCCGCCCTTGATGATGGCGGTCGTGTACCGGTAGTTGACGGTCGGGTCGTTGGCGTTGTAGCCCGCGTTGACTCCGGAGTACAGGCCGTTCTCCAGGTCGGCCATGATCCACGGTCCGTTGCCCGAACCGTAGCCCCAGACCCTGATGTTGCCGAAGTAGATGGCTTCCATGGTGCCGTTGCCGTCGTCGTTGCTGTCCGTCTCCGCGTTGCCGTAGTCGAAGCAGCAGCCGCCGTTGTAGTGCGTGCCGTCGAAGATCGCGTACATGCCCTCGGGGTTGTCCCCGGTGGCGATGCCGTTGGTGTGGTTGTTGCGGTACCCCGTGCCGGGTGCCACGAAGACGCCGTACGCCTTGTGACCGCCCACCGTGGTGGGTGCGGCGGTCGCGTTCGCGAGGTTGTCGGGGCCGCCCGCCGCACCGCCCCCGGGCGCCTGGGTGAGGTCGTTGCCGCGGCCCGACTGGTCGTAGATGACCGTGATCAGGCAGGTCGTCCCCGAGCAGAACGAGTCCTGCGCGGCGGCGTCGGCGTACCCGCCCGCGCTCAGGACGCCGATGTTCCGGGTGGTGTTGTCCGAGGCGCGCCGGACCTGGTAGAGCGGCCCGTTGTACGAGGCGTACAACGCTCGCGTGGTGCTGTGCGCCGCCACGCAGGGCGTACCGCCTGACGCGTAGATGTCGCACGGCCCGGACGTGGCGGCCGTGGCCGTGCCGGCTGTGGCCGTGGCCCCGGCCAGCGCTCCGGCGACGAGCGCGACCGCGGCCCCCGCCCGTGCGAACGTCCTCCACCGGGAGCGGGCGGAACGCGCCGATGGAGGGCCGTATGCCCGGGCCGGCGGATGTTGCGGACTGCCGCGGTGGCGCACCGCCACGAGTAACCGCTCGATGCCACCGCGTCCGGGCAGCAGACGGCGTCCGTTACGTGTGGTTCCCATCTGATCTCCCTACCGTGCCGGCGCGGCCCGTGCGGGTTGTGGTGGCGGTGCCGGCACATGCCGAAGCGCTTGAACGTTCCGTTGTGCAGTGAGATTGCAGAGAGAGTGCGGAGTCCCCGTTGTGAACCTGAGCGGAACCGATTCGACTCCTAATTCCCGCGGTTCGCAAGCTCTCGGAGTGGTCGAAAAGTTGCGGTGTGGCGGCACCCGGACGGCCCCGCGGCCGCCTGCCGCGCGGACGCCGAGGGAGAGGCGGGTGTGCCCGGCGCCCGGCCCGGATCACCCGGATGCCCCGTCCTCATGCTGTTGAGCAGGGGGACACGGCCGAACGGACCGGCCTCTAAACGCCCGTTCGGATGGCACTGGCCGAGGCGGCCGGGCCGCGGTCCGCGCGTCGGCGCCGCTGTCGGCTCGTGGTACGCCAGTGACCCCGCACACCGCCGGTCGCGGCCTCCTGTTGAAGCGCTTGCGTCGAACCGATTCGCTCGACGGTCCGCACCGTCTCCTGCGACGGCTGCCGCACCGTGGTCGGACGTGGCTCGGTGCGTGTCGATCTCCGCTGTTGACGTCGACCGGTTCGTAGCCGGAACCGACGGCGGTAGGGGTCTGCCAGGTTCAGTTCGGGGTGCCTGACCTCACGACCCGCACCTCTCCGGCCGGTATGCGCAGCTCTCCGCCGACCGGTTCGTCCGTGAGCATCTCGCGGCCCCGCGCCGGAACGATCGCGACGTCGTCCGCGTGGTTGACGAAGAAGGTGAAGACCTCTTCGTCGTTGAGGCGCACGAGCACTTCGAGCCCCTTCGGCACGTCCGCGAGGTCGGTGGGGCGCACCAGGGAACGGGCCATGTCGAGCAACGCATCGCTGTCGAGTCCGGCCGAGACGTAGACCGCACGGCCCCCGGTCCCGAGCGCACGCGACGTGATCGCCGGACGGCCGCTGAGGTGGCCCCCGCTGTAGCGGGCGATCACGTCGGCGTCGCGCACGCGGACGAGTTCGGTCCACTCCGTGCCGGACCATCCGTTGTCGAGGGTGAACGTCTCACCCTCCTGCAACGGCCGGAACTCCTCGCACCAGGCGCCCAGCAGCTCACGAAACGCGCCGGGATACCCGCCGGGCCTCACCTGGTCGTGCTCGTCCACGATCCCCGAGAGGAAGCCGACCACGACCGTGCCGCCCGCCTCGGCGAAGGCACTCACGCGCGCCGCGGTGTCGTCGTCGGTCAGGAAGAGCCCCGGCACCACGAGCACCTCGTACCCGGTGAAATCGGCCCAGGGCGAGAGGACCTCGATACTCTCGTTCAGCCGCCAGAACGCGTGGTGCCAGTCCCGGACGACGCGTCCGTAGGCGAGGTGGTTGTTCGGCTTGACTCCCTTCGTCATCGCCCAGCCCGCCTCGTCGTCGAAGAGGATGCCGACGCGGGCCTGGGGAGTGCGTGAGCCCATGACCGGGGCGAGGCGCTGGAGGTACTGGCCCAGCTTGCACACGTCGCGGTGGAGCTCGGTGTCCTCGCCGGCGTGGGGAACCATCGCCGAGTGGAACTGCTCCGCCCCGGCCCGGGAGGCGCGCCACTGGAAGAACAGGATACCGTCGGAGCCGTGACCGACATGGCTCAGGCTGTTGCGGATCATCTCTCCCGGCGCCTTGGCGCGGTTGCGCGGCTGCCAGCTGACGGCGCTGGTCGAGTGCTCCATGAGCATCCACGGACGGCGCTGCGTCGTCATCGCTCGCATGCGGTCGCCGGAGAAGGCGACGTCCTGCTCGGGGAGCGGGTCGGGTGAGCGCGTGTAGTGGTCGTTCGCGACGATGTCCATGTGGCGTGCCCACCGGGGGTAGTCGACGACGTCGGGCTCGGCGCCCGCCATGAAGTTCGTCGTGACCGGGAGGTCGGGCGTGACGCTCTTGAGCACGTCGCGCTCGGCAAGGTAGTGCGCCAAGAGCTCGTCCGAGGAGAAGCGGTCGAAGTCGAGGACGAGGGACGGATTCTTCGCGTCGTTGCCGCGGGGCGGGAGGATGTGCGCGAAGTCGCGGTAGGTGTGGCCCCAGAAGGCGGTGCCCCATGCCTTGTTCAGCGCGTCGAGAGTCCCGTACTTGTGTCGGAGCCAGTCGCGGAACGCAGCCGCCGACGTGTCGCAGTGACAGCGGCCGTTGCCGCCGCCCAGCTCGTTGCTGACGTGCCACATGACGACGTGATCACGGTGACCGTAGCGGTCGGCGAGCGCCCGGACCATGCGGAGCGCATACGTGCGGAAGACCGGGCTGCTCGGGCACCAGCCGAGCCGGGCGCCGGGCCAGTGCGGCTGCATGTCGTGGTCGACGGGGTAGATCTCGGGGTGTGCCGCCAGCAGCCAACCCGGGGGCGCGGCCGTCGGTGTGGCGAGGTCGATGGCGATGCCGTTGCTCGCCAGGAGGTCGACGATCTCGTCCATCCACTCCCAGTCGAACTCTCCGTCCGCGACTTCGACGAGGCCCCAGGAGAAGATGCCGAGCGAGACGATGTTGACCCCCGCCTGCGTCATCAGGCGGACGTCTTCCTTCCACACGTCCCTGTCCCACTGTTCCGGGTTGTAGTCGGCTCCGTAGCTCAGCCCGCGTGTGGGCCAGGCGTTGTCGACGTGGGACCAAGTCATCCTTTGACTCCTCCAGCGATGAGGTCGAGGCGCCAGAACCGTTGCAGGAACAGCACCAGGGCGATGAGGGGGACGATCGCGAGCGCGGCGCCGACGATGGCGAGCGTGTACAGCGCCGGCGAGCCGGAGCCGCGTTCGAGCAGGGAGTTCAACCCGACCGTCAGAGGGAAGGTGCGGGTGTCGGAGAGCATGATGTACGGCAGCAGGAAGTTGTTCCAGATGCCGACGAACTGCAGCAGGAACACCGTCACCATCCCCGGCCCCATGAGGGGGAGCACGACGCTGCGGAAGATCCGCCACTCTCCGGCGCCGTCGATCCGGGCGGCTTCGAGTACCTGCGTCGGGATGGCACTCGCTGCGTACACCCGGCAGAGATAGATACCGAACGGGCTCAGGATGCTCGGGAGCAGCACCGACCACTGCGTGCCGGCCAGATGCAGGTCGGACAGCAGCAGGTACTGCGGCACCGCGAGGGTGATGCCGGGGATGAGCAGCCCCGCGAGGATGGCGGCGAAGAAGATCCGGCCGCCTCGGAACTCGGACTTCGCCAGGGCGTAGCCCGCGGAGGCCGACACGAACGTCGACAGGACACCGCCCACGCCGGCGTACAGGAGCGAGTTCGACGCCCACAGTCCGTAGGCACCGCCGTCATAGGAGAAGAGGTCGCCGAGATTGTCGATCAGACCGGTTCCGGGGGCGAAGGTGAACGAGTCGAACAGCTCGCCAGGGGCCTTGCTCGCAGCGACGAACACCCAGGCCACGGGAAGGAGGCAGTAGATCGCACCCGCCACCATGATGAGCGTGGGGACAATCTTGGTTCGTTCGCGCGACCTCTCGTCGGTCGTGCTCATCGCATACCCCGTCTCGTCGAGATGCGGACCAATGCCAGGACTCCGATCGACACCAGCGCGGTACCGACAGCCAGGACGATCGACGCCGCCGCCGCGTCATGGAGATCGTCGAGCGCGAACGCGTCCTGGTAGATCGACATGAGCGGAACCCACGTGTTGGAGATGGTGTTCGTCAAAGGTTTGAGCATCAGCGGCTCGCCGTAGAGCTGGAGAGTTCCCAGCAGCGCGAAGATCGCGGTCAGGAGCAGCGCCGGCCCGACCAGTGGCACCTTGACACGGAGGGCGATCTGGATCTCGTTGGCCCCGTCCAGGCGGGCGGCCTCGATCAGCTCGTGGGGGATGCTGCGCAACGCCGTGTAGATGACGAGCATGTTGAATCCCGTGCCGCCCCAGACGGAGATGTTGGCGAGCGAGCCGTAGATTCCGCTCGGTCCGAGGAAGGGAATGTCCCCCCAGCCGAGGGACCGAGTGACGTGCGAGAACGGGCTCGTCCCCGCCAGATACATGAACCCCCACATCAGCGCGGCCACGACGCCGGGCACGGCATAGGGAATGAAGATCGCCGTGCGCCCGAAACGCCGCAGTTTCACCCCCGGCGCGTCCAGCAGCAGAGCGAAGAGCAGCGCGAGCCCCAGGGTCAACGGCACCGCGATGATCCCGTAGAGCACCAGATGTCTGAGCCCGGCGGCCAGTTGGGCGTCCTGGAAGACCGAGACGTAGTTGTCGAACCAGACGAACACCGTGGAGCGGGTGCCAAGGGCGCCGCCGCCGGTCCGCCGCTGGGCGTAGAAGCTGGAGCCGAACGCGTACACCACGGGGATCACCGTGAACACGGTGTACAGCACCATGGCTGGTGCGCTGAACAGGTACGGCGCGATACTCCGACGACCGCGGCGACGGGTCGGCGGCGGAGCGGCCGCCGTCACAGACCGGGTGTCCGTGTCGGCAACGGCTGTGTTGGTCATGCGGATGCCCTCTCTGACGCTCTGCGCTTTCCTTCAGGTCGCGGCTCTATCCCTCGCTCACCTTGAACCCCTGCTTCTTCAGGTCGTTCACGACGGCTTTCTGCGTGACGGTCAGGACGTCCGCCCATGACGTGCCGTTGTGCACGGCCGCGTTCATCGCGTCGGTGAACGCGGTCGCTGCGACGTCCGTGTTCGGGCCCCAGGTCACCGGGCGGGTGTGCTTGGCGATCTCGGCGACGACCTTGTAGTAGTCGGTCTGCTGCGGCATGAGAGCGGGCGGCTTCTGCGCCGTGGCGGCTTCTTGTCCCGACAGTGCGGCGGGATAGCCGTTCTGCACGTTGAGGATCAGCTTCGCGCCCTTGTCACCGGCGTTGAGCCACTTCGCGAACTCCGCGGCTTCCTTGGGGTGCTTGGACTTGGAGGTGACGACGACCGAGGAGCCGCCCTGGAACGAGACGGTCGGGTCGTTCGCGTTCCACCGGGGCAGGGGCGCGAGAGCCCACTTGCCGGCGGTCTTCGGCGCCACACCGTAGATGACACCAGGAGCCCAGGCAGCGGAGGGCCAGGACAGCATGGTGCCGTTGTTCAGCTGCTGGTTGTACGTCGGCGTCAGGATCGGATCGGCCGCGATGAGCCCGTCCTTGAACATCCCCTGGAAGAAGTCCATCACCTTACGGGAGTTCGCACCGTCGATGTCGACAGTCCACTTGTCCCCGTGGACCGACCACCAGTCGTCGCCGGCCTGCGCCGCCACGGCGGCGTACCAGCCCCATCCGTCGGTGCTCAGGGAAGCCATCGTGAGCTTGGGGTTGCGGGCCTTGATCTCGGCGGCCGCCTTGCGGTAGTCCTCCCACGTCAAAGGCGCCTTGATGCCGTACTTGTCGAAGACGTCCTTGCGGTAGACCAGTGCCATGGGGCCGACGTCCTGCGGCAGTCCGTACGTCCGGCCGCTGAAGGTCGTCTGCGCCCACGAACCGCGCGAGTAGTTCTTCCGGACGTCGGAGACGTAGTCGGTGATGTCCAACGGCGCGCCGGCGACAATCATGCGAGGCAGCGACGTGTTCTCCACGAGCGCGAGATCGGGGGCGTTGCCCGCGCGAATCGCGGCCAGCAGCTTGGCGGAGGACTGCTCGCCACCGCCGGCGTCGGTGTGGACCACCTTGATGTCCGGATGTGTGCGGTTGAACTCCTTGACTTCCTGCGCGCTTCCGGGCGCCCACGCCCAGTACTGCAGGGTGACCTGCCCCCCGGAGGAGGTGGCGGCGCTTCCATCCGAACAGGCGGAAGCGAGGAGCGCGGTGCCGACCGCGGCGGCCACAGCAGCCAAGGTCCTGCGGAACTTCCTGGTACGCATGAGTCTCCCTTGACTCGGAGCGGACTCGGTCTCTCGCGGCGACGAGCATCACTCGCACCACCAGAGTTTGTCAATGGAGGTGACAAACCCTGGTGCGCCTGCCCGCGCGACAGACCTTTCCCGCCACGGGAACGGGGCGTCGGGCGCAGGCGACGCTGGACCGAACGGTGCCCAGAGGGGGTGGACCACCGCGGTTTGCACCGCAACCGGGGTTCACCTGCGTGGGGTTGGAAGCCAGCCGCCCTGCGAAGAGGTCGTCTGCGCCCGACGGGCAGCAGTACGCACCGGCCCGGCCTGTGCCGTGAGCCGGGACGCCGGCCTGTCCGGCGGCGTCAACGGGGGCCGGCGCGAGCAGAGCATGACGGCCCCCACCAGGACCGTGGCGTCACCGGATGCAGAGATCAGGGCGGCTTTCCCGGGGACGGAGCGGGCCAGGCGTGCAAGGCGGGGGGAATCGACGCGGTGGGCGCACCTTCCGGCCGAAGGCCGGGGGACGTCGGCGACCGACGACAACGCCGCTGGGGGCACCCCCCTCCGGGGGGGGTGCCGGCCCCCGCGTGCCGGACAGCCTCTACCCCCTTGCCGCCAAGGCCAGTTGGGACATCTCAGTGGTCGTACTCGGCGAGCCGCCGGTACAGCGCCAGGCCGGCCGCCGCGCGTGCCCATTCGAGGAAATCGAACACCGTGACCTCGACGACGGGCGAGTCCGGCACGGTGTACACGGTGCGCATCCCCTCGTCGAAGTCCTCGGTACGGGAATCGAGGATCGACGGGCTGTCCCCCGTCAAGATCACCTTGTCGGGATCAAGCAGGTTCAGGATGTGTCCGGCCGCCACGCCGATCCCGCGCGCAGCGCGCGCCAGTCGCTCACGCGCCGTCTGCTCGCCCGCCGCGGCTCGATCGATGACGTCACCGAGTGTCCGGGCGCCGACGACATCGTGCACGATCGAGGTCGTGGAACTCTCCGCCCACAGGCAGCCGCGATGCCCCAGGGGGCACCTCGCGCCGTCAGCCGCGACCAGAACGTGGGAGAACCTTCCCGCCCTGCGGTGCGCACCCAGGATGATCTTGCGGTCGGCAACCAGTCCGAACCCGATCTCCCGCCCGAGGGAAATGAGGGCCATGCTGTCCTGTCCCTCGGCCAGGCGCGGCCACTGCTCGAACGCGGTGAGGGCCACGATGTCGTCTTCGGCCCATACCGGTATGCCGAACTCCTTCTCCCATTGCGACCGGGTCGCCTCGGGCGCCACCGCCTGGAGGCCGACCCCTTCCGCGGCTCCGTCGATCCGCTCCACCGATCCGCACAGGGCCAGAGCGGCCACCCGCAGGCCGTCGGCCTTCGCCTCGGCCAGCCAGGCGCGACATTGCGCGCCGATGACGGACGGCTCCAGCTCGTCGACGTGCTGCCGCCGCTCCCAGACCACCTTGTTGGTCAGATCGATTCCCGCGGCGACCAGTTCGCCCGCGCGGACGTGTACGCCGAGGAAGTGGAAGAGGTCGGTCCTGGCGAGCAGCATGTCCGCGGGGCGTCCCGTGCTGGCCCTCTGTTCCCTGCCGCCTTCGACGATGAGACCCGCGGCCTCGAGATCGCGTGCGATCGCCGTCATCCGGGTGCGGGACAGGCCGAGCTTTTTCGCCACCTCGCTCTTGGAGAGTCCCCCGTTCCAGAGAATGCGGTTGTACGCCGACTGCGTCGTCGGATGCAGCTGCGGCCATCCGGCATCGGATCCGGAACCCGGGGTGAGATCGTCAGGTGCGCTTGTCATGAATACATCCAACACACTTTCGCCAGCCACATGCCACGGCGCGGTCGATGCATGGTGTTCATCTCCGAGGCCACGCTCCGTCGGCATCGATCACTGCGATCGTACGGATCACCGGCAGCCCGCGGGATGCTTCGAGCCTGACCTCCACCTTGTCGACGACCTGTGGAGGAAAGCGCAGAATACGCTGGTAACCGACCGAGTTCGCCTCGGCCAGCACCCGTTCGCTCCCGTCGGACACCCCGATTATCACCACTCGTTCGAGGCGCTGCCCCTGCGTGATGTCCTCGCGGATCACCACGGCGCCGACCTCGGTGGGGCCGGCGAGGGCGAGCGAGACGGTCGGCACGGCATCGACCGCCTCCGGTCGCCACACGTACGGTGCTGCCGCATCCCCGGCCAGGCGGGTGAGGGCGGCCCCGTCGGCCACGGACCCGCCGGCCTGCGTGCGCGGCGCCCCGGACGACAGCTGAATTTCCGCGTCCAGCACTCCGTTCCGGAACATCCGGATACGTTCGCCCAGTCCCGTCAGGGCGGCGACGTCGGGGGCGGCCACAAGTCCGCGGCGGTCGGGCGGCACGTTGAGCAGCAGGCACGCGTTCCCACCGACCGCGTCACACCACAGATCGAAGAGTTCGTCGGCGGAGCGAACGGAGTCGTCCTCGTTCTGGTGATAGAACCACCCCGGCCGGATGGACGTGTTCACCTCGGCGGGGTACCACACGAGATCGTCAAAGCGGCCGGCGAGGGCCTCGCGGCTGCCCAGGTCCTCGTCGTCGCTTCGGATGAGCCGGGAGAAGACTCCGTCGTCGGCATGCTGCGAGCGATCCGCGACGCGTTCGGCGTCGCGCAGTGCGGCGGGTACGACGCTCCATTCGTCAGGCCGGGTGTGCCCGGCCTCGTTGCCGCACCACCGGACGTCCGGGCCGCAGACGGAGATCACGGCACCGGGTTGCAGACGCCGTACGACCGCGTAGTAGCGCTCCCAGTCGTACAGCTGGTGCGCGCCGTCGGGGCCCTCGCCGTTGGCGCCGTCGAACCAGACCGAGAAGACCTCGCCGTATCCGGACAGCAGCTCCTCCAGCTGGCGCACGAAGAAGTCGTCGTACGCCTTCCCCGAGCCGTACGACGCCTCCGTTCGGTCCCACGGCGAGAGGTAGATCCCGAACTTCAGACCATGGCGCCGCGCCGCATCGGCCACGAGCCGCACGAGGTCGCCCTTTCCCCCCTGCCATCTGGCGGCGGCGACCGAGTGCGCGGCCACCTGCGAGGGCCACAGGCAGAATCCGTCGTGGTGTTTGGCCGTGAGGACGGCACCTGTCATCCCCGCCGCGGCGATCACCGACATCCACTGATCGACATCCAGGCCGGACGGGTCGAACAGGGCCGGGTCCTCGCCGCCCAGACCCCACTCGCGATCCGTCATCGTGTTCATGCCGAAGTGGATGAAGGCATAGAACTCCATCGACTGCCACGCCACCTGTCGCGCGCTGGGCCGCACCGTGGTCAGCGCCCGGACCTCGTCGAGGGCATCGGCGGCACGAGAAGGGGGCAGGATGTCACCGGTCATTCGAATCGTCCCGTTCGCAGTTGGCACCTACGTTTGTCACCTCGGTTTACAAACCGAGACCCTATCCTTCTGCCGGAGTGTTGGTCCATACGACCACCGCGCTCACCTCCGCACGTCACAGCCACGAGGATCGGTACGGGCTCTGGGCCGCGATCGAAAACCGCGGGGGAACGCCCGCGGAGGCAACGCGGCTGCCCCGGTCGAGACAGCCGCTGCCGATGAGAAAACAACGGTCGACGTGAAGGGCTTTGGATCAGCGCCCGGCGTGGTCGAGGTCCACGGGCCCCCGGAGAAGTGCCGACCTCCGTGCCGCAGGCCGTGACTCCGAAACACCACGGTGCCCGCCTCGCAGACCAGCCGGCCCTGGCCACACAGGTTGCGACGCGGCGGTCGTTCTCGTTGCCGTAGGCGAGGAAGTGCTTGGGCACCGGGGCGGCGCGAAGGCAGGCGGCGTTGATGTCGGTTGAGGTGCGGTTTCGCTCGCCCACACAATGTCGAAGCGCTTCGACGCTGCCACCGGCCTGACAGGCTGTCAATGGCCCCCGTCAAAGAAAGTTTCCTTGTGCTGGGCCCCTTGTTTTGCGCGAAACCTGTCATTACCTTCGCCTGCCAGGTGAAGCGCTTCGACGCCTCCGAAGGGGAAGGGCCGCCTCCATGGGTCAAGAGTTGAACCGCAGGAAGTTCGTCAGCACAGCAACCTCGGTCGCCGGTGCGGCCGTACTCGCACCGCTGCTGTCCGCCTGCGGGGACGGCGGACAGCAGCGCACGGGCACGAACACGAGGGCGGGTCTGAAGGCGGCCCTGCCGGCGTATGTGCCGAGCACGTCCGTCAGGCCGGACATCGCCTCCGTGCCGGGCAGCGAGGGCGCGGCGACCGATCCGGCGTTCCTGCACTACCCGTCCGAGCAGGTCGCCACGGTCTCCGGCACACCGGGCAAGGGCGGCAGCTACACCGCGGTCACCCCGCTGTGGGGCACCGTGCCGACGCCCGGCAACTCCTTCTACCAGGCCATGAACAAGGCCCTCGGCGTCGACCTCACCATGAAGCCCGCGGACGGCAACAACTACGCCACCATCGTCCCGACGATGACGGCCGCGAAACGGCTGCCCGACTGGATCCAGCTGCCGAACTGGTGGAACAACAACTTCAGCGTCGGCCAGCTGGTCGGTACGCAGCTCGCGGACCTGACGCCCTACCTGTCCGGCGACAAGATCAAGAAGTACCCCAACCTGGCCGCCCTCCCGACCGGTGCCTGGCAGGTCGGGGCCTGGGGCAACAAGCTGTACGGCATTCCGTGCGGCCCCACCAGTTTCGTCATCGCCGGCACCACGTTCTACCGCCGCGACATCCTGGAACCGAAGGGCATCACGGCCGATCAGGTCACGTCCGCGGACGACATGATGAGCCTGGGCAAGGAGCTCACCGACGCCAAGCGCGGCGTGTGGGCCTTCGACGACGTGTGGACGTACCTCTTCCCCTTCTGGGACGTGCCCCCCGGATGGGGGATCGAGGACGGCAAACTGGTCCACAAGTACGAGATGCCGCGGTTCCTGGAGGCCCTCGACTGGCACTACCGGCTGGCCACCGCCGGCTACATGCATCCCGACGCGGTCGCCGGCAACAACGCCAACGCCGCCACCCGCTTCTACGCCGGAAAGGTGCTGGTCTCGGGCGGGGGAATGGGCGCCTGGAACCTCTCCGACCACCAGAACGGCACGGCCGCCGACAAGAACTACCGCCGGGGCGCGTTCAACATCTTCGCCGCCGACGGCAAGAGCACACCGCGCACCTTCATGGGCGCCTCGACCAGCATCATCAGTTACCTCAACGCGAGGCTCAAGCCCCATCAGATCGAGGAGCTGCTGGCGGTGGCCGACTACCTCGCCGCGCCGTACGGTTCACGCGAGTACACGATGGTCAACTTCGGCGTCGAGGGCGTCCACTACACGATGCAGGACGGCGTGCCGACGTCGACCGCTGAGGGCAGGAAATACGTCCAGGCGGCGACCTACCCCTTCCTCGCCGCACCACCCGCCGTGCTCAGCAACCAGGGCGCCGACGTCGTCACCAAGGACTACGCCGCCTGGCAGGCCGCCAATGTGAAGCGCCTGTACAAGCCGGTGTTCTTCAACATGAACATCAGCATGCCGCAGGCGATGGCCACGGCCAGTGCCGCACAGTCCGTCGAGGACACCATCAAGGACTGCTACCACGGCAAGAAGAAGGTCAAGGACGTGCAGGCCGCCATCGCGAGCTGGAAGTCGGGCAGCGGGGACCGGCTCAAGCGCTGGATGACGGAGAACGTCCTCGACAAGTACAACACCGGCCAGTGAGCACGGCGCGCGCGCAGGAGAGCCGGCCGCCCGCGCGGCTGACCTGGCGGATCAGGTTGCGGCGCGACCGAACCCTGCTGGTCATGACGGTCCCGGCGGTCGTCCTGCTGCTCGTCTTCAACTACGCGCCGCTGTTCGGCCTGGTGACCGCGTTCCAGTACTACGACCCCCTGACCGGGGTGTGGCACAGCGAATGGGCCGGTTTCGACCAGTTCCACCAGCTCCTGGGCGACCCGCAGTTCTGGCACGCCCTGCAGAACACGCTGTACCTCAGCTTCGTCCAGCTGATCCTGTTCTTCCCGGTCCCCGTCGCCCTGGCCCTGCTGCTGAACACGGTGCTCAGCGAACGGGTGCGCAACACCGTCCAGGCGATCGTGTACCTGCCGCACTTCTTCTCCTGGGTGCTCACCCTCACGGTCTTCCAGCAGATGCTCGGCGGCGCGGGCGTGCTCAACCAGTTCCTGCGCGCCCACGACATCGGCACCTGGGACATCATGAGCAACCCGCACACCTTCGCGCTGCTGGCGACCTCCCAGGCGGTGTGGAAGGAGGCGGGCTGGGGGATCATCGTCTTCCTCGCCGCCCTCAGCGCCATCAACACCGAACTCTACGAGGCGGCCGCCGCGGACGGCGCCGGCCGTTTCCGGCGGATGTGGCACGTCACGCTGCCGGGCCTGCGGGGCGTGATCGTGCTGATGCTGGTACTGCGGCTCGGCAACGCCCTGTCGGTGGGCTTCGAGCAGTTCCTGATCCAGCGTGACGCGGTCGGCCACGAGACGGCCGACGTGCTGGACACCTTCTCCTTCTACTACGGCATCGCCACGAACAACTACGGCTACGGCGCGGCGGCCGGGCTCTTCAAGAGCGTGATCTCGCTGCTGCTCATCTGGGGCGCCAACAAGCTGGCGCACGCCTTCGGCGAGGACGGGTTGTACCGGAAATGACGAACGCATTCACACTCGGCCGCAGACAGGCGAAGGGCGGTCCGGCCGCACGGGCCGTCCGGGGCGCGACGCGGGCGGAGCGGCCTTCCTGGGAGGAACCCCCGACCCCGGCGGGACAGGCCGCCAAGGGAGTGACCCTGACCGGGGTGGTGGCGGTCGTCCTGGTCCCGTTGTGGATCATCGTGGTGACCAGCTTCTCCACCCCGGGCGCCATCAACCGGGCCGGGGGCCTGGTGATCTGGCCGGACGGCCTGACCGTGCAGGCGTACCGGGAGATGCTGGGCGACCCGACCGTGCGCACCGCCCTGCTGGTGAGCCTCGGCATCACCGCAGTCGGCACGGCCCTCTCCATAGCGGTCTCCGTGCTGTGCGCCTACGGCCTGTCGCGGCCCCGCTCCTTCGGGCACCGCTGGCTGCTGGTGCTGCTGATCGTCACGATGTTCGTCAACGGCGGCCTGATCCCCACCTTCCTGGTCGTCACCGGTCTCGGCGGCTACGGCCAGTGGTGGGCGCTGATCCTGCCGAGCGCGGTGTCGGTGTTCAACATCCTGGTGCTGCGCTCCTTCTACTCGGAGACCTCCGCCGAACTGATCGACGCCGCGCGGATGGACGGCGCCGGGGACTGGCGGGTCCTGTGGTCCGTCGTCCTGCCCACGTCCCGGGCGGTGACCGCGGTGATCGCCCTCTTCTACGGCGTCGGCTACTGGAACTCCTTCTTCAACGTGATGTTGTACATGCCCACGGACAGCCAGAAGTGGCCGCTGCAGTACGTCCTGCTCACCTACGTCAACCGAGGCAACGGGCTGCCGGGATCGCTCAACGGCGGGTTCGGCACCACGCACGCGCAGACCGCGCCGCTGTCGCTGCAAATGGCGGTCGTCGTACTGACCCTGGTGCCGCTGCTGATCGTCTACCCGTTCCTCCAGAAGCACTTCCGGACCGGTGTGCTCACCGGTGCCGTCAAGGGCTAGGAAGGATGCCGACGCTTGGTCACCATCGCCGACGTGGCACGACATGCGGGCGTCTCGTCCAGCACGGTCAGCTACGCCCTCAGCGGCATCCGCCCGATCTCCGAGGAGACACGGGGCCGCGTCCTGCGTGCCGTGGCGGAACTGGGCTTCCACCCCAACGCCGGTGCCCGGAGCCTGGCCGGCCGCCGATCGCACATCATCGCGCTGGTGGTGCCGCTGCACCGCGGCGTGTACGTGCCGATCATGATGGAGATCGCCGTCTCCGTCACCACGGCGGCCCGACGGCACGGCTACGACATCCTGATGGTCACCAATGACGAAGGCCCCGAGGGAGTGCGGCGCGTCGCGGCGAGCGGGCTGGCCGACGGCGTGATCCTCATGGACGTCGAGCTGGACGATCCGCGCGTCCCGGCGTTGCGCGCCCAGGGCACGCAGGCAGTGCTGATCGGCGTGCCCGACGAGCCGCACGGACTGTCCTGCGTCGACCACGACTTCACCGCCGCCGGTGCCCTGTGCGCCGACCACCTCGCCGATCTCGGCCACCGGGAGGTCGCCTTCATCGGCTACGCGTCCGGCGTCTACGAACGGCGCGCCGGATACGCCGCGCGCACCCTCGTCGGCTTCCGCGAGCGGGCGGGACGGCGGGGCATGCGCTTCCTGTACCGACCGTGCGAGGGCACCTACGAAAGCACCGCCGGGACCCTCGCCCGTATTCTCGCCGACCGTCCCGGCACCACCGGATTCGTGGTGCAGAACGAGGCGGCCGTCGGCCCGTTGCTCAGCCTGCTGCGCGCCGCCGGGCGCCGCGTGCCCGAGGACGCCTCGGTGGTGGCCCTGTGCCCGGACCAGGTCGCCGAACAGCACGCACCCGCGCTGACCGCGGTGTCCGGCCCGACGCGAGAGCTGGGCCGCGTGGCGGTCGACCAGATGATCGCCCGGCTCACCGCCGCGTTGCGGGGCGACCGCCCTGAAGACGAACTGACCCTTCTCACCACGACTCTGACCGTACGTCAGAGCACTGCTCGAAGCACCCGGCTCCCCCTGCCCGAGGAACCCTCATGACAACGCGCAGCATCACCGACCGCCTGGGCGGCCTCGCCTTCGGTGGGGACTACAACCCCGAACAGTGGGACGAGACGGTCTGGAAGGAGGACGACACGCTCATGCGCCGGGCCGGAGTCAACCTGGCCACCGTGGGCGTCTTCTCCTGGGCCCTGCTCGAACCCGAGGAAGGGCGCTACGACTTCGCCTGGCTCGACGCCCACATCGACCGCCTGCACGCAGGCGGCGTCGCCGTCGACCTCGCCACCCCGACCGCGTCACCGCCCCCCTGGTTCACCCTGGCCCACCCCGACGCACTGGCCGTCAGGCCCGACGGCACCCGCCTCACCCACGGCAGCCGCGACACCTACTGCCTCACCGCGCCCGCCTACCGCGACGCGGCCCGCCGGATGGCCGCCGCCCTGGCCGAGCGGTACGGCGACCACCCCGCCGTCGCCCTGTGGCACGTGCACAACGAGTACGGCACGCTGTGCTGGTGCGACCACACGGCCGCGGCCTTCCGGGTGTGGCTGCGCGCCCGGCACGGCTCGCTGGGCTCCCTCAACCAGGCGTGGGGAACGGCCTTCTGGAGCCAGCGCTACACCTCCTGGGAGCAAGTGCTGCCGCCCCGCGCGACGCAATGGCACAGGAATCCGGGCCAGGCCCTTGACTTCCGCCGATTCTGGTCCGACCAGATCATCGCCGCGTTCCGCGAGCAGCGCGACGCGATCCGCGCGCACAGCGACCGGCCGGTGACCACCAACCTTATGCTGCCCGCCTATCAGAACGTTGACCTGTGGGCCTTCGCCCGCGAGCTCGACATCGTCACCTCCGACCAGTATCCGGGCGCACCCGGCCTGGACGCCGCGGCCGACGCCGCGTTCCACGCCGACCGTACCCGCTCTCTGGCCGGCGGCCGCCCCTGGCTGCTGATGGAGCAGGGCACCAGCACCGTCTACGACGGCGACCGCGTGCTCGGCAAGGAACCCGGGGAGATCCTGCGGCACACCCTCGGGCACATCGCGCGCGGTTCGGAGGGCGCCCTGTTCTTCCAGTGGCGGCAGTCCCGGGCCGGCGCCGAGACCTGGCACTCCGCGATGGTCCCGCACGCGGGGCCCGACAGCCGGATCTTCCGCGAGGTCACACAGACCGGCGAGGCGGTCGCCCGGCTGGCCGAGCTGGCGGGGTCGACGGTCACCGCGCCGGTGGCCGTGCTGCACGACCCCGACGCCTGGTGGGCGCTCGGCGTGGACGGTCTGCCGTCCACCGGCCTCGACTACCACACGGCACTCCTGCGAGCCCACCGGGCGCTGTGGGACACGGGCGTCACCGTCGACTTCGCCCACCCGGAGCACGAGTTGAGCCGCTACCGGCTCGTCATCGCCCCGGCCCTCTTCCTTCTCTCCGACGCGGGCGCGGAGAACCTGCGCCGCTACGTCGCCGACGGCGGGATCCTCCTCGTCCAGCACGCGGCCGGATATGTCGACGAACGCATGCACGCCCGGCTGGGCGGCTATCCCGCCGCGGCGCTGCGCGAGGCGCTGGGCATCCGGGTGGAGGAGTACCGGCCGCTGCGGCAGGACGAGCGGATCGCCCTGTCGGACGGCTCGTACGGAACGGTCTGGAGCGAGTCCCTGCGGTCCGAAGGCGCGCAGACGCTCGCCGCGTACACCCGCGGCATGCTCACGGACAGCCCGGCACTCACCCGGAACGGTCTCGGCAACGGGCAGGGCTGGTACCTGTCCACCCGTCTGGACGACGCCGGCTACGGCGCGCTGGTCGGCCGCCTGCTGGAAGAAGCCGGCGTCGAGCCGGAGCTGCCGGGTCTGCCGGCCGGTGTCGAAGCCGTCACCCGGCACGCACCCGACGGCCGGCGCTGGCACGTCGTGATCAACCACCGCGCCGAGGCCGTGCCCCTGCCGGACCCCGCCCACGACCTGATGACCGGTGCACTCGCGCACCAGGTGCCGCCCGGTGGTGGCGCGGTGCTGCGCAGGCCGTGACTGCCTGAACCGCCGTCCGGCGGTTCACCCGACGAAAGGACAGAAGGGGTGCCCCTTCAGCACCAGGCCGCCCGCGTGGCCAACCCCGTGATCCCCGGCTTCCACCCCGACCCCAGCGTCTGCCGCGTCGGCGACGACTACTACCTCGCCTGCTCCAGTTTCGAGTACTTCCCCGGCGTACCCCTCTTCCACAGCCGCGACCTGGTGCACTGGACGCAGATCGGCAACGCCCTGGACCGTCCCGGACAACTGCGCCTGCCGGCCTCGATGCCGTCCTCCGGCGGGATCTACGCCCCCACCCTGCGCCACCACGACGGACGCTTCTGGCTGATGGTCACCAATGTGGCCGAGGGCGCCGGCAACCTGATCGTCACGGCGACCGATCCCACCGGCCCCTGGTCGGATCCCGTACGGGTACCGGGCGTGCCCGGCATCGATCCCGACCTGGCCTGGGACGAGGACGGCACCTGCTGGTGCACGTTCGCCGGGATCGCCCAGGTCCGCATCGACCCCACCACCGGACAGACGTACGGCACGCCGCGCAAGCTGTGGTCCGGCGCACCCGGCGCCAAGGCCCCGGAGGCACCGCACCTGTACCGGGTCGGGGACTACTGGTACCTGCTCATCGCCGAGGGCGGCACCGAACGCGGCCACTGCGTCTCGATCGCCCGCAGCCGTACGCCCACCGGCCCGTTCGAACCGTGCCCGGCCAACCCGGTCCTCACCCACCGCAGCACCGACCACCCCGTGCAGAACACCGGTCACGCGGACCTGGTCCAGGCACACGACGGCTCCTGGTGGCTGGTCTTCCTCGGCGTACGGCCGCGCGGCGGCACCCCCGGCTGGCACGTGCTCGGCCGGGAGACCTTCCTGACACCCGTGACCTGGGAGGACGGGTGGCCGGTCGTCGGCGAGGTCGCCCTGGACCTGCCCGCGCCGCCCTGGCCGCTCGTCCCCGGCCCCGCCGAGGAGCACCGGGACGACTTCGGCCTCAGCGAGCTGCGGCCGACCTGGATCTCCCTGCGGGACCGGTCCGCCGAGCACTGCAGCACCAAGGAGCGCCCCGGCTGGCTGACACTCCGCGCACGGGGCGACTCCCTGGACGAGCCCGACGTGGTGTTCACCGGCCGGCGCCAGCAGCATCTGGCGTGCCGGGCCCGCACCCTGGTCGATCCCTCCGAGGGACGCGGCGGGCTCGCCGTCCGGCTGGACGAGCGGCACCACTACGCCGTCGAGGCATCCGGCGGTCAGGTGCGGGTGATCGCGCGGATCGGCTCCCTGCGCACGGTCGTGGCGACGCGGCCCGTGCCCGAGGGACCCGTGGTCCTCGGCGTCACGACGAGGGAGCCGGCGCCTCCGCACGGGCCGTGCACCGGACCCGACGTCGTCTGCCTCGGCGTCGAGGACCCCGACGGCACTTTCACCGTGCTCGCGGAACTCGACGGCCGCTACCTGTCGACCGAGGTCGCCGGCGGCTTCAGCGGCCGGGTCATCGGCATGTACGCCGCGGCAGGCACCGTCCACTTCGACTGGTTCGACTACGAACCAGTAGGTCGCTGACCCTCCGGCAGACAGGACGCAGACCGCCGCACCGCGGAGCGGCACACGTCCCGTCACCCGACGGACCATCACTTTCAGGCGTGGCCGGCAGCGGCGACCCGCCGCTGCCGGGCCCGGTTCGGATCACCCGCACGACCGACCGAAAAGGATGATCACGTGAAGGACATCAGCACCGTACGACACCGCGCGCGCCGGCGCGCTCAGGGCCCCGGCCGCCTGGCCGCGTTACTGCTGGCGCTGCTCGTCGTCCTGGGGCTGCCCGGCGGCACCGCGGTCGCCGCGGCCGCGGGTGCGACGCACCCGGCACGGCCGGCGGTCAGGGTTCCGGCCACCGCCGTGGACGCCGTCGCCGCCATGCAGCCCAGCTGGAACGTGGGCAACACCCTCGACGCCATTCCGGACGAGACGTCCTGGGGCAACCCGGCCATCACCAAGGCGATGTTCGACGCCGTCCGCGACAAGGGCTTCCGCAGCGTCCGGATCCCCGTGACGTGGAACGACCACCAGTCGGCCGCCGCGCCCTACACCGTCGACGCCACGTTCATGAACCGCGTCAAGCAGGTGGTCGACTGGGCGCTCGCCGACGGCCTCTACGTCGTGCTCAACGTCCACCACGACTCGTGGCAGTGGATCGCGAACATGTCCACCGACCACGACGGGGTGCTCGCCCGCTTCAACTCGACCTGGACCCAGATCTCGACGACGTTCCGGGACGAGCCGCGCACCCTGTTGTTCGAGAGCGTCAACGAGCCGCAGTTCAACAACGCCACGGACACGCAGAAGGCCCAGTTCCTGAACGAGCTGAACACCTCCTTCCACACCATCGTCCGCTCCTCGGGCGGCGGTAACGCCGACCGCATGCTGGTCCTGCCCACCCTGGGCTGCACGCCCTCACAGGACCTCATGGACAACCTGGCCGGCACGATGGGTTCGCTGCACGACAGCAACCTGGTCGCCACCGTGCACTACTACGGCTACTGGCCGTTCAGCGTGAACATCGCCGGCGGCACCCGGTACGACGCCACCTCCCAGAAGGACATGAGCGACGCCTTCACCCGCATGCACGACACGTTCGTCGCCAAGGGCATCCCCGTCTACCTCGGCGAGTACGGCCTGCTCAGCTACCCCGACTACACCCACACCGACTCCGTCGAGCGGGGAGAGGCCCTGAAGTACTTCGAGGACCTCGGCTACCAGGCGCGCCGCAACGGCGTCACCACCGCTCTGTGGGACGCCGGTTCGTTCCTGAACCGCAACACCCTGCAGTGGCGGGATCCCGGCATGATGGACCTGATCAAGGCCAGCTGGAGCACCCGATCGGGCACCGCCTCCTCCGACACGGTCTACGTGCGCAAGTCCGCCCCGATCACCGCCCAGACACTCACCCTGAACCCGAACGGCACCAGCTTCCAGGGCCTGTGGCAGGGCAGCACCCAACTGGCCTCCGGCCGGGACTACACCGTCTCCGGCAACCAGCTCACGCTGACGGCGGCCGCTCTCACCCGGCTGGCCGGCAACCGGGCCTACGGGGTCGACGCCACCCTGCGGGCCAGGTTCTCCCAGGGCGCCTCCTGGCAGATCAGCGTCATCAGCTACGACCCCCCGGTGCTGTCCGACGCGACCGGCACCAGCAGCTCCCTCACCATCCCCACGCAGTTCCGCGGTGACAGGCTGGCGACCATGGAGGCCAGGTACGCCGACGGCAGCAACGCCGGCCCGGCGAACTGGACGCCCTACCAGGAGTTCAACAGCACCTTCACCCCCGACTACACGGGCAACTCCATCACCCTCACGTCCGCCTTCCTCTCCGCGATCACCGACGGCGCGCCGGTGACACTCACCTTCGACTTCTGGAGCGGCGCCACCGCCACGTACCACGTCACGAAGTCGACAGGCTCGGTCACCGGCACGGCCTCCTGACCGGCCGGCCCTCGTCCTGGCTGCCCACCCGGGCAGCCAGGGCACGTCCTCACTCCTCCTTCGGCGGAGCCGTGCTCTCCCGGACGGTGAGGGTGGTGGCGATCTCCAGTCCGACCTGCGGCACGTCCTCGCCACGGCCGAGCGCCAGGGCCAGCTCGGTGGCGGCCGCCGCCATCTCGGCCAGCGGCTGATGGACGGTGGTCAGGGGCGGATCCACCCATGCCACGACCGGCACGTCGTCGAAGCCCACCACGCTCAGATCGTGCGGGATGCGCAGTCCCAGCTCCCGCGCTGCCTGGTAGACACCGAGCGCCTGCATGTCGTTCGCGGTGAACACAGCGGTGGGGCGGTCGGGGCGGGACAGCAGTTCCCGCGCCGCGGCGCAGCCGTCCTCCCGGGTGAGCAGGGTCTTCACCACGAGACAGGGTTCCGCCGGCACGCCGCTCTCCGCCAGCGCGGAGAGGTAACCCGACAGACGGGCCCGGCAGAAGGGATGGTCAGGCCCGCTGATCATGGCGATACGCCGGTGGCCCAGATCGAGCAGGTGCCGGGTCGCGGCCTGACCGCCTCGCCAGTTCGTGGCACCCACGAACGGCACGTCGTCGGGGAGTTCGTCGATGGGGTCGAAGACCACGAACGGGATGCCCTTCGCCCTGAGCCGCTCCCGCTCCGCCTCGGAGAGCTGCGCAACCGACAGAACACACTGGGGCCGCCGTCCCACCGTGTCGTCGATCAGGGCCGACGTGTCATGGAGCCCGAACTCCGACACCAGTACACCGGCACGGTTCCTGCGGGCCACGCGCTCGACACCGCGGATGATCTCCACGGCCCACATGCTCTCCAGTTCACGGAACACGAGCTCCACCAGGTTGGCGCGGTTCTTGGGGGGCTTGCGGTAACCGTACTGGTGGATCAGCTGCTCGACGCGGGCACGGGTCTCGTCCGACACCCCGGAACGGCCGTTGAGCACCTTCGACACGGTGGGCACCGAGACGCCCGCCGACTCGGCGATGTACGCGATCGTCACCGATGCGGGTCCCCCGCCGCGCTCGCTGTGGTCTTCCGTCGACGCTCTTCCCGCTCGGTTGTCCGGCACGGTCTCCCTTGTCCCCATCCCGTCGCCAACTGCCTCTCATTCTGGCACCTCCCAAGGGGGGCCGGTGAGTGCTGTGGAGGTCGGAGAACACCTGGGCCGGACGCGGACCCACGTCGGCGGCGCGGCCGCACGCACACACCCTCGCGTCCGGCACGGGGTGGTAGCGGGCCGGACGCGGATCAGGTAGGGGTTGTTGTCCGCAGGGGGGCCGGCCCTGCCGGGCGCACCGCGGCAGCGCGTCCCTGCGTCGCAACAGGCTCCAGTTCCCAGCGCTGCGCGGCCGACCCGTTCCGCCGGGCCACGACCACCCGTGTGCCGTCGGCGGCCAGGGCGAGGTCCTTGTCCCAGCGCAGCAGGAGTTCACCGTGCACCGTCAGGTCGTACGACACCTCCCCCGCGTGCACCAGGCAGCCGGCGACCACGACACCGCGCGCGCCGGGGTCGGCGGCGACGCACAGGGCGGGGTCGAGCGCGCTGCGCAGCAGGCCGTCGTCCTGGTACGACCACTGCTGGGACTCGGCGTCCGAACACGGGCCGAGCCGCAGGTCCGCACCCACCCGGACCCCGTTCTCGCCCCCGCGCACGTCGACGCAGCGCCCGGCGCCGGTGCTGCGCAGTCTGCCGTGGTCGATCTCGAGGGGCTCGCTCGCGGAGGCCGCGGACGGGGAGCCCGAGGGCGGCGGGTGGGCGGCGCGGCCGGGCGGGGTGGTACCGCCGCCGGGGGCTCCCCAGGTGGTGGCGCCGGGGCGCGGGACACCGTGGTCGTCGGACCAGCTCCTGGCCACGAGCACGGTGGCGAGCAGCACGAGGGAGACCAGGCCGACGCCGGCCAGCACGGCCTTGCGGCGTCCGCTCCGGGACACGACGCGGTGCCGGTGCCGTCCGCCGGGCACCGCCGCGGGTGCGGGTTCGCCCGCGACCGTCCAGGCGTCGACGCCCGCGCCGTGGCCGGGCCGCGTGTCGAGGTAGCGGCGGGCGCCCCAGCCGAGCACGGTCTCGGCGAGCAGCACCCCCAGGCCGCCGTCGAAATGGCTGAGCTGCTCGGCGGCCTGCCGGCAGTACCGGCAGTCGGTCAGATGCCGTTGCACATCGGGGAGCAGAGAGCCGCCCCGGCGAACAGGGACGTCGAGGAGCCGGTTGTAGAAGCGGCATTCCTTCGAGGGCGCGAGTTCCCGGTGGGCGCGCACCAATTCGGTCCTGAATTGTTCGCGCGCCTGATCGAGAGCGGCCACGGCGGTGACGGTGTCGACACCCAGCAGACCGGCTGGTATGTTTATGGGTTCGGCTTCGACCTCGGAGTGCCAGAGGAGGCATTGCGACGCTGCCGGAAGGGCCTGGAAAGCGCGCTCCGCGAGTTGGCGCCTTTCGGGGGTGCCGGGTCTTGCGGCGCTGAGTCCGCGGCCGCCCGTGGTCTTGCGCAGTTCCGGTACGACGACAGAAATGACGTCGTCGGCGCCCCACGCGCGGACCGTCTCCCGTACCGCCACGAGGAGCTGCGGGCGCAGGGTGGCGCCCGCCGCACCGCCGGCCAGTCCGCCGAGGACCCGCTCGAAGGCGGCGCTGGCGACGAGTTGCGCGTTGGGCGTGGCGGCGGCCAGGCAGACGACGGCGTAGTCGCAGGTGGCGCGCCAGTGCCGGGCCAGCAGCAGGGCGACGGCATGGTGTCTGGCCGCAGGGGCGCCGGTGAGCTGGGCGATGAGATCGCGGTCGGAGTCCCCCGGGGTCGAACCGGGGTGAGGCGGGTAGGGCGGGCGTGGGGGGTAGGGGGGTTGCACTGAACCATTTCCTTCCGTGCCGCAGGGCGGGCATGCGAAATGCCGCCCTGACGGAATGCGGTGCTGATTGGTGCATACCTTTAGGGTCCATAACGAGCAGCCCGCCGGCCGCACCGTCTATGGACCCTCCCGCGCGGTGGCTCACCTTTGCACACACGCATCACAGGAAACAAGAACTTGGCGTGGCCCGAGTTCAATTGCCCGGCAGTTCAGATAAATTACCGGCGGTACCCGCACTCGGCCGGGATTCAGCGGTCACACAGGTTCAACTTGTGTGCGCCAGGCACCCGATGACACACGAAATCTTCAACACCCGGACGGCCGCGGTCGCTCGGCCCCCGCGGCGGAACGCGGAGTTCCACAGCCGCCTCCCACGCTTCTCCCGGCCCTCTCTCATCCCGGCGGGCCAGGATGTGCCGCATGATCACCCCCCACTCCTCCCCCGTCCCCGTCTCCCCCCGACCGGTCCGCAAGGCCGTGGTGCCGGCCGCCGGGCTCGGCACCCGGTTCCTGCCCGCCACCAAGGCGACGCCGAAGGAGATGCTGCCGGTCGTCGACAAGCCGGCCATCCAGTACGTCGTCGAGGAGGCCGCGAAGGCCGGGCTCGACGACATCCTCATGGTCACCGGCCGGCACAAGCGGGCCATCGAGGACCACTTCGACAACGCCTTCGAACTGGAGCAGGCGCTGACCGCCAAGGGCGACACCGTGCGCCTGGACGCCGTACGCGATCCCGCGCGGCTCGCCGACATCCACCACATCCGCCAGGGCGACCCGCTCGG
Organism: Streptomyces sp. NPDC086519; assembly: GCF_040686075.1. Taxonomy (NCBI): domain Bacteria; kingdom Bacillati; phylum Actinomycetota; class Actinomycetes; order Kitasatosporales; family Streptomycetaceae; genus Streptomyces; species Streptomyces sp. NPDC086519. Next base: position 25,256 of record NZ_JBFBJL010000041.1, read on the forward strand.
CCTCGGCCACGCGGTGCTGTGCGCCAGGCACCACGTGGGCGACCAGCCCTTCGCGGTGCTCCTCGGCGACGACCTGATCGACGCCCGCGAGACCCTGCTCAGCCAGATGCTGGACGTCCGCGACCGCTACCAGGGCAGTGTGGTCGCGCTGATGGAGGTCGACCCGTCGCAGGTCCACCTCTACGGCTGCGCCGCCGTCGAGCCGACCGGCGAGAACGGTGTGGTCAGGGTGACCGGCCTGGTGGAGAAGCCGTCCCCGCAGAAGGCGCCCAGCAACTACGCGGTCATCGGCCGCTACGTCCTCGACCCCGGGGTGTTCGACGTCCTGGAGCAGACCGCGCCCGGCCGCGGCGGCGAGATCCAGCTGACCGACGCGCTCCAGGACCTGGCCGCGGCCGGCACGGTGCACGGGGTGGTCTTCGACGGACTGCGCTACGACACCGGGGACAAGGCCGACTACCTGCGCACGGTGGTCCGGCTCGCCTGCGAACGCCCGGATCTCGGGCCCGGGTTCACGGCATGGCTCAAGGAGTTCGTGGCGGGCCTGCCGGAAGACGGGGCCGCCCGCGAGGAGAGCCGCGCCGCCTGAGCGGCGCCCGGAGAGCCACGGCACCGGCCGGACGGCCGCCGTTCCACGCCGCCGCCCGGTCGGCCGACGACGTGCGCCGTCCGGCCTCTGACAGGCGGTGTCCGCTGCGGTCGACGTCCGCCAGGCCGGTCAGCCGTTGGGACGCAGCGTCCAGACGACCCTCATCTCGCCGGTGACCGCGCCGTCCTCGCGCGTGATGGCGACGGTGACCGGGAACTCGGGGCGCTTGCCCTCGTCGAGTTCGGCGACGACGTCGGCGATCGGACGGCCCAGGGTCGCGGTGGCCTTGACCGGGCCGAGAGCGATCTTCTTGTAGACGATCTCGGCGCTGACGGCGAGCGGCACGGCCCGGGAGAGCTGGTCGCCGAAGGCGGCGAGCACGATCGCGCCGCTCGCGGACTCGGCGAGGGTGAACATCGCGCCCGCGTGCGGACCACCGATGTGGTTGTGGAAGTCGCCCTGGTCCGGCAGGCACAGCACGGCCCGCTCCGGAGTGGTCTCCAGGTACTCCAGGTTGAGGGTCCGCACCATCGGGACCGTGGCGGCGAGCATCTCGCCGATCGACATCTGGTCAGTGCCCATGACGGTCATGTTACTCATGAGTATCAGTGCCTGACCAGAGCCGTTGCACGGCAACCGGGTCACCACCGGCCGTACCCGCGCCCCGCGCCACCACCGCGGCCGCGATCGCCGCGGGGTGGCGGCGGCCCTGCGAAGGCGGTCGCGCCCGCTGCCTCCCGCGGCCTGAAACCCACGGTCAGCGGCTGGAAGGTCGCGAGATCCTCTCCCCGGCAGGGCCGTACGACGTCCGACCGGCTGAGCCGCCGGGACCGGCCGGCACTAGGGTTACGAGCCATGTGGCCAGAACAGCAGCCGCCAGGGGGCGAGCAGTACCCGCAGAACAACCCGTATCAGCAACCGGGTTACCAGCAGCCGAATCCGTACCAGCAGCCCGGCTACCAGCAGTATCCGCAGCAGGGCGGGTACGGGCAGCAGCCGCAGTGGGGCCCGCCCGGGCCCGCCGGCGCTCCGCAGACACCACCGGGCGGGGGCGGGGGCGGCGACCGCACGAAGCTGGTCGCGATCATCGCGGCCGCGGCCGTCGTGGTGGCGGCCGGGGTGACCGGGTTCCTGGTCCTCGGCGGCAAGAAGGACGACAAGGCCGACACCGGCAAGAACCAGCAGGCGACCCACTCACCGGCCGTCTCCACCTCGGCCTCTGCATCGGCGTCCGCGTCGGCCAACGACGATCCGCGCGGTGCCGACCAGACCGACAAACCGACGATCGCGGGCTGGAAGACCGTCGTGAACCCCAAGTGGGGCACGGCCTTCGACGTGCCGGCCGACTGGGAGGTGCTCACCTCGGGGACCTCCGTCGGCTTCGAGGACACCGACGGCAAGCCGATCATCACGATGTCGGCGCCCGCCCAGTACAAGTCGAAGTGATGCACGAGCGACGACGACAAGGACGGCAGGACCGAGGACACGGCCCTGGCGTCGGTGGGCACCAAGGGCGAGAGCGGCGCGAAGAGCGCGGGCGACGCGGCCGTCCGGGAAGTCCCCTGGTGGGTGTACGGCGGCTACACGCAGCCGGACAAGAAGAGCATCGCCTACGACAAGAAGGCCACCGCGTACACCACCGCGTCCGGCCTCAAGGGCGCCTACGCCTGGGCGCGTTCGACGAACACCCCGCAGAAGGGCAAGTGCGCGGGCGACGGCAAGGCGATCACGTTCGGCTTCGAGAACTCGGCGGGCGACCTGGTGTCGTGGGACTTCTACGGCGCCAGGGGGGTGAACGGCGAGGTCCCGACGGCGACGATCATGAAGATCCTCAGCACGGTGCGGCTGCACGGCACCCCGGCCGGGAGCTGACGGCGGCCAGGGACCGGATGCCCGCAAATCGGATTGGCAAGGCGGGGTCCCGGCCGGGATAGTCGGGCGGTGACCTACGCCTCCGACTCCTCCGACCCCTCCGACCCCTCCGGCTCACCCGAATCCCCCGGCAGTTCCGACTCCCAGGGCGCCTCCGGTGCCCCGCGCGCCCCCGCCCGCCTGCGTAGACCCGCATGGGCAGGCCGCAACTACAGCCTGCTGACCGCGGCGGCGATCGTGACGAGCCTGGGCGCGGGCGGCTCCCTGATCGCCGCCGCGTTCGCGGTACTGGACGCGGGCGGCGACGCCGGGGACGTCGGCCTGGTGGCCGCCGCCCGCACCCTCCCGCTGGTGGTGTTCCTGCTCGTCGGCGGCGCGGTGGCGGACCGTTTTCCCCGTCACCGCGTGATGGTCGCGGCCAACGCCCTCAACTTCCTCTCCCAGGGGGCCTTCGCCGTCCTCGTACTCACCGGTGACCCACGGCTGTGGCAGATGATGCTGCTCACCGCGCTGGGCGGCACCGGCCAGGCGTTCTTCAGCCCGGCGGCGGAGGGCATGCTGCTGTCCTCGGTGAGCGGCGAACAGGCGGGCCGCGCGTTCGCCGTCTTCCGGATGGCGATGCAGGGCGCCTCCCTCGGTGGCGCGGCCCTGGGCGGCGCGCTGGTGGCGGCGCTGGGACCCGGCTGGGTGCTGGCGGTGGACGCGGCGGCGTTCGCGGTCGCCGGTACGCTGCGCTCGTTCCTCGACGTCAGCCACATCCCGCCACGCGCCCCGGGCGAGGGGATGCTGGCCGATCTCCGGGAAGGGTGGCGGGAGTTCACGGGGCGCCCCTGGCTGTGGGGGATCGTCGTCCAGTTCTCCGTCGCGAACGCGGTGGTGGGCGCGGCCGACGCGGTCTACGGCCCGCTGGTCGCTCGCGACAGCCTGGGCGGACCCGGCCCGTGGGGGCTGGCGCTGGCCGCGTTCGGCGCGGGCACGGTGGCCGGCGCCCTCCTGATGACCCGCTGGAAACCCCGCCGGCTCCTGTTCGTCGGCACCCTCTGCGTCTTCCCGCTCGCGCTCCCCTCCGCGGCACTCGCGGTCCCCGTCCCCGTGGGAGCCCTGTACGCGGTGATGTTCGTGGCCGGCACGACGGTCGAGGTCTTCGGCGTCTCCTGGATGACCGCGCTGCACCAGGAGATCCCGGAGGAGAAGCTCTCCCGGGTCTCCGCGTACGACTGGTTCGGCTCGGTCTCCCTGCTGCCCCTGGCGACCGCGCTGGCGGGCCCCGCCGAGCAGGCCTTCGGCCGGGGTCCTGCCCTGTGGGGCTGCGCGGGCCTGGTCGTCGCCGTCACGGCCGCGGTGCTCCTCGTCCGGGACGTCCGCGACCTCACCCGCCGCACGGTCCCGGTGACCGCGCAGCCGTCGGCCGCCTCACCCGATCCCGAACGCTCCGCCGGGGGGCTCGGGTGACGGTACCGCGTCCGCGTCCCCGACCGGCCGGGCCGCGCCGACGAACTCGCGCAGCGCGGGCCCGTGTTCGACCCGCGCCGGGAAGGCGTCGGCGGCCGTACGACGGGCCAGCGCACCGGCGTCGATCGGCCGGTGCGAGGCGACGAGCACCGCGTTCCCGAACCGCCGCCCGCGCAGCACGCCCGGCTCGGCGATGAGCGCCAGCTCCTCGAAGACGGCGGCGAACGTGGCGAGTTGAGAGCGCAGGAAGCCGAAGGGGGCGGAGTCGGCGAGGTTGGCCAGATAGACCCCGTCGGCCCGCAGCACCCGCTCGGCCTCCCGCGCGTAGCCCAGCGAGGTCAGATGCGCGGGGATCCGGGAACCGCCGAAGACGTCCGCGATCAGCACGTCCACCGAATCCCCGGGCGCCGCTTCCAGCCAGCCGCGCGCATCGGCGGCGTGCACCGCGATCCCGGACCGCTCCGGCAGCGGCAGATGCTCGGTGACCAGCTCCAGCAGTTCCCGGTCGGCGTCCACGACATCCTGCCGGGACCCGGGCCGGGTCGCCGCCACATACCGGGCGAGCGTGCAGGCGCCCCCACCGAGATGCAGCACATCCAGCGGCACACCGGGCTCCGCCACGACGTCCAGCACATACCCGAGCCGCCGTGCATACTCGAACTCCAGATGCGTCGGCTCATCGAGATCCACATACGACTGCGGCGCCCCGTCAACAGTCAGCAACCAGGCCCGCTCCCGATCGACATCGGGCATCAGCTTCGCGGTCCCGCGCTCGGTGACCCGGACGACGGGTATGGATTCACTCACACCACCATTGTCGCCCTGCCGAAGGGGCCCGGCGCCCCGTCCGACGACCGGCGACACCGCACGCCGTCTCCGTGGCCGTCGGCCGACAGCCGACGGCCGACGGCCGACGGCCACGCCAACGCCCCGGAAGGGGCGCGGGGAACTGCGCGACCCGCCCAAACGGGCCCGCAGTCCCCCACGCACCGCAACCTCACTCCACGGAGGTCACGGTCCCCGCCCCCACGGTCCGGCCGCCCTCACGGATGGCGAACCCCAGCCCCGCCTCCAGCGGAACGTCCCGCCCCAGCTCCACGGTCATCTCCACCGTGTCCCCGGGCCGGGCGACCGCCGTCTCGCCGAGGTCGACGTCCCCGACCACATCCGCCGTGCGGATGTAGAACTGCGGCCGGTACCCCGTCGAGACCGGCGTCGTACGCCCCCCTTCGCGCCCCGACAGGACGTACACCCGCGCCGAGAACCGCCGCGCCGGCACCACGCTTCCCGGCGCCGCCACCACGTGTCCACGCCGCACCGCGTCCCGGGGCACGCCCCGCAGCAGCAGCGCCACGTTGTCCCCGGCCTGCGCCTCGTCCATCGGCTTCCCGAAGGTCTCCAGGCCGGTGACGACCGTCTCGACGTCCGCGCCGAGCACCTCGACGCGGTCCCCGACCCGCACGGTCCCCCTCTCGACCGCTCCGGTCACGACGGTCCCGCGCCCGGTGATGGTGAGCACGTTCTCCACCGGCAGCAGGAACGGCGCGTCCAGATACCGTTCCGGCATCGGCACGTAGGTGTCCACCGCGTCGAGCAGCGCCTCGATCGACGCCGTCCACCGCGGGTCCCCTTCCAGCGCCCTGAGCCCGGAGACCCGTACGACGGGCACGGCGTCGCCGCCGTAGCCGTGGGCGCTGAGCAGTTCGCGGACCTCCAGTTCGACGAGTTCGACCAGTTCCTCGTCGGCCGAGTCCGCCTTGTTCAGCGCCACCACGACGTGGTCGACGCCCACCTGCCGGGCGAGCAGCACGTGTTCGGCGGTCTGCGGCATGATCCCGTCGAGCGCGGAGACGACCAGGATCGCCCCGTCCAGCTGCGCGGCCCCGGTGACCATGTTCTTGACGTAGTCGGCATGGCCCGGCATGTCCACGTGGGCGTAGTGCCGGGTGTCGGTCTCGTACTCGACGTGCGCGATGTTGATGGTGATGCCGCGGGCGGCCTCCTCGGGGGCCCGGTCGATGCGGTCGAACGGCACGAACGTGCCGGTGCCCCGCTCGGCGAGGACCTTGGTGATGGCGGCGGTCAGGGTGGTCTTGCCGTGGTCGACGTGGCCCATCGTGCCGATGTTGAGATGCGGTTTGGTGCGGACGTATGCCGTCTTGGGCATGGCTGTACCTCGCAGCGTGTCCGTAGGAAGTGCGCGGGGACCCCGGGGAACCGGCCGACCCTCCCCCTGCGGGGTCCGCCGGACTTTCCGGAGAGGGTCAGCTTCGGGCGCCGTCGACAGCGGCCGCGAGAACGGGAACGGCAGCCTTCGGCGCATCCGCGACTGCGGATGCTGCGACGAGGAAGGCGAACCGGAACATGACACAGATCATGGCCGACGCATCACCCCACGTCGAACGGTTTTCCGCACCGCCGGTTCACCCAAGGGACGGGGACCATACGGCGATCACACATCGGCTTCGGTTAGTGTCGCCGAATGCTCGATGCCAACCGCTCTGGCACCGCCACGGCCCCTCCCCGGGTCGCTGTCACGGAGCTGACCATCGCCGTCCCCGCTCCGGTGGGCTTCGGCGCGCGCTGCACGCGCGCGCTGCTGTCGCCGTGGTCCCGGCTGTCCCTGCTCGTCGCCGTGCTGGCGGCCGCCGCGGCGTCGGTCCTGCTCTTCCATCCCCAGAAGCTGCTGACGCAGGGCTGGCCGCCCCAGATGGCCGGCGCCACCGCGGTGGTGATCTTCGCCGTGGCGTACGGCCTGATCACGGTGGCGTTCGTGCCCCGGCCCTTCCTGAACCTCGCGGCCGGCGCGCTGTTCGGCTCGGCGCCGGGCATGGGCGCGGCCATGGCCGGCACCGTGCTCGGGGCGTGGCTCTCCTTCGTGCTCGGCCGGCTGCTCGGCCAGGAGGCGCTGCGCCCGCTGCTGCGCGGCCGGCTGCTGAAGGCGGCGGACCACCAGTTCAGCAGGCACGGCTTCCGCTCGATGCTGGCGGTACGCCTGTTCCCCGGCGTCCCGTTCTGGGCCGCGAACTACGCGGCCGCCGTCTCCCGCATGCGCTGCACGCCGTTCCTGGTGGCGACGGCCCTCGGTTCCGTCCCGAACGTCGCCGCCTACGTCGTGGCGGGCGCCCGCGCCTCGACCCCGACGTCCCCGGTGTTCCTGATCTCGGTGGCGGCCATCGTCGTACCGGCGGTCGCGGGCGCGGTGGTGGCCTGGCGGAAGCGCCACCATCTACGCGGCGCCCCGTAGGGGCGCGGGGAACTGCGCGCTCAACCACGACGGTGCCGCGGCCGCACGACCACAGGCGCGGCACCCCGTGAGGCGCACGGCCCCCTATCGAACCGCCTCCAGCACCATGGCGTTGGCCAGCCCACCCGCCTCACACATCGTCTGAAGGCCGAAGCGAGCGCCGCGTTCCCGCATCGCGTGCACCAGCGTCGTCGTCAGCCGGGTCCCGCTCGCCCCCAGCGGATGCCCCAGCGCGATGGCCCCACCGTTCACGTTCACCTTGGCGAGATCCGCCCCGGTCTCCTGCCGCCAGGCCAGCACCACGCTGGAGAACGCCTCGTTCACCTCGAACAGGTCGATGTCCCCGATGCCGAGCCCGGCCCGCCGCAGCACCTTCTCCGTCGCCGGGATCACGCCGGTCAGCATGAGCAACGGGTCGGAGCCGGTGACGGCAACCTCGTGCACGCGGGCCAGTGGCCGCAGCCCGAGCCTCGCCGCGGTCTCACCGGAGGTGATCAGCACCGCGGACGCGCCGTCGTTGACCGGGCTCGCGTTGCCCGCGGTGACGTTCCACTCGATCTGCGGGAACCGTTCGGCGAACCCGGGGTCGTAGTAGGCGGGCTTGAGCCCGGCGAGGATCTCGGCGGTGGTGCCGGGCCGTACCGACTCGTCACGGGCGACGCCCTCCAGCGGCGCGACCTGCGTGTCGAAGAGTCCCGCCGCCCACGCGGCCGCCGCCTTCTGGTGCGAGGAGACCGCGAAGGCGTCCATCTCGGCCCGCGAGAGCGACCACTTCGCCGCGATGAGCTCGGCGCTGATGCCCTGCGGGACCAGGCCCTCCGGGTAGCGCGCGGCGACTCCGGGGCCGAAGGGGTCCTTGCCGGCCGGCACGTTGGACCACATCGGCACCCGGCTCATCGACTCGACACCGCAGGCCACGACGATGTCGTAGGCACCGGACATGACGCCCTGCGCGGCGAAGTGCACGGCCTGCTGGGAGGAGCCGCACTGCCGGTCCACCGTGGTCGCCGGGACCGTCTCGGGGAAGCCGGCGGACAGGACGGCGTACCGGGTGGTGTTCATGGCCTGCTCGCCGACCTGGTCGACGGTGCCGCCGATCACGTCGTCGATGAGGGCCGGGTCGACGCCGGAGCGCTCGACGAGGGCGCGCAGGGTGTGGGCGAGGAGTTCGACGGGGTGGACGTGCGCCAGGGACCCGTTCGGCTTGCCCTTCCCGACGGGGGTGCGTACGGCTTCGACGATGACTGCGTCACGCATCACGGGGACCTCGATTGCCAGTCTTGATTACCGGTGAGTAGGAAATCCGAACTCACCATAACTCCGAGAGTTGGAAAATCCAACCCTCCACTAGACTGAGCCCATGGCCGCCCCCAAGCACCCCCGACCGTGTTCGATCGCCGACGCCCTGGCACTGGTCGGCGAGAAGTACTCCCTGCTGGTCCTGCGGGAGGTGTGCCTGGGCAACGGCCGCTTCGACCAGCTGGCCCGCAACATCGGCGCCCCACGCGACATCCTGGCCACCCGGCTGCGCCGTCTCGTCGACGCCGGGATCCTCACCAAGCGCGTCTACAGCGAGCGGCCGCAGCGCTTCGAGTACCGGGCCACCCGGGCGGGCCTCGAACTGGAGCCGGTCCTGATGACCCTGATGGCCTGGGGCGACCGGCACCTCCACCCGGACGGCGACCGTCCCATGGTGATCGAGCACAGCTGCGGGAAGCCGCTCGCCCCGGTCGTCACCTGCGCGGCCTGCGGCGACCCGGTGCGGCACGAGGACCTGACGGCCCACCCGCAGGCACCGGGCTGGACCGTCAGCGGACCCGAAGCCGCCTGAGCGGCCCGCTCCTGGACACGGCCTCCCCGGCGCTCACCAGGGATGCGCCGCCAGGTACTCGGCGATGTCCGCACGCTCCCAGCCGCCGTCGGCGACGACGACCCGGTAGCGGCGCCGGAGGGTGTCACCGGGGGCCAGTCCCAGTTCGTCGTGGAAGGCCCAGGAGGGAGCGATGCCGGCGAACGGGTCGTTGCGCACGAACCAGTGCGCGGGGTGGCCGCCGCGGGTGCCCGAGTGGTCGTTCTCCGGGGCGTGTTCGAAAACGACGGTGGCATGGCCGTCGGCGCCGTCGTGCTCGCCGGACAGGGCCAGCCAGGACGACTGGGAGCCCATCAGCTCCGGGCCCTCCGCCTGAGGACCGATGATCCGGCCGTCCCGGAAGGCGCGCGGGCCGCGCCAGAACAGGCCGGTGTAGCCCGCCTGTTCGCGCCCGGCCGTGGTCGGGCTGCCGAACAGCAGAGGTTCGGCACGGCGGTTGGTGATCGCGCTGGTCCAGGTGAGCGCCCAGCAACCCGCCTCGGGATCCACGTCCCGCACCTCGATGCGGCGCCGCTCCTCCGCCCACAGCGTCCCGTCGTACGGATGCCAGGTCAGCCGCTCCGCGAGGACCAGGCGGCCGTCGGCCGACGACAGTTCGTCGAAGCCGGCGTGCCGCATCGAGCCGACGCGTTCCGGGATGGCCACGTAACCCTGGCCGTGGACATAGGAGTTGCCGCCCCACAGGTTCGCACCCGACAGATGCGATGCGGTCAGGGAGAGGCCCTTGTGCCAGCGGTGGTCGTTGGGCCGGTAGTCGGTGACGACGTCCCCGGCGAGGGTGCGGACCGGGTGGAGGTACGGCCGCGGCGCCTCCCAGGCCGCCTCGGGCCGGTAGACGTACGAGAAGAGCTGCACCCCGGTGACCGGCTCGGTCACGGTGACGCGGTCGCCGTGGGTGTGCGTGATCCGCAGCTCGCCGCTCACGCGGACGCCTCCTCGCGCTCGGCCGGCGCCCAGCCCGGGGCTCCCCCGTGCAGGGCCGTGTAATAGGGATCACCCGGACCGATCTCGCCCGCGTGGACGGTCGTGTCGGTGAACGCCGCCTTGTACAGCGCGGTGATCAGCTCCAGGCTGGTGCGCCCGTCCGCGCCGCTGCTGCGCGGCCGCTCCCCCGCCCGCATGGCGGCGACCAGCTCGCGCAGCTGCGCCAGGTGCGAGCTGGGCACGTCCGGGCCGAAGTCCTGCCAGGAGGCCGCCTGTTCGGCGGGGACGCCGGGCGCCGGGGTGATGCGCCAGTTCTCGTTGGCGTGACCGTAGAGGTGGGTCAGCTCGACCGTCGCGCGCTCGCAGTCGATGCGGATGCGGCTGACCTCGTCGGGGCTGAGCACACTGTTCACGACGGTGGCCAGGGCGCCGTTCGCGAACCGGACCAGGGCGGTGGAGACGTCCTCGGTCTCCACGTCGTGCACCAGCCGGCCGGCCATCGCCCGCACCTCGCTCCACGGCCCCAGCAGGTCGAGGAGCAGATCCATCTGGTGGATGCCGTGCCCCATCGCCGGGCCGCCGCCCTCGGTCGCCCAGCGGCCCCGCCAGGGCACCGCGTAGTAAGCGGTGTCGCGGTACCAGGTGGTCTGGCAGTGGGCGACCAGCGGGCGCCCCAGCGCCCCCGCGGCCAGCAGCCGCCGTACATGGGTGGCCGCGGAACCGAACCGGTGCTGGAAGACGATCGAGGCGTACGGCCCGCCGTCCGTGCCCTCCTCCGCCTCGATCGCGTCGAAGTCGGCGAGACTCGGCACGGGCGGCTTCTCGCACCACACCCAGGCCCCGGCCCGCAGCGCGGCCAGCGTCTGGTCCCGGTGCAGGGTCGGCGGGGTGCCGATGGTGACCAGGTCGGGCCGCTGTTCGGCGAGCATCCGGTCCAGGTCGGTGTAGGCGTGCGGGATGCCGGCCTCGGCGCACATCGCCTCGACCGCGGTGGCATCGATGTCGACGGCGGCGACGACCTCGGTCTCGCCCTCCGCGGCCAGCTGGGCGAGGGCGGGCAGATGCGAGCCGCGCCCGATGGCGCCGGCGCCGACGACGGCGGCCCGGATGCGCCGGCCGGTGAAGGGGGCTGCGGAGCGGGACGAGCGGGGCATGGACGTGATCAGCACTCCTCGGGCGTGTACCGGCGATGGGCGAACTCCCGCCCGGAGTGCGCCGCACACGCACCCCGATGTGCGGGAGCAAGCGCTTTCTCCTGCTGAAACGTAAGCGGCGGCACCTTGACCGGTCAACACCCCGGGCCGCCCGTCCGCCTGCCGAACCCCTGTGTCCGCGCGGTCACACCGGCCCGATACCCTGCGCCTGCACGCGCATGATCACGTGCGCCCACGTGATCACGCGTGGCCGCGCGGACCTTCCAGCCCCTTCCTCACCCCTGGGACGCCGTACCTTCATGTCTTGGTTTGAATCGCTGGTCCTCGGCCTCGTCCAGGGGCTGACCGAGTTCCTGCCCGTCTCCTCCAGCGCGCATCTGCGGCTGACCGCGGCCTTCTCCGGCTGGAAGGACCCGGGTGCCGCCTTCACCGCGATCACCCAGATCGGCACGGAGACCGCGGTGCTGATCTACTTCCGCAAGGACATCGGGCGGATCGTCTCGGCCTGGTTCCGGTCGCTGTTCGACAAGGCGAGGCGGCGGGACCACGACGCCCAGACGGGCTGGCTGGTGATCGTCGGCTCGATCCCGATCGGCCTGCTGGGCGTGACGTTGAAGGACCAGATCGAGGGCCCGTTCCGCGACCTCCGCATCACCGCGACCATGCTCATCGTCGTGGGCGTCGTCATCGGCATCGCCGACCGGCTCGCCGCCCGCGACGAGACGGGCGGCCGGCACCGGGCGCCCAAGCAGCGCAAGACGCTGGAGAACCTCGGGGTCAAGGACGGCCTGATCTACGGCCTCTGCCAGGCCTGCGCCCTGATCCCCGGCGTCTCCCGCTCCGGCGCCACCATCAGCGGCGGCCTGTTCATGGGCTACAAGCGCGAGGCCGCGGCCCGCTACTCCTTCCTGCTCGCCGTCCCGGCCGTGCTGGCCTCCGGCGCCTTCGAGGTCAAGGACTCGGTGAGCGAGGGCCAGGTGGCCTGGGGCCCGACGCTGTTCGCGACGGTGATCGCGTTCGCGTCCGGCTATGCGGTGATCGCGTGGTTCATGAAGTGGATCTCCAACAAGAGCTTCATGCCGTTCGTCTGGTACCGCGTCGCCCTCGGCGTCGTCATCATCGCCCTGGTCTCCGCGGACGTCCTGAGCCCGCACGCGGCGGAGTCGGCGAGCTAGCCGGGCCCCTGTCGTTCGGATCATCCCGGCGTCGCGGGCTCGGCACGCGCTCCCCCAGCGAGGGGAGCCCCAGCGGCGTTGTCGTCACTCGCCGACGTCCCCCGGCCTCCGGCCGGGAGGTGCCCCCGCCTCGTCGCCCGCCGCGATGGGGGTGCCTCCGCGCGAGCGCATTCGAGGGTGGGGAGGCTGATCGGCCACGCCTCCTCCGCCGCGCAGCCGCACGCTCCCCACGCTCGAACAAGCGCGCCGGGGGCACCCCCGTCGCCCCGCCCGCGTCGGTCGAAAAGCGAAGCCCCTCACCGCCGGCCTGATCCGAACGACAGGGCCTGGCCCTCCCCGGCGGCGGCCGGTGTCCCCTGGTGGTAGTACACGCGCCAGCCCGTCTGCGTGAGCCGCCACAGGGAGCTGCGCCAGGCCCGGCGCCCCTGGTTGTCGGCGAAGTACGTCAGGTGGACGATGCCCGGGGCCAGTACGGTCCCGGACATCTCGCTCACCTCGACCGGCGACTCCGGGGACACCGATCCGCCGCTGGTCACCGTCAGGATCGATGCCGCGTCCCAGCGCCGGCCGGACGCGCCGACCTCGGTGAACTCCGGGTCGAGCAGCTCCAGGACGAGGGCCGGGGAGGCACGCACCTCGGGATCGAGAAGCCGCAGCTCCGCGTCGACGGCCGCCTGCACCGCCCGCTCATTCTCGGCTTGGTCGTCGGCCTGGTTCTCGGCATGGTTGTCGGCCTGGTTCTCGTCCGTCATGCGCCGACCCTACGGACGCGGCGTCGCCGGGCCCAGCGAATATCCCGCTGTCCCGGGCGGGTTCAGACCGCCTTCAGCAGGAGCTCGGCGAGTTCCGCCGGCATGGTGATCATGCAGTCGTGGCCGGTGGGCAGTTCCCACACCGGCTGGTGGGCGGGGACCGGACGGCGGACGACGCCCTCCGGGACGTTCGCCACACAGTGGATGTGGGTCCGCGGGATCGCGCGGACGGCCGGATCGTCCAGCCGCACCGGCTGCTGGAAGCTGCGCACCGCCTGGTCGGACAGCATGGTGCGCAGCCACGCCACGTCCGCCGCCTCGGTCACCCCGAACAGCCCGTACGGCGGCGGCAGTTCGGGCAGCGGCGGAACCCGCCAGCCGTCGTCGGACGCGAGGGCCCTCTCGATCAGGGCCCGGGTCACGGGCTGGATGTCCGCCGCCGTCTCGCCGTGCTCCGGAACCATCGCGTCGAGGTAGACCAAGTGCCCCACCCGGTCGGGGACCTCGTTGGCGACGGACGAGACGACCAGCCCCGCGTAGCTGTGCCCGACGAGGACGACGTCGGTGAGGTCCTCGTCCCTGATCAGCCCGACGACGTCGGCCACATGGGTGTCGAGGCCGACCTCCGGGCCGAGCAGCCGGGCCTTCCTGCCGTGCCCGGTCAGATCGGGCGCGTGCACCCGGTGCCCGGCCGCCGTCAGCAAGGGGACCACCCGCTCCCAGCACTCCCCGCTGTGCCAGGCACCGTGTACCAGCAGATACGTCGACATGATCGCGCTCCCTCGGTTGCTCGTCGCCGTCAGCGACCACGCTCGCGGGCCGCCGCCGGCCGGGGCAGAGCCCCGGTGATCCTGGGAGTGACAGGACCAGGCAGCGGCGCGGCGGCCGCGTTACGGTGGCGTGATGGCCGACGAACCGAACCTGCTCGGCGCGTACGTGCGCGCCCGCCGCGAGCTGGTCACCCCGGAGCAGGTCGGCATTCCCGTGCTGGGGGTACGGCGGGTGCCGGGACTGCGCCGGGAGGAGGTCGCGATGCTGGCCGGCATCAGCGCCGACTACTACCTGCGCCTGGAACAGGGCCGCGACCGCAACCCCTCCGTCCAGGTCCTGGAGTCCCTCGCCCGGGTACTGCGGCTCGACGAGGACGCGACGGCGTACCTGCTGCGCCTCGGCGCCGACCGGCCCCGGCGGCGTCGGCGCCGCGCCCGCAGGGAGACCGTCCCGCCGGGCGTGGCCCAGCTCGTCGCCACCCTCCCGCTGCCCGCGCTGGTCGAGGGCCGCTACCTCGACGTCCTCGCCGTGAACGCCCTGGCGACCGCGCTGTCACCACGCTTCACGGTCGGCGGCAACCGGCTGCGCGACACCTTCCTCGACCCCGCCGAACAGGCCCTCCACCCCGGCTGGGAGGAGGCCGGCGCCGGCATGGTCGCCGGCTTCCGCCGCTCCGTCGGGACCGACACGGACGACCCCCGCGTCATCGACCTGGTCGGTGAACTCTGCCTCGCCAGCCCGCACTTCAGCCGCCTCTGGGCCCGTCACGACGTGGCGTCCTGTGACGGCGTGGCCAAGGTCATCGACCACCCCCAGGTCGGCCGCCTGCGGCTGAACCGGGAACGGCTGGACGTCAGCGGCACGGTGGGACAGACACTCGTCGTCTACCACCCGGACCCGGGCAGCGCCGACGCGGAGAAGCTCGCGCTGCTCGCCGCGGCGCTGCCGACGGGCTGAGAAAGGCCGAGAAAGGGCCGGGGAAGGGCCGAGGAAGGCTGGGCGCCGCATCTCGGCCAACTCCCGACTTCCGTCGTTTGCCGCGGAGTTGACGTCGTCGCACCGGCTGCGGCGAGGACGAAGGCCCGTATCGGCCGCATGGCCTGATCGATGCCGGGCACGTCGACCTGGCAAATGCCAAGGCGTGGCCGTCCGTCCGCCGTGTCGCCCGTGACCAACCACATACGGTCTGCGTAGTGGCCCGGTAGCGCACGGTCAGTTCTTGCCCCTAGGCTGTTTGGTATGTCCCCCGATTCCCGAACCCCTGGTTCCGTGCGGTCTGCTGCCGAGGTCAACGAGCGCATCCGGGCGCTGTGGCTGCGCGCGGGCGGAACGCTGTCGGCCGAGGACCGGACGGAGTACGAACTGCTGGTGGTCGAGTGGGCCGAGGCCATCCGCGAACAGATCATCGAGGCGGCCTGACCGGCTCGGGGTTCAGCGGCCGCCGGAGACCCGCAGCACCGCGCCGGTCGTGTAGGAGGCCTCGGGCGACAGCAGCCAGGAGATCGCGGCCGCGATCTCCTCGGGCCGGCCGGCGCGGCCCAATGGCGTGGTGGCTCCCACCCGTTCGGCCCGGCCCGGGTCGCCCATCGCCGCGTGGATCTCCGTCTCGATCACACCGGGAGCCACCGCGTTGACCCGCACGCCGTCCGGGCCGAGTTCCTTGGCGAGGCCCACGGTGAGGGCGTCGACGGCCGCCTTGGTCGCCGCGTAGTGGACGTATTCGCCGGGGCTGCCGAGGGTGGCCGCCGCCGAGGACACGTTCACGATGGCGCCGTTCCCACGCGGTCCCATCAGCCGGGCCGCCCGGCGTGAACACAGCAGCGCGCCCAGCAGGTTGACCTCCACGACCCGGCGGAGATCCGCGGCCTCCGCGTCCGCCAGCCGCCCGAACGGCCCGGTCACGGCGGCGTTGTTCACCAGACCGGTGACGGCGCCCAGTTCCCGCTCCGCGGTGTCGAACAGCCGCTCCACATCGGCCTCCACAGCCGTGTCCACCCGAACGACGACACACCGCGCCCCGGCCTTGCGCACCCCCTCCGCGACCGCCTCGGCGGCGTCGGCGTCCCGGACGTAACCGATCACCACATCGTGCCCGTCGCCCGCGAGCCGCAGGCAGGTCTCGGCGCCGATCCCCCGGCTGCCTCCGGTGACCACCGTGACGGGACGTGCCATTGCCAACGACCTCCTCGGACCGACCAGACGGCGATCTTACGACCGCAGCTGCGCGAGCATCCCGTCCACCACGGGACACGGCCGCTCCTCGGACAACAAGCCGGCCGCCTCTTCGAGTTCGCCGGCCCGCACCAGCTCATGGACCCGGACCGCGAGCGGGGTCACGTCCGCGTTGCCGACGATCCACTCGTCGGCGTACCGGGCGGCCGCCTCACCCAGTCCAGCGACCGGCATGGATGCCGAACTCGCCCATGGGTCCGATCATGAACGAGTAGGGCACAGCCGTCCGCTGAATCCCCGCCTCGAACCACCAGCCGTCCGCCGTTGAACCTTCCGGGACGTCGGTATCGAGGTACTTGGGTCCACCGTCGTAGTGCGGAGCGGGAGGAAGGACGAGACCGCCCCAACCCTCCTGATACGCCGTTGCCCGCTCGATCTCCGCGGAGGGGATTCCGGCAGTCAGCCACTGCGCCCGGTGCCGGCTCACCCTCGGTACGTCGCCCCGGACGCCGTGAGCGAGGACGAAGTGCCGGGCCCGCCTGGTCAGCCCATCGAGCCGGACCGGGGACCGGGGCACGGGCCGGTGGTCAGGTACTCAGTCGCATCCGGTCCCCCATCACCACGACCGGGTGAAGGCGTGGATCGAGAGTGCGCAGCAGGGTCTTCATGCCGGACGCCGGAACGGTGACACAGGCGGACGTGCCGTCGCCGTGGTCCAGGTGCAGCCATATGCCGCCGCCCTTCTCCACTCCGTCGGGACGGCTCCAGTCGAACGGCGGGACATCCTTGAGCCGGTTGTAGTCGATGGCGATGACGTAGTCGAAGTCGTGGACGTGGTCGTCGCCGTTCTCGATCATGGAGGCGAAGGCATTGTCGTCGTACCAGTAGCGCAGGCGGCTGCCCGGATCCTTGAGCGACCCTCCGGCATCCGTCAGGGAGAACACGCCGACGGGACTGCGCTCGTCGTCCATGCGATGGTCGGTCGTCCAGCCCAGTCTGCCGTTGTGCGCGGGCCAGCTGCCGTTGCGTTTCCAGGCAGTGCCCTGTTTCTCGTAGAGCACGACGGTGCTCTCGGCGGAGTCCGTGTCGTCGCCGTAGACGACCACGGCCTGGCGGGCGTCGGCCGGTACGCGCTTGCCCATGCGGCTTCCGACGCCCGGAAGGCGCGGGCCCGTTTCCGGGCCGAGGGAGCCCGGCGCGACCGGGTTGTTGACACCCGGGGCACCGACATGACTCCTGTACCCGTCGGCCCCGCCGCACGCCGCGGTGCCGGCCAGCAGCACACCGCAGGCAAGAGCCGCGGGTATGACATGACGCGCACCGCCGTGCCGCGCCGGAGGAGAACAGGGCCGTATCTGAGCTGATGTCCGCATGATCAGGATCTTGTGGCGGGCCGCCCCGGCACGCACCCCGAAGACGGCATCCGGCCTAACAGCCGGACCCATGGGCCGGAGCCTGCTGTCGGGTGGGGCAGCCCGTCATCCACGCAGGTGGGCGAGGAGCTCGTCGCCAACGGGGTAGGAGCGGGCACCCAGGGCCCGGCAGGCGTTGATGACGTCGGCGCCGTAGAACGCGGAGTCCGCCCGCAGCACCGGCAGGCCGCTGGCGCCGCAGCGCGTGCGGTGCGGATGGTCTCAGCGACGAACGCTGCCGCCCCGCGCGCGGAGTTCGAGGGTCCCTTCCGCAGCCTGGTGGCGGCGATCACCGGGGCGGACAGGGGGTGTGGAGACGACGCCGAGCAGTGCATTCAGGCCCTTGACCTTGCCGTATCCGTAGCCGGCGCCCTGTTTGGCGTAGCCGTGGGTGCGGCGGATGGTGTCGTCGATGTGCATGGATGCTGCCTGGTCCGCGCCGGGCAGCAGCGGGGTGTGACGGGCAGTGCAGGCAGGAACCGGCGCGCCACGGCGTGCAGTTGCTCCAGACCGCCGCCGCGGCAAGGGAGGATTGCGTCTCGGAAGTGCCTTGCCGATCGTGCCTGATGTGGTCCCAGAGGAACCCCGTCGTCGCAGGTCGCAAGGCACTTCTTCGTTTCTGGAAACACCGTCCACGGGCATCAAGCCGGTGGATCCGGGGTCAGCGCACCAGGCAAGGGGGCTCTCGCAGTACCTGTATCACCAGGGTCTCCTAGACGTCCAAAACGCCTGTCACCATGGACACGCCTGCAGCTTTACCCCCATCAGTTCAATTCAGCTGCCCCGAATACGCGACCGTGTCGGCGCGTTCTTCCACGACAGAAGCGACGGAGCCCAATGGCGGACAACCAATTCACCACTCACACAGAACTTTTCGATCTGAGTGGGAAGTACGCCCTTGTCACTGGCGGCACCAGAGGCATTGGGATGATGATAGCGCGCGGCCTTCTCCAGGCGGGCGCCCGCGTCGTCATCAGCTCACGCAAAGCAGACACGTGCGCGGAGGCACAGCATCTACTGTCCGAATTCGGCGACGTTCAAGCAATCCCCGCCGACCTGTCCAGGCACGACGAGTGTCAGCGCCTCGCTGATCTCGTCAAGGCCGACTCGGAACACCTGGACATCCTTGTCAACAACGCGGGAGCGATGTGGCGCGAGCCGCTGGCGACGTTCCCGGACGAGGCCTGGGACACAGTGATCGACCTCAACCTCAAGTCGCCGTTCTGGCTGGTGCAGGCGCTGCTCCCCGCACTTCGCCGGGCGGCCACCGCCGACGATCCCGCGCGGATCATCAACATCGGCAGTATCGCCGCCATCCACGTCGCCCAGTCGCCCAACTACTCGTACGCCGGCAGCAAAGCGGCACTCCATCAACTCACCAGAGTGCTTGCCCGAGAGCTGGGCCCACAGCACGTCACGGTGAACGCGATAGCACCGGGAGTGTTCCCGTCGCAGATGATGGCGTCCACGCTCGATGCCATCGGCGACACGATCGCGGCGGCGGCCCCTCTGCGCCGGCTCGGCCGCGACGACGACATGGCGGGTATCGCCGTGTTTCTCGCCAGCCGGGCCGGGTCCTACCTCACGGGCACCGTCATCCCGGTAGACGGCGGCATCGCGACGACCGCATCGGGAACCCCTTAGACTGCGGAACCCGTTTACGGTGAGGGGACGGCCACGATGGATCTACGCACCGAGATCCGGGAGTTTCTCAGCTCGCGTCGCGCCCGCATCGCACCCGAGCAGGCGGGTCTGCCCGCTTACGGCGGCAACCGTCGGGTCAAAGGTCTGCGCCGCGAGGAGGTAGCGCTACTGGCGGGGGTATCGGTCGACTACTACGTGCGCATGGAGCGCGGCAGCCTCGCCGGTGCCTCCGACGGCGTGCTCGACGCGTTGGCCTCTGCCTTGCAACTCGACGAGGCCGAGCGCGACCACCTGTTCCACCTCGCGCGCCAGTCCAGGGCGCCCAGCGGCCCACGCCGGCGTAGGCCTGCCGTGACGGTGCGCTCGACGCTACAGCAGGTGCTCGACGCGATCTCCGATGCGCCGGCCTGGATCGGTAACGGCCGTTATGACGTGCTGGCCATGAATCAACTCGCTCGCGCGCTGTATTCACCGGTGCTGGCCGACCCGCGACGGCCCGCGAACACAGCGCGGTTCGTCTATCTGAACCCCGAGGCGGCCAGAGATTTCTTTGTCGACTACGACCAAATTACCGGTGACGTGGCCGCGAAGCTACGCATGGAAGCCGGCCGCAATCCGCACGACGAGGAGCTGATCGCCCTGGTCGGCGAACTGTCAACGCGCAGTGAGCTATTTCGGCAGCGGTGGGCATCTCAGGACGTGCGGCTGCACCGGTCCGGCCGCAAGAGTATGCGCCATCCGATCGTGGGCCGGCTCGACTTGGACGTCGAGTCCCTGGAACTGCCCGCCGAACCCGGCCTGCACCTCAACGTCTACACCGCACCCGCGGGCACACCGACCGCTGACAATTTGGCGCTCCTGGCGTCGTGGGCGGCCACCCAACAGTCGCTGGCGACCGAGCTCGAAACACACAACGGATAGTTCCCTGGTCCTCTTCGCCGAAGACGAGCACCTCCCCCTGGGATCGGTCCGAAGCTTGGAGATCCTACCGGCCGGCACAGCACCGCCCTCGCTGTTCGGGAGTGCAGAGCCGAGTCCTCCCCCCAGGTTTCTTCGAACCTCCGATCGCCGAGCAGGAACCCCTCAGCGCCTTCCTCATAAGGACTCCTCCCCGTGCCCCTGAGCCCGTTCTGTCCTGCGTTCCCCACGCGCTTCCACGTGGCTCCCGAGCCGCTCTTGCCCCACTGGGCGACACCCCACCTCCGCGAGTCCACAGGGAGAGGTCGCTGCTCGTCGCTACGGCGATCGTTCGGCCGGAGGGAGAGAAGCCGGCTGCGCGGAACGTGGAGTAGTCCGCCGAAGAGACCGGCGATGCGTACGCGGCTTCCGGTGATCGGCCCCAGCCCGGGGCAGGACAGGTCGGCGACGGCGTCGGGGGTGCTGTCCTCGGGAGCGGGGTCGCGGTCCCTGGCAATCTTCTCGCCGGTCACGGCGTCGAAGAGACCGTGACCGTCGGAGGAGACGGCCATCACCAGATCGTGGCCGGTGTCGGGGTCCGTCGCGAAGCCGATCCCGAGCAGTCCGCCGACAGGGACGCCGTACTCGTACGCGAAGACGGGCCGCCAGGGTTCGGGTGCGGGCATCACCGGGGCCGCGAGAAGCCGGTTCCGCATCGCCCGCTGGTAGGGCGAGAGTTCGGTCTCATGCTCGGACTGCCCGACCGGGGGCGTCTCCTTCGTCCATTTCATCACGTGACCATGATCCTCGCTCCGACAGGCAGGCCCGAAGGTGACCTCGGTCCAGCGCGTGGGCATAGGTTGTTGTGGGCTGTGACCGCTGCTTGATGACCCACGTCATCCGGTCCCGCTGCCAACTGGCCGGAAATTGCCCCGTGCAAGCGGCCGGGCCGCCGATTTCGGGGCGGTGGGCCTGGTGGACGTTGAGCGTGGAGGTGGTGTGGCGGGCACGACTACGGAACTTGGGTTCTTGTTCGACTGACTGGCCGTTCATGTGCCCAGGCTCGGGGGTGTTTCGGTTCGAACACCACCGAATATCGTCCGTGCCCCTTGGCTCCGCCCGTCCCGTGCCCAACACTGACCCGTTGACTTCCTCCCCCGCCAAGGACGGGGGATTCCAGCGGTCGCCCGCTGGGTTTCCTGCTTCGCCGACGACTGCCCCGTCCGGGAGGACTCCCGTTGAGGTCTCACACCGTCTCCACAGGCAGACGCCGCCGGCCCGGCGGCCAGAATGCTGCGTGCCGCGTTCACGTCGCGGTCATGCGCGGTGCCGCAGGTTCCGCACAGCTTCGAGCTGGCGCGCGCGAGCCTGCCGTTCTCCAGCAGGTTGCGGACGGTGAGGTCCTCGATCACGACCGTTGGGTTCTCACGGACGAGACGAGTCGACAGCTTGTGCAGGAAGTCGCGGCGCCGGCCGGCGATCCGCGCGTGAACCTTGGCGACCCTGCGCCGGGCCTTCTCCCGGTTCGCCGAGCCCTCCGCCTTCCGCGACAGCTCCCGCTGCGCGCGGGCCGGCCGGACGCGGCTTCGGCCGCGGCCGAAGGTGCGGGACAGCTCGGCTGCCTGCTCGTCCGTGGGGTGAAAGCGGTCCTTGAAAGCCCGCTTGACCTGCTGCGCCACGTCTCACATTGTCTCAGTTTCCGTGTGAGCAGCGGGTGCCGGCCGGTGGCCGCAGACGCCGAATCGCCCTGGAGGGGATTCGCCTCTCCCTGCCCTGCTCCGCAGGGACCTCGTTTCCTCCCCGGCCTGAAGGCCGGGGTATCCACGAAGGAATCCCGATGACACAGCGCGTGGAGCTCGCGACCGTGATGGACCGGCTGGCCGTGGACGAGATGGTCACCGAGTACGCGGCGGCCGTCGACGACGGTGACTGGACGGCGTACCGGGAGCTGTTCACGGCGGACGGGCGGGCCGACTACCGCTCCGCCGGTGGAATCGAGGGCGATGCCGGGCAGGTGGCCGGGTGGCTCGCGGACAATCTGACCCTGTTCTCGATGCGCCAGCATCTGATCGTCAACCGCCGGGTGCGGTTCGGGAATCTGGACCACGACACCGGCGACACCGCCCACCTGCGGGCCGACTACGTCAACCCGATGCGCTTCGCCGGCGGCGACGGCGCCTCCACCGCCCCGGACTTCGTGTGCGGCGGCCGTTACTCCTTCGCGTTCCTGCGTACCCGGGACGGCTGGCGGCTGCGCCAGGTGGTCGTCGAGGAGAAGTGGCGCAGGCTGCCCGACCCGCGTGCGGTGGCCGTGTCCGACTGAGCCCGCGTCCACGCCCCCTGTCAAAGATCCCGCCCGGTCCCGCACACTGGAAGGACCCGCAGGCAGGAGGCGATGGATGAGGACCGTCGAGCGCTGGCTCACCTCCCCGTGGCGGCGCTGCTGCGTCGCGACGCTGGCGGGCGCCCTGCCGGTGCCGGCCTTTCCGGCGCCGTCGCTGTGGTGGCTCGCCTATGTCGCGCTGGTCCCGTGGCTGCTGCTGGCGCGCTCGGCGCCGACCGGACGGCGGGCGGCGTACGACGGCTGGTGCGGCGGGTTCGGGTTCATGGTCGCCGTGCACCACTGGCTGCTGCCGAGCCTGCACGTCTTCATCTTCCTGATCGCCGGTCTGCTCAGCGTGCTCTGGGCGCCCTGGGGCTGGGCGACACGCCGGCTGCTGGGCGGGGTGCCGTCGCCGGGGCGGGCCGCGGTGGCGGTGCTGGTGCTGCCGTCGGGCTGGCTGATGGTGGAGCTGGTGCGGTCCTGGCAGGGGCTCGGCGGGCCGTGGGGCATGCTCGGCGCGACCCAGTGGCAGGTGACGCCGGCGCTGCGGCTGGCCTCGGTGGGCGGGGTGTGGCTGCTGAGCTTCCTGGTGGTGGCCGTCAATGTCGCGGTCACCGTGCTCATATCCGTGCGGGAGGCACGTGTGCCCGCGGTGGCCTCGCTGGTGGCCACGGCCGCCGCGACCTCGGCGGCCTGGGTGTGGTCACCCCGCCCGGACGTCGCCGGTCACGTCCGGATCGCCGTCGTACAGCCCGGCGTCGTCGACGGCACCGACAGCGGCGACCGGCGGTTCGACAGGGAGGAGCGGCTGACCCGGCAGCTGGCCGGGCGGCATCCCGATCTGATCGTCTGGGGCGAGAGCAGTGTCGGGTACGACCTGGGGGACCGGCCCGATCTCGCCCGGCGGATCGCCGCCCTCTCCCGGGAGACCGGCGCGGACATCCTGGTCAACGTCGACGCCCGGCGCTCCGACCGGCCCGGCATCTACAAGAGTTCCATCCTGGTGGGCGCCGACGGCCCGACCGGTGACCGGTACGACAAGATGCGCCTCGTTCCGTTCGGCGAGTACATACCGGCCCGTTCCCTGCTCGGCTGGGCCACCTCGGTCGGCAAGGCGGCCGGCGAGGACCGGCGGCGCGGCGCCGAGCAGGTGGTGATGAACGTCGGCCACGGCCTGCGGGTCGGCCCGATGATCTGCTTCGAGACGGCGTTCCCCGACATGAGCCGGCATCTCGCGCAGGACGGCGCGCAGGTGCTGATCGGCCAGTCGTCGACCTCGTCCTTCCAGGACAGCTGGGCGCCCGAGCAGCACGCCTCGCTGGCCGCCCTGCGGGCCGCCGAGACCGGCCGGACCATGGTGCACGCCACACTGACCGGGGTCTCCGCCGTCTACGGCCCCGGCGGCGAGCGCATCGGTCCCCGGCTCGGCACCGACGCGAGCACCGCGCGGGTCTACGAGGTGCCGATCGCCCGCGGTGTCACCCCGTTCACGCGGTACGGCGACTGGCCGGTGGACGGCGCGCTGCTGGTGCTGGCGGCCTGCTGCCTGGTCGAGGGGCTGCGGACGGTCAGGCTGCGCCGGGGTGGCGCCGAACCTCTCGTACCACCTGCTCGCACAGCTCATGAGTCGCCAGTGCGTCCCGGGCGCTGAGCACCTTCCCGGCGCGGACGGCGTCGAGGAAGGCGAGAACGGCCTGTTCGATGCCGCGCTGCCGGGCGACCGGCACCCAGTCGCCGCGCCGCCGGACCGTCGGCTGGCCCTTGTGGTCGATCACCTCGGCGAGGTTGAGGACCTGGCGCTTGGTGTCCTGCCCGGAGACCTCCAGGATCTCCTCCGCCGAGCCGCTGAGCCTGTTCATCACGCCGAGCGCGGTGAAGCCGTCCCCGGCGAGCTGGAGCACCACGTGGTGCAGCAGGCCGTCGGCGACCCGGGCCCGGACGGTCACGTCCTCGACCGGCCCCGGGGCGAGGAAGCGCAGGGTGTCGACGACGTGGATGAAGTCGTCGAGGATCATCGTGCGGGGTTCCTCGGGCAGCCCGACGCGGTTCTTCTGCATCAGGATCAGCTCGCGCGGATGGTCGGCGCACTGCACGTAGCCGGGGGCGTGACGGCGGTTGAAGCCGACGAACAGCGACACCTTCCGCGTCTCGGCGAGCGTCACAAGGCGCTCGGAGTCGGCGAGCCGGTAGGCGAGGGGCTTGTCGACGTAGGTCGGTACGCCCGCCTCCAGCAGCCGGGTGACGATCTCGGGGTGGGCGACGGTGGCCGCGTGCACGAAGGCGGCGTCCAGGTCCTGGGCGAGGAGGCCGTCGAGGGTCGCGTGGCGGCGGCCAGCGGGCAGGCGGAGGCTGTCGGCGACCCGGTCGAGGGTGGCGGGGGTGCGGGTCTGGAGGTGGATCTCGAGCCCCGGCTGCGTGGCCAGCACCGGCAGATACGCCTTCTGCGCGATGTCGCCGAGTCCAATGCAGCCGACCTTCACTGACGCTCCCCTGGCCGATGCCCGTAGCGGTTGCCCACGTCTGTCTGAGCGGAAGCATACGGGCCGATAATCCGTGGTGGGATCGGCCGGGGTGGGCCAGGATGCCGGGTATGACGACCGAACGCCGCATGCCCGCAGTCGACGCCGGTGAACGCGCCATGCTGGAGGGCTGGCTGGAGTTCCACCGGCAGACCCTCGCCGCGAAGTGCGAGGGCCTGACCGACGCCCAGCTCAGGACCGCCTCCGTGGAGCCGTCCCCGTTGTCCCTGATGGGGCTGGTGCGGCACATGGCCGACGTGGAGCGGTCCTGGTACCGCAGGGTCCTCGTCGGCGAGGACGCGCCGCCGCTCTACTTCAGTGACGAGGACCCCGACGGCGAGTTCCATCTCGGCGAGGCGGACACCTGGCAGGAGGCGTACCCGGCCTGGCAGGCCGAGATCGAGGCCGCCCGGCAGGCCGCGGCCGGCTTCGGTCTGGACGACCTCTCCAAGGGCCGCCACCGCCGCACCGGGCAGCAGATCAGCCTGCGCTGGATCCACACCCACATGATCGAGGAGTACGCCCGGCACAACGGCCACGCCGACCTGATCCGGGAGCGGATCGACGGCGCGACCGGCGACTGACGTCAGCCTCGCACCCGCCTGTCCCCCGTACCGGGCACGAGATCACCCGTGCGGGGCACCAAAGTACCGTCGACGGTGTCAACTCCCGCGCCGACCCAGCAGAGTTGCGCGGGTGCATCGAACGACGACCACCGCAGCGCTCCTGGTCACCGTGACCGTCTCCGCCCTTTCCGGCTGTGTGACGGTCCAGGGTCCGGCGGCGCCCGGACCGCCTCGGGGTACGGCACCCTCGCTGGCGTCGGTGCCCCGCCCGGACGGCAGCGCCGAGCCGAGGGTGGTGCAGGCGCCGGTCAAGGAGGCCCTGGAGCTGGTCGGCCCGTCCCGTCCGGCCCAGCGGGCCGCACCGGCCGCACCTGCCGCCCCGCGCGCCCCCGCGCCCGCTCCCCCGGCCCACCACCGTCCCCCGGCGCCCCCGCGCGCCACCGGCCGGCACCCCCACTCCCACCCGGCACACGGGTCGCACAGCTCGCGGGCCGACCTTCCGGGCCTGCCCCGCTCCGTCCCGAAGGCCCCGGACGTGTGCGCCCTCGGCAAGCAGTACGGCGGCTGGATCGCGGACAGCCCGCAGGCGCGGATCTGCGAGCAGGCGTACGGGCGCTGAGACGCCGGCGCGGCCCTACTCCGGCCGCTGCCGCGGTGGGCCCCAGGAGTCGGAGCCCGGGTCGCCGTCGTTCTCCAGCCGCAGTGCCAGGCGGCTGATCGCGGCCCGGACCCCGTCGCCGTACCCGTCGTCGCCGAGCGCGGTGGCCGCGCCGCGGGCCCGGTGCAGATGGCTGCGGGCGGCCTCGGTGCGACCGAGTTTCACGTAGTCGGCGGCGAGGTTCAGGTGCAGGGAGGGGTAGAAGCCGCGCAGCCCCACCGCTCCCTCCGCCCCGTCCGCCTCTTCAGCCTCGTCCGCCGCCGACAACGCCCTCAGATCCCAGGCGAGTTCGTCCGACGGGTCGTCCTGGGTGTCGGCCAGGTAGTGGGCCAGGGTGCAGCGGTGCAGCGGCTCGCCGTGCTCGCCGATCTCCGCCCACAGGTCGAGCAGGCGCCGGCGGGCCTCCTCACGGTCGCCGGCGTGGTGCAGCATGACGACCTGGCCGATCCGTGTGAGCACGGCATCGGGGGCCGTACGCTCCTGTCGCTCCGCCACGGGGCCCTCCGGGCAGCTGTGAACCGTTGTGTGCTGCCGACGCTAGACGGCGCCGCAGGTTTTCACCGGCAGGCGGCGCCGTTGGACCATGGCCCGGTGGTCGGCCGGGCGGGCCGGTGGGAGCCGGCCGCGCCCACACGGCGGAGCCGCCCGGTGACGCAGCCCCCGCCCCAGGGGGTTTCCCCGGGCGGCTTCGAGGCCCTGTGCACGCGTTCAGCCCAGGTTCGGAATCCGCCAGTCGATCGGCTCGTGGCCCTGGGCCGCCACCGCCTCGTTGATCTTGGTGAAGGGGCGGGTGCCGAAGAACTTCGCGGCGGAGAGCGGGGAGGGGTGCGCGCTCTGGATCACCACGTGCCGGCTCTCGTCGATCAGCCGGAGCTTCTTCTGCGCGTAACCGCCCCAGAGGACGAAGACCGCCGGGTCGGGCCGCTCGGCCACCGCGCGGATCACGGCGTCCGTGAACTTCTCCCAGCCCTTGTTCTTGTGCGAGTTGGCGTCACCGCCGCGGACCGTGAGGACCGCGTTGAGCAGCAGTACGCCCTGCCGGGCCCACGGCATCAGACAGCCGTTGTCCGGCGTCTCCTCCCAGCCCAGCTCCTCCTTCATCTCCTTGTAGATGTTCCGCAGGGACGGCGGGATCCGCACCCCGGGCCGGACCGAGAAGCACAGGCCGTGGCCCTGGCCCTCGCCGTGGTACGGGTCCTGGCCGAGGATGAGCACCTTGACCTGGTCGTACGGCGTCGCCTCCAGCGCGGCGAAGACCTGCTCGCGCGGCGGGTAGACGGGGCCCTTCGCCCGCTCCTCCTCGACGAACTCGGTCAGCTCCTTGAAGTAGGGCTGCTGCAGCTCGTCACCCAGAACCCCGCGCCAGGACTCGGGCAGCATGGCGATGTCGGTCACGTCAACGTCCTCACGAATTGCGGTCACTTGCAGATCCTGCTGATACCGAAAAACCTACAGGCGACCACTGACAACCGGTGCCGGACGGCGGTTTCACCAGCTGGTCTTGCGGTGCAGCTCCCACATCATCATGATCGTGGACGGGTCGAGCGCCTTTTCACCGCCGGAGATGTCGTCGCTGGCCGCGACGTACTGCCGCCCCTGCCACAGCGGGATCAGCCGGGCGTCGTCGACGAGGATCCGCTGGGCTTCCTCGAACTCCTTGACGACTTCGCCGCGGTCGATCTCGCTGCGTGACTCGGGCAGCAGCCTGCCGGTGATCACGGGTGACGGGTAGGGCGTGCCGAGGGCGTTCCGCTCGCCGACGAAGGGCGCGATGAAGTTGTCGGGGTCGGGGAAGTCCGGGAACCAGCCGCGGCCGAAGACCGGGTACTCGCCGTTCTGGTAGCCGACGACGTAGGTCTTCCAGGGACGGCTCTTGAGCGTGATGGTGAAGAGCCCGGAGTCGTCCAGCTGCTGCTTGAGTTCCTTGAACATCTGGGCGGTCTCGGAGCCGTAGCGGTCGGTGGTGTACCAGAAGGTGAGCGGGACGCGCTGGGTGATGCCGGCGTCGGCGAGGATCTTGTGGGCCTTGGACGTGCTGGGGTCGCCGTAGTCGTCGAAGAAGCCGGTGGTGTGGCCGGTCAGGCCCGCCGGGACCATGGAGTACAGCGGGTCGACGGTGTCCTTGTAGACCGTGTGGGCGATCGCGGCGCGGTCGACGAGCTGGGCGACGGCCTTGCGCACGGCGGGCAGCTTGGCCCACGGGTCCCTGGGGTTGAACACCAGGTAGCTGATGTCCGTGCCGGTGCCGTCGATCAGCTGCAGGTCGGTGCTGCTGTGCGCCTCCAGGGCGACGATGTCGGAGGCGGCGAGACCGCGGTAGGTGACGTCGATGTCCCCGGACCTGAGGGCCTTGACCATGGTGGCCGAGTCCTGGAAGTAGCGGATGGTCACGGCGTCGTTCTGCCGCTCGGCGAAGCCCTGGTAGTTGTCGTTGCGGACCAGCTCGGCCTGCTTGCCCTCCTCGTAGGACTTCAGGGTGTACGGCCCGGAGCCGTGCACGGAGTCGTCCTTGCGCAGCGAGTGGGCCGGGTAGTCGTCGGGGTCGACGATCGACATGGCCGGGGTGGCGAGCACGAACGGGAAGGTGGCGTCGGCCTTGTTGAGATGGAAGACCACCTCGCGGTCGCCGATCGCCTGCACCCGGTCGAGGCTGCCGAGCAGTCCGGCGGGGCCGCTGGGCGCGTTGACGGCCCGGATCCGGTCGATGGAGTACTTGACGGCATGGGCGTCGAGGCTGTCGCCGTCGGCGAACTTCAGGCCGGAGCGCAGTTCGCAGCGGTAGGTGCGGTCGCTCGAGTCCGTGAAGGCGCAGGCGTGCGCGGCGTCGGGCTGGGGGGTGGTGGCCCCGTCGGGGTAGGCGAGCAGTGTCTGGTAGACGTTCCGGAACAGCTCCCAGGAGCCGTCCCACGATCCGGCGGGGTCGAGGGTGCTGGGAGCGCTGGTCGTGCCGACGACGATCGGCCCGCTGTTGCCCGTGCCGCCGGAGAGGACGCCGCACCCTGCCACCAGGGATATGGACGCGACCGCGGCAACTCTTCGCAGGCCTCGGTTCCGGTTGAACACGCGCACGCTCCTCGATCCGCCATACCAGGGGTCGGCGGCAGACCATACCGCAGCGTTGCGCGCCTTGAAGCACCCCGGAAACACGGGCGTTGATCGAATGTGCTATGACGACGTTGTCATGTGGCTGTGCGAATCTCGTACGAGCACCCGGGCGCCGTTTTCCTCACATTTGCGGGAAAATATCTGTGACGAAAACGACGCCTGACGGGCGATCAGGCTGTGCCGGCGGTCAGGCTATGCCGGCGTTCAGGAAGACGCCGCCGTCGACGACGAGCGTCTGGCCGGTGATCCAGTCGGACTGCTCCGAGGTGAGGAAGGCGGCGGCGCCGCCGATGTCGGAGGGCACGCCGAGCCGCTTGAGCGGATAGCCGGCGGACGCCTCCGCCTCCCGGCCCTCGTACAGGGCCTCCGCGAACTTGGTCTTGACGACCGCGGGAGCGATCGCGTTGACCCGGACGCCGGGGGCGAACTCGTGGGCCAGCTGCTGGGTCAGGTTGATCATCGCGGCCTTGCTGATGCCGTACGCACCGATGAACGGCGAGGCCGACAGGCCGGCGACGGACGCGATGTTGACGATGGCGCCGCCGTTGTCCTTCTGCCAGGCGTGCCAGGTCTTCTGGGCGAAGCCGAGGGCGGAGACCACGTTGGTGTCGAACACCTTGCGGGCGACATCCAGGTCGACGTCGGCGATCGGGCCGAACACCGGGTTGGTACCGGCGTTGTTGACCAGGTAGTCGACGCGGCCGAAGGCCGCCATGGTGCGCTCCACGACCTCGCTCTGGTGGGCCAGGTCGTGCGCCTTGCCCGCGATGCCGATGACGCGCTCGGAGCCGAGGCTCTCGACGGCCTCCTTGAGGGCGTCCTCGTTGCGGCCGGTGATGGCGACGCGGTCGCCGCGGGCGACCAGCGCCTCGGCGATGCCGTAGCCGATGCCGCGGCTCGCGCCGGTGATGACGGCGACCTTGCCGGACAGTTCAGGCAGTTCAGACATGTCGGTGTTCCCTAGTGATCTTCTAGTCGAGCGGTCCGCCGGCCACGTACAGCACTTGGCCGGAGACGAAGCCGGCGGCCTCGTTCGTGAAGAAGGCGATGGCGTTGGCGATGTCCTCGGGCTCGCCGACGCGCTGCACGGGGATCTGGGTGGCCGCGGCGGCCTTGAACTCCTCGAAGCCCATCTTGACGCGCTCGGCGGTGGCCTTGGTCATCTCGGTGGCGATGAAGCCGGGGGCCACGGCGTTGGCGGTGATGCCGAACTTGCCGAGCTCGATGGCGAGGGTCTTGGTGAAGCCCTGCAGACCGGCCTTGGCGGCGGAGTAGTTGGCCTGGCCGCGGTTGCCGAGCGCCGAGGAGGAGGACAGGTTGACGACCCGGCCCCAGCCGGCCTCGACCATGTGCTGCTGGACGGCCTTGGTCATCAGGAAGGAGCCGCGCAGGTGCACGTTGAGGACCGTGTCCCAGTCGGACGCGGACATCTTGAACAGCAGGTTGTCGCGGAGCACGCCGGCGTTGTTGACCAGGATGGTCGGCGCGCCCAGCTCCTCGACGACCCGCGCGATCGCCGCGGCGACCTGGGCCTCGTCGGAGACGTCGGCGCCGACCGCGATGGCCTTGCCGCCGGCCGCGGTGATCTTCTCGACGGTGTCCTTGCAGGCGGCCTCGTCGAGGTCGATCACGGCGACCGCGCGGCCCTCGGCGGCCAGTCGTACGGCGGTGGCGGCGCCGATGCCGCGCGCGGCACCGGTGACGACGGCCACCCGCTGCTCAGTGCTGGACATTGCTGTTTCTCCTCGCCCTTGAGAACACCTGATCGAGAACCCGGCCGGCTGGTGAGCGACCGCTTAGTACCTTCAACAGACGTGACGCTAGAAGCCCTGGCACGCGGTGTCAACGTCACACCCCACCAAGGCGCCATTATGTTGATCACCCCGG
Organism: Streptomyces sp. NPDC086519; assembly: GCF_040686075.1. Lineage (NCBI taxonomy): Bacteria > Bacillati > Actinomycetota > Actinomycetes > Kitasatosporales > Streptomycetaceae > Streptomyces > Streptomyces sp. NPDC086519. The sequence goes on from NZ_JBFBJL010000041.1 coordinate 56,245, forward strand.
CCGGCGCCGGTGCGACCGCGGGCGGCAGGCCCTACGGCGCCGGCACCGCTCCCGGGGACGGCACAGGCGCCGGACCTGGTGCTCACATGGCGCACCGAACCGGCGCCGACCAGCGGCTATGAGGCGTCGCGCCGGGCTCGGGATCTCCACCAGGGCACAGCGCCCTCCGCCCGAGGGGGCCGGTCGCCGGGGGCGGGCAGGCCGTCCGGGCCGCCCGCACCCGGAAGGGTTTTCACACGGCCGGCGCAGTGCGGGAGGGTGTGGGTACGCAGGAGCACGGGCACACGATCCCCTTGCGGATCGGCGGGTTTTCGGGAGGACGCCGCCCGGCCGCCGCGATGCGGGCCTCGCGTGATCGACGGGGATTCCACGAGTCGCGCGACGAACGGATCCCCCTGCTCGCCGCCCGCGCCGCTCTTTGTGTGGCTCGTACGCTCCACGTCCCGGTGCCGGCGTGACGCCGCGTGGTGTGGTCCGTCACCTCACCAGGAGGTCCAGCAACCGCTCCGTCTCGGCGGCCGGGTCGAGGGTGAGCCCGGTGTGCACCGGCCCCGGCTGCACGACGGCGGAGCGGGGCGCGACCAGCCAGCGGAAGCGCCGCCCCGGGTCGTCGCCGGCCGCGTGCCCCGCCGCCGCCCCGCCCGCGCAGACGCCCTCCACCGCTGCGAGCGCGGCCCGCACCCCGGCCACGTCCGCGTCGGGGTCCAGGGCCCGCAGCCGGGCCTCGTCGAGATGGGTGCGGGCGCCGACGTACGCCTTGGCCCGGCAGTACAGGATCACGCCGGCGTTGATGCACTCGCCGCGCTCCACGCGGGGTACGACGCGCAGCAGGGCGTACTCGAAGACGTCCCGGTCGCCGCCCTGACCGGCCCGGGTGATGTGGCGCTCGGTCATGTGTCCGGCGACGTTGATGTGGGTCTCGCTCACTGGGTCCCCTCGATGCCGGTGATGCGCTCGTGGATGACGGCGGCCCGGGCGAGCAGCGGCCGCGCGTAGGTGCGCCGCAGGTCGTCGGGGGTGTCGAAGCCGGGCTCGGCGGCGAGCCAGACGTCCGGGATCTCGGCGGTGACCTCGGCGAGCAGGTCCTCGGTGACCAGGGACGCCAAGTCGGCGGCGGCCGCCCGCACATCGGGGGCGAACCCGCCGAGCGCGTGGTCGGAGGCGTCGTACGGACGGGCGGCGGACGCCTGTGCGGACGGCCAGTTGTGCTGCCAGATCATGGTGGCGCCGTGGTCGATGAGCCACAGGTCGCCGTGGTGCATCAGCAGGTTGGGGTTGCGCCAGGAGCGGTCGACGTTGTTGATCAGCGCGTCGAACCAGACGATCCGCCCGGCCTCCTCGGGGCTCACCGCGAAGGCGAGCGGGTCGAATCCGAGGGCGCCGGAGAGAAAGTCCATGCCGAGGTTGGTGCCGCCGCTGCCCCGCAGCAGGTCCTGCACCTGCTGCTCGGGTTCGCCGAGCCCCAGCACCGGATCCAGCTCGACGGTGACCAGCCGGGGCATCCGGAACCCGAGCCGGCGGGCGAGTTCACCGCAGACGACCTCGGCGACCAGCGTCTTGCGGCCCTGCCCCGCGCCCGTGAACTTCATGACGTACGTCCCGAGGTCGTCACCCTCGACGAGCCCCGGCAGCGAGCCGCCCTCACGCAGGGGGGTGATGTAGCGGGTCGCGGTGACTTCCTTGAGCATCGCCCCAGGTTACTGGGGTCCCGCGACGGGCCGGCCACCGGCCTGACCTGGCCCGTCCAGGTCGACAGCGAACCGACAGCGCTGTTTTACCGAAGCCTCATGTCCAGGGGGTCACTATCTGGATGCCGTCTGAACAGGTGGTGCCCGAAGACCGTACCCCTGGACGGATCAACGAGATGCTTCGCGGAAGGGAACCCCTCACATGACCAGCGCATCGCTCAACCCCTCGGCCAACCCGGCTCGCCGTACCGTCATGGTGGCGGCCGGAGCGGCGGGGCTCGCCGCCGCGCTGACCGCCTGCGGATCGTCCGACGACTCGTCGAGCACGACCACCACGAACGGCAACGCGGGCGGTGGCTCCACCACCCAGAACAGCAACGGCTCGGCCGGCACCGCGCTCGCCAAGACCACGGACATCCCCGAGGGTGGCGGCACGATCTACAAGGACCAGGCCGTGGTCGTCACCCAGCCGACGGCGGGCACGTACAAGGCGTTCTCGACGAAGTGCCCGCACGCCGGCTGCGCGGTGACCAGCATCGCCAACGGCGAGATCGTCTGCCCCTGCCACGGCAGCAAGTTCGCCATCGCGGACGGCAGCGTGAAGCAGGGCCCGGCGACCACGGGTCTGACGGCGGCCGGCATCACGGTCTCCGGCGACCAGATCTCGCTGGCCTGAGCCTCAGGACCGCCGGCGCGGTTGTCCGAGGCAGCCGAGCACCTCGTCCGTGGTCACGACCGTGGCGACCAACGCGAGGGTGTTGCGGATCATCGCGGGGGTGTACTCGGAGGGCACTCCCGCGACGGCGTCGGCCGGGACGACGGCCGTGTAGCCCCGGTTGACCGCGTCGAACACCGCGTTCGGTATGGCCACGTTGGCCGAGACACCGGTGACGATCAGGGTGCGGCAGCCGAGGTTGCGCAGCAGCGGGTCGACGTCGGTGCCCTGGATCGGCGACAGGCCGTGCAGCCGTCGTACGACGAGGTCCTCCTCCGCGACCTCGATGGGGGGCGCGACGCGGACCGCCGTGGTGCCCAGGAGCTGCTGGACGGGCAGCCGTTCGGCGGCTCGGAACAGGCGGGCGTTGCGGTTCGCGCCCCGGCCGTCCGGGCGGCGTTCCGCGATCGCGTGGATCACCTGGACACCGGTGTCGTGCGCGGCGGCGACCAGCCGGGCGATGTTGCCGAGAGCGCCCGATGTCCGTGCCTCACGGGCGAGTTCGGGCAGCGCGCTCTGCGGGCCCACCACGCCCTGCTGGCACTCGACGGTCAGCAGCACGGTGCTCGCCGGGTCGAGAAGTTCCGCGAGCCGTTCGTACGACGACGGCATGACGCCCCCTTCCGCCTTGGTACGGGGCGGGTGACACTAACCGCCATCGCGCGGGAACGGAAGAAGACAAGAGGGGGCCGCATGACCGTCACTCAGCGCCGGGGCCGCAAGATCATGATGACGCCCGGTGAGCTGGACGATTTCCTCACCACACAGCGCACCTGCCGGGTCGCGACCGTCTCGGCGTCCGGCGCTCCGCACGTGAGCGCCCTGTGGTTCGCCTGGGACGGTACGTCCCTGTGGCTCTACTCGGTGGTGCGCAGCCAGCGCTGGAAGGACCTCAGCCGCGACCCGCGCGTGGCGGTCGTGGTCGACTCCGGTGAGGAGTACGACCAGTTGCGCGGCGTCGAGCTGAGAGGGACCGTCGAGTTCGTGGGCGAGGTCCCGCGCACCGGTGAGCTGGTCGCCGAACTCGACTACATCGAGACGGTGTTCGCCCGCAAGAACTTCGGCCTGGACGAGATGCCGCACGACGGCCGGCACGCCTGGGCGCGGCTCACCCCGACGAAGATCGCCTCCTGGGACTTCCGCAAGCTGGGCTCGGCATAGGCACGTTCAGGCGATCGCCTCGGCCGCGCCGCGCAGGGCCTGCACCGCCGCCCGGATCGAGGGGCGGCGGTCGGCGTCGGCCCGCCAGACGACGTACACGTGGCGGCGCACCCGCTGCTTCAGCGGCACCATGACCACCCCCTCCGGCACCGGGTGACGGCCCAGCACCGGGGCGATACAGACGCCCAACCCGGCCGCGACCAGGCTGAGTTGGGTGTGCGTCTCGGCCGCGCGGTGTCCGACGATGGGCTCGATGCCGCGCGAGCGCAGCGTGAACATCAGCCATTCGTGGCAGAACTCGCCCTCGCCCCAGGTGATCCACTCGTCCTCGGCGAACTCCCCCAGGTCCACCTCGTCCCGGTCGGCCAGCCGGTGCCCGGCCGGCAGCGCCACCTCGGCGGGGTCGTCCAGCAGGGGCGCCTTGACCAGCCCGTCGGGTACGGGCATCGGCTTGTTGTACCAGTCCAGGACGACGGCGAGATCGAGGTCGCCGCGGACGACGCCGGCGACGCCGTTCTCCGGTTCCAGCTCGCTGGAGCGGACCCGCAGCGCCGGGTGCCGGGCGCGCAGGGCGGCCAGTGCGGTCGGGAACAGGCCGCGGGCGGCCGTCGGGAACGCGGACAGCCGGAGCTCGCCGACGACCTGGCCGCGGTGCGCCTCCAGGTCGGACTGGGCCAGCTCGACCTGGGAGAGGATCCGGGCCGCGTGCTCGGCGAGCAGCCGCCCGGCGTCGGTGAGCCGGATGCCCCGGCCGTTCTTCGCCAGGAGCTGCTGGTCCACCTCGCGCTCCAGCTTGCCCATCTGCTGGGACACCGCCGACGTCGTGACGTGCAGGGCCTCGGCGGCGCCGCTGACCGAGCCGTGCCGGGCGAGGGCGTCCAGGGTGCGCAGGCGCTCCAGGTTCAACATGTAAGCGATCCTAAGATATACCGGGCGGGAATTCTCGATTGTGCTAAGACGTCGGCTCCCGCAGGGTGGAGGTCATGAGCACCGTGACCACCACCGCGACCAGCGAGCCGGCGCTTGCCGCCGGCCCTTCCCGCCCCCGCCTCGACTGGCGCCTGCGCTTCGGCGCCCTGGCGCTGATCTGGGGGTTCAGCTTCCTCTTCATCAAGGTGGGGACACAGGGCTACGCACCCTTCCAGGTCACCCTGGGCCGGCTGGTGTTCGGTACCGCGGTCCTGGCGGCGGCGATGGCCGTGAAGCGGCAGCGGCTGCCGCGCGGGACCCGGACCTGGGGACATCTGGCGGTCGCCGCCTTCCTGCTCAACGCGCTGCCGTTCTCCCTCTTCGCCTACGCGGAGCTGACCATCCCGTCCACGCTGGCCGGGATCTGCAACGCGACCTCGCCGCTGTGGGGGATGGCGCTGTCGCTGGTGGCCCTGTCGGAGGACCGGCCGACCCGGGTCCGCTTCGCCGGTCTGGGCCTGGGGTTCATCGGTGTCCTGACGGTGCTGGGCGCCTGGCAGGGGTTCCACGGCCTGGACGTCACGGGGACCGCGATGGCGCTGCTGGCCTCGCTGAGCTACCCGGTGGGCTGGATCTACGTCCGGCGCACGCTGGCCGGGACGGGTGACTCCCATCTGGCGATGACCGGGGCGCAGCTGTTGCTCGCCACCGTGCAACTGGCCGTGGTGACACCGCTGTTCACGTCCCTCCCGACGCACTTCGCCCTGCTTCCGCTGCTGGCGATCGCCGCGCTGGGCGCGCTGGGGACGGGGCTCGCGGTACTCGTCCAGTACGGGCTGGTGGCGGAGGTGGGGCCGACCACCGCCCAGATGGTCACGTACTTCATCCCGGTCATCGCCGCCGCGGCGGGGGTCGCGGTGCTGGGCGAGTCGCTGCGGTGGAGCACGCCGGCGGGAGCGGTGATCGTGCTCGCGGGAGCGGCCCTCACCCAGGTGGGACGACGGCCCCGGGCGGGCGCCGGCCGCGCCTGAGGCCCCGCCTTCGCTAGGCCTGGATCCGGCCGCCCTTCGGGGGTGACACCGCCGCCGCCACCGCCTCAGCCAGGGGGGCGGTCTCCTCGGGTGTCAGCGTCGAGACGGTGATGCGGATGCCCGGCGGGGTCGCCAGGCGGTAGCGGGCGCCCGGGGCCACCGCCCAGCCCTGGTGGAGCAGCCTTGACACCGCGCCCGTCTCGTCCGGGACCGGGACCCACAGGTTCATGCCGCTGCGGCCGTGGGCCTCGACGCCGTGGTCGGCGAGCGCGTCGACGAGGAGTTCACGGCGGGCCCGGTACGCCGCCGCCACCGCCGGGCCGTTCACCGCGCCGTCGGCCCACATCCGGACCACCGTGCGCTGCAACAGCCGGCTCACCCAGCCCGGGCCCAGGCGCTGGCGGCCGCGCACCCGGTCGACCGTGACCTCGTCACCGGTCAGGGTGGCCAGGCGCAGGTCGGGGCCGTAGGCCTTGGCGACCGAGCGGAGGAAGGCCCAGTGGTGAGTGACGCCCGCCAGGGGGTGCAGCGGGAGGTCGACGATGCCGTGGCCGTGGTCGTCCTCGATCAGCAGGGTGTGCGGGTGAGCGCGCAGGACGGACCGCAGGGCACGCGCGCGTGCGGCGCTCACCGCGGCGCCGGTGGGGTTGTGCGCCCGAGCCGTGACGATCAGGGCGCGCGCGCCGGATTCCAGGGCTCGGCGCAGGGCGTCGGCACGCGGCCCCTCGTCGTCGACGGCCACCGGGACGCCGCGCAGCCCCAGCGCCGGGATCAGGTCGAGGGTGCGGCCCCAGCCGGGGTCCTCGACGGCGACCGCGTCGCCGGGCTTGAGGTGGGCCAGCAGGACGCGTTCGGCGGCGTCCAGAGAGCCGGAGGTGACGGTGAGCGGTCCGTCGGGCACGCCGTCGGCGGCCAGTTCGGCGCGCGCCATCCGCTCCAGGGCCGGCTCGACGGGGTCGGCGCCGTAGAGGACCGGGGCCCGGTCGCACTCGGCCGCCACCACCGCCAGGGCCGGCGCGAGCGCGGGGAGCAGGGCGGGGTCGGGGTTGCCGGAGGACAGGTCGCGCACCCCGGGCGGGACGTCGACGGGGAACTGGTCCCGCCCGGTGGTGGCCGGTTTCGGCCGGACACGGCTGCCTCGCCGGCCGGCAGTCTCGATGACCCCGCGCTCGCGCAGGGTGCGGTACGCGGCCGCGACCGTATTGGGATTCACGCCGAGCCTGCTTGCCAATTCCCGCATAGGGGGCAGCAGTTGCCCCGGCTCCAGCCCTCCGGAACCCACCGCGCGCTCGACGCTGGCCGCGATCTCCGCTGCGCCGCGCCCTTCGATCCGATATTCTCCTAGCACAAAGCATATTATGCACTAGTGCAATGAAGGAGCGCAATGGAGACAGCCGCGCAGGGGACAGTGCCGGCCCAGCCCGCACGGCCCGCCGCCTACGCCAAGACCGACCGCACCGTTCCCACCCGCTCCGCCGAGCGGGCGTCGTACGACAAGGAACTGGTGCACGCCATCCTCGACGAGGGCTACCTCTGCCACCTCGGCTTCGTCCGCGACGGCGCGCCGGTGGTGCTGCCGACGCTGTACGGCCGGGTCGGCGAGGTCCTGTACCTGCACGGCTCGACGGGCTCCCGCCCGCTGCGGATGACCGGCCAGGCCGACCCCGGACTCGCGGTGTGCGTGACGGTCACCCATGTCGACGGCCTCGTGCTGGCCCGCTCGGCCTTCCACCACTCGGTCAACTACCGCTCCGTGGTGGTGCACGGCATCGCCCACCAGGTCACCGACCCCGAGGAGAAGCGCCGCGCGCTGGACGCCCTGGTCGACCACGTGGTGCCGGGCCGGGCGGCCGACTCCCGCCCCGCCGACAAGAAGGAACTGGCCGCGACCGCCGTGATCCGGCTCGACCTGGACGAGGTCTCCGCCAAGACCCGCACGGGCGGCGCGAACGACGAGCCGGAGGACCTGGACCTGCCGCACTGGGCGGGTGTGCTGCCGCTGCTGAAGGGGTACGACACGCCGATCGCGAACGGGGACCTGGCGGCGGGCGTTCCGGTGCCGCAGTACTTGAAGACCCGCTGACGCGCGGCGCCTCCTCGGGGGCGCCGGGCCGCGTCTGATGTGCGGCGCCTCCTTGGGAGTGCCGGACCGCGTCTGATGTGCGGCGCCTCCTTGGGGGGCCGGGCCGCGTCTGATGTGCGGCTCCGCCGCGTGGGCGCGGCCAGCCGCCACCGACCGGCGGCCGGCAACGCTCAGACGGCCGGCTCCCGCACCACACCCTCACCACGCGCCAAGGGCTCGGCGGAGCCCTTGGCAGGCGCGGAAGACTGCGCGATGAACGCCCCTGCCAGCACCACAACCCCGCCCACCACCTGCGGCGCACCCAGCCGCTCCCCCAGCAGCACCCACGCCAGCACGGTCGCCACCACCGCCTCCAGACACGCCACCACCCCCGCCACCTGCGGGGACAACCGCCGTACCGACACCACACCCGTGACGTACGCGACGACCGTCGCGACCAGCACGATCCATCCCAGCAGGACCACCGCCGGCACGGCCGCCCCGTTCATCCGCGCGGAGCCGCCCAGCACCGACCAGTCCATCTCCCACGGCCGGGCCACCAGGGTCAGCAGGACGGCCCCGACCAGCAGCCCGTACGCGATCACTCCCAGCGGATCCGCCCCCTCGCCCCCGCCGTGGTCGGCGAGCACGAAGTACCCCACCTGGCAGCACGCCGCCCCCAGTGCCAGTACCAGCCCCAGCGCGTCGAACCGCAGCCCCGACCACACCTCCACCACACACGCGAGGCCGCCCGCCGCGAGCACGACACCGAGCGCGGCGGCGCGGGTGACCGGCCGCCGCTGCACGAACCGGACCCAGCCGAGCACCAGGGCGGGTGCGAGGTACTCCACGAGCAGCGCCACCCCCACCGGTATCCGGGAGATCGCGGCGAAGTAGCAGGCCTGGACGCCGGCCACGGCCAGCAGGCCGAACCCGGCGAGCAGCGCCGGCCGGCGGCGCGGCAGGTCGCGGTGGCGGACGGCGAGCGGAAGCATCACCAGGGCGGCGCCCGCCACCCGCAGCCACACCACGTCCAGCGGCGCGAGCCCGGCCTCGATCAGGGGCTTGGCCGCGACGCCCGAGCCACCGAAGGCGAGCGCCGACCCGAGGGCGAGGGAGAGCCCGAGGCCCTTGCCATGGCTGGTGTCAGTGGTGTGCACCGGGACATGATGCCAGCGGGCGACATGAGCGTCACCCCCCATGGCACCTGTCTCAACGGCTGGACGTGCGACGCTCCGCCGCCGCGTCCCGGACTGTTCCGACCGATCCGACCGGCCCGACCGGCCCGACCGCCCCGTCGCCGTCTATCCGCACGGCCAGCTCACGGGCGGCCACCCCGGCGCGCTCAAGCACCTCCACGGCCCGCGACTCCGGGTCCCGGACCAGACCCGCGAGCAGGTCGAGGCCGCCGGAGCGGGCCTCGCCGCGGCGCCGGGCGCGGACGCGCGCGTACTCCAGGGCGGCCGCGGCCACCGGCGACCAGGCGCCCTCACTCCTGCCCTCGGCTCTCCCCCCGTCCTGCGCCAGGGCCGGCAGCGCGCCGGAGTCCTCGACCCCGCCCTGCCAGCGCAGGCCGTAGCCGATGCTGCGCTGCACGAGGTAGCCGAGCAGGCGCGCGAGTTGCGGTGGGTCGCCGATGGCGGCGCGCACCTCGGGGTCGTACTCGATCAGCGAGTGCAGCAGATGGGCGGTGTCCACCTGGCGATCCGCGTCCCGTACGGCCCGGCGGCGGGCACCGGCGACCACCGCTGCCAGCTCGGCACCGAGCCCGGCATCGTCGTCCGTGTGGATACCGCCCTGGTCCTGGGCGGGCTGGCGGGGAATACGGGGTTGCACATCCCCTACCCCATCAATCCCAGGGGCCGGAGTCATCGGCGAGGGGAACCATTCTCGCGTCCCACGCAGAGTGGACGCGGATGGCCGGAATCTCCTCCTTACGGATGAGATCAGACCGATTCCGGCCACCGGGCGCGCGCCGTCTTGCCGAGCACCCGTCACGCAGCCGTCGCGCACCGGCCGTGCGTGCCCGCCGACAGGGAGAGCGGGTGCTGTCGCCCGCCGGTCGCCCTGCCGCGGGCGACCGGCGGGCAGTACGTGTACCGGCTCCACGTCCCGGCGGACGCGCCGCTTGCGGATCCGCACATTTCCTGACGGTTCATCAGTATTGAATGTTCGAGGCCCTGCGGCTACGTTCCGCGACACCGTAGCCCGACACGAAGGGGTGGCCCGATGGCCGAAGTCAGCGCGGAGGCACGCATCCAGGCACCGGCCGAGAAGGTGTGGGCACAGCTCACCGACTGGTCGGCGTACGGCGAGTGGAACGCGACCCACACCAACTTTCCCAAGGGCGGCCCCGAGACCCTGGCGGTGGGCGGCACCTTCCAGGAGAACATGAAGCTGATGGGCTTCCCGGCGGAGGTCGAGTGGACCATCGAGGAGCTGGAGCCGGCGCGGGTGCTGGCGATCCGCGGCAAGGGCCCGATGGCGGTGACGGTCGCCACGCGCTACACGCTGACCCCGGACGGGGAGGCGACGGCGGTGCGGATCGACGGGGAGTTCACGGGCGCGGCCGTGTCGCTGATGGCGGGCAAGCTCAAGGACTCGGCGACGGCGGCCCTGAACGAGTCGCTGCGCAAGCTGGGCGGACTGGTGGCCTGAGCCGCCCCGCCCTGCGGACACGGCAGAGCGCCCCGCGGACAGGTCCGCGGGGCGCCCGGTGTCTCACCTCGTACCCGTCGAGGCACCCGTCGAGGGTCAGTCCTCGTCGGCGAGGATGAGGTACAGCTTCTTGCGGGTCTCGTTGATGACGGCCAGCGCCTTCTCGCGCTGCTCCTTGCTGCCGGTCTTCCAGACCTGCCCGAAGGCCTCCATCAGGCCGAAGCCGGCCTGGCGGATCTCGCCCAGGGCCTCGAAGTCGACCCCGCGGGAAGCCTCTTCCCAGGGGGCGTCCGGCCCGGCGTCGGCGGCGGTGCGACCACTGTCGGTGAGGGAGAACAGCTTCTTGCCGCCCTCGCTCTCGCTGGCGATCAGGCCCTCGTCCTCCAGCAGCTGGAGGGTGGGGTAGACCGAGCCGGGGCTGGGCTTCCACGCACCGCCGCTGCGCTCGGCGATCTCCTGGATCATCTCGTAACCGTGCATCGGCCGGTCCTTCAGCAGGGCCAGGATCGAGGCCCGTACGTCACCGCGCCGCGCCCTTCCCCTGGGACCACCGCGCCCTCGCGGCCCCCAGTGCCCCGGTCCGAAACCGGGGCCGCCGGGACCGAAGCCGGGGCCACCCGGACCGAAGGGCCCGAACGCCGCACGCCGGTCGTCACGTCCACCGAAGCCGCCCCGCCCGTGCGGGTGAGGGCCGCCCTGACCATGTCCACGCTCGAATCCGTGGGAACGCATGGCAATCACTCCATTCCATCGTTGATCTGTCGCGTATCTTTCGCGATGCCTCAACGATATATCGGAAGCGTTTGCACGACAAGCCCCTTTCTTCGACCGCACAAGGCGACCCGGCGGCGACGTTGCATGACCATGCGGTCTCATGCATAATCTTCCTATGTCCAAGGTCCTCACCTCCCTTCCCGCCGGCGAGCGCGTCGGCATCGCCTTCTCCGGCGGGCTCGACACCTCGGTCGCGGTCGCGTGGATGCGCGACAAGGGCGCCGTCCCGTGCACCTACACCGCCGACATCGGCCAGTACGACGAGCCCGACATCGCCTCGGTGCCCGGCCGTGCGCACACCTACGGTGCCGAGATCGCGCGCCTGGTCGACTGCCGGGCCGCGCTGGTCGAGGAGGGCCTGGCCGCGCTCACCTGCGGCGCGTTCCACATCCGCTCGGGCGGGAGGGCGTACTTCAACACCACGCCGCTCGGCCGTGCCGTCACCGGCACGCTGCTGGTGCGGGCCATGCTGGAGGACGACGTCCAGATCTGGGGCGACGGGTCGACCTTCAAGGGCAACGACATCGAGCGGTTCTACCGGTACGGCCTGCTCGCCAACCCGCACCTGCGGATCTACAAGCCCTGGCTGGACGCGGACTTCGTGACCGAGCTCGGCGGCCGCAAGGAGATGTCCGAGTGGCTGGTGGCCCACGGGCTGCCGTACCGGGACAGCACGGAGAAGGCGTACTCCACCGACGCCAACATCTGGGGTGCCACGCACGAGGCGAAGACCCTGGAGCACCTGGACAACGGCATCGAGACCGTCGAGCCGATCATGGGCGTGCGGTTCTGGGACCCCGAGGTCGAGATCCTGCCCGAGGACGTGACGATCGGCTTCGACCAGGGCCGGCCGGTGACCGTCAACGGCAAGGAGTTCGGGACCGCCGTCGAGCTGGTCATGGAGGCCAACGCGATCGGCGGCCGGCACGGGCTCGGCATGTCCGACCAGATCGAGAACCGGATCATCGAGGCCAAGAGCCGGGGCATCTACGAGGCGCCGGGCATGGCGCTGCTGCACGCCGCGTACGAGCGGCTGGTCAACGCGATCCACAACGAGGACACGGTCGCCCAGTACCACAACGAGGGGCGGCGTCTTGGCCGTCTCATGTACGAGGGCCGGTGGCTGGACCCGCAGGCGCTGATGATCCGCGAGTCGCTGCAGCGGTGGGTCGGCGCGGCCGTCACCGGTGAGGTGACGCTGCGGCTGCGGCGCGGCGAGGACTACTCCATCCTCGACACGACCGGTCCCGCCTTCAGCTACCACCCCGACAAGCTGTCGATGGAGCGCACCGAGGACGCGGCGTTCGGTCCGGTGGACCGGATCGGGCAGCTCACCATGCGCAACCTCGACATCGCCGACTCGCGGGCGAAGCTGGAGCAGTACGCGGGGCTGGGGCTGATCGGCTCCGCCAACCCGGCGATCGGTGCGGCGCAGGCGGCGGCGACCGGTCTGATCGGCAGCATGCCGGAGGGGGGCGCCGAGGCGATCGCGTCCCGCGGGGAGGCTGCGCCGGACGCCGACGAACTGCTGGACCGGGCGGCGATGGAACTGGGCACGGACTGAGCGTTCCGCTCAGGGGGGCCGACTCGATGGCGGGTCGGCCCTTTTCGTTGCCGGGGTGCGGGTGGGCAGGGCGCCGTGGGAGCCTCGGGTGGGCCGGCCAGTGCACCGCCGTCGTGGTTCTTCGCGCAGTTCCCCGCGCCCCTGAAAGGGCACGCCGTCGCGAACCACCGTCGGTGAACCCGTACCGCACCGTCGTGGGTGCTCGCGCAGATCCCCGCGCCCCTGAAAGGGCACGCCGTCGCGAACCACCGTCGGTGAACCCGTACCGCACCGTCATGGGTGCTCGCGCAGATCCCCGCGCCCCCGAGAGGGCACGCCGTCGCGAACCACCGTCGGTGAACCCGTACCGCACCGTCATGGGTGCTCGCGCAG
>NZ_JBFBJL010000041.1:69274-85320 GCF_040686075.1 Streptomyces sp. NPDC086519
GCAGATCCCCGCGCCCCCGAGAGGGCACGCCGTCGCGAACCACCCTCCGTGAGTCCGTTGGTCGCGTCGGTGAGAGGGTGGTGAGGCGGTCTCGGGGTGCCGTTGTGGTTGTTGTGCCGGTGGTCTTCGGGCCCTTGCGCCACCCGGTTGGCCGCGGTGGTGGGGAGTCCGGCTGGTGGAAATCGGGCCAGGAGTGCGCGATTGGCCTTGGGCGGGCGGGGCGCGTAGGGCCTAGCTTCTGGTTCATGCGGATTCGAATCGTCGATGCCTTTGCCGAGCGGGCGTTCTCCGGGAATCCGGCCGGGGTCGTGCTGCTCGACTCCTTTCCGGAAGACGGGTGGATGCAGAATGTCGCCATGGAGGTGAACCATGCCGAGACCGCGTTCGCGCACCCCCTGCCCGAGGGCGGGGACGCGGACTGGGCGTTGCGGTGGTTCACGCCGGTCACGGAGGTCGCGATGTGCGGGCATGCCACCCTCGCCACCGCTCATGTACTGCACACCACCGGGGCGCACCCGGGACCCGTGCGGTTCGCCAGCCGGAGTGGCGTGCTGGTCGCGACGCCCGGCGTGGAGGGGACGGTCACGCTCGACTTCCCCACCGCCCCGCTTTCCCGGGTCGACGTGCCCGACGGGGTCGCCGAGGCGCTCGGCGCCGAACCCGTCGCCGGCTTCGACACCGGCGCGAACGTCGGTGACCTGCTCCTGGAACTCGCCGACGAGAAGACCGTGCTCGGCCTCTTCCCCGACCACAAGGCGCTCGCCGCCTACTCCACGCGCGGAATCATCGCCACCGCCCGCGCCGAGGACCCGGCCAAGGGGTACGACTACGTCTCCCGCTGCTTCTTCCCGAACGTCGGGATCGACGAGGACCCGGTGACCGGGAGTGCGCATACCGCTCTCGCGCCGCACTGGGCCGGCCGGCTCGGCGAGCCCGATCTCACGGGGCTGCAAGCCTCCCGGCGTACTGGGCTGGTCCGGACCTCGCTGCGCGGTGACCGCGTCCTGCTGACCGGGCGCGCGGTCACCGTCATCGACGGCGAGCTGCTCACGCCGTAGGCAGCCAGCCCACCTTGCCGGCCAGCAGCGCGTACCCGACGAACGCGCCGATGTCGAGCAGGGAGTGCGCCACCACCAGGGGACCGACCCGGCCCCACCGCCGGTACAGGTAGACGAAGACCACGCCCATCACCATGTTGCCGACGAAGCCGCCGATCCCCTGGTAGAGGTGGTACGAGCCGCGCAGGACGGAACTGGCCACCAGCGCCGTCCCCGCGCTCCACCCCAACTGGTCCAGCCGGCGCAGCAGATAGCCGACCACGATGACCTCTTCGAGGATCGCGTTCTGCATGGCGGAAAGGATCAGCACGGGGTACTTCCACCACACGCCGGGCAGCGCCTCCGGGACCACGGTGAGGTTGAAGCCGAGGCCGCGTGCGGCCAGGTAGAAGGCGATTCCGGCGCTGCCGATCACCGAGGCGATCGCGGCACCGCGTCCGAGGTCGGGCCAGGGGCGGGTGCGGTCGAAACCGAGCGAGCGCAGGCTCGCGCCCTCGCGGAGAAGGAGGTGGGCGACGAGGAGGACGGGGACGAGTGCCGCCGCGATGCCGAAGAGCTGCCAGGCGAGATCCAGCCAGGGGCGGCCCGGCGCGGCCGAGGCGTTCATCGTCGCCGCCTGGTCCTTGAGGCCGCCCGGTTTGGTGACCGATCCGATGAAGCTGATCAGGGCGGACACTCCACTCGCACCGAGCGAAAGCCCCAGAACGAGCAGCGTCTCGTCCCTGAACACGCGCTGCGAGGGCCGCTCCAGTGGGTAAGCACCGGCCACCTGATCCGCCTCCACCTGCACTCCTGCCTCCAGTCGAGCAATCCGGCCCCATGAGCGTCCTCGCCCCGCTCCTGTCTCGGAAGCAGTACCGAAGACCGTGCGCACCATGGGACGTCACAGCTTGCCCGATCAACCAGAGACGGACACGGCCGACCCCCGTCCACGCGCCGGCTACCGCACCGACGGCCGGGACGTCACCACCGAGAACCGGACGGCAAGGCCGACCACAGCGCTCCGCAACGGGCGCGGGGCCGCCGCGGCAGACCCCCGCTCCGCCGCGCCCACCACACCCGCGCGGCGCCTCCCCCGCGGCCCTCACCCCATCGGCACCGGCTCCAGTAACCCCACCGGCCACGTATGCACCGGATCGCCCTCGTTCATCAGCTCCGCGTACCGCCGGGTCATCGCCGCGAGCGCCGCGTCCCTCGGCAGCCCCTGTTCCCGTGCCCGGTGGAACGTCGCCGCCTGCCAGGACGCTCCGTTGACCCGGCGCCGGCAGCGCTCCTCGATCACGCCGAGATACAGGTCCCGGTCGGCGGGGTCGACGCCCCACGCGTCCAGCCCGGCCTCCGCCAGCGGCAGCAGCTCGTCGCGGACGAGGGTGACCGCGTCCACCTCCGCCGTGCCGCCGCCGTACCGCGCCCGCCTCGGCCAGACCAGACGCGCGTCGATGCCGTCCCGGCACGCCGCGTCGAAGTTCGCCTCGGCCGCGGCGAACGGCAGCCGTGTCCACACCGGGCGGGACTCCTCCGCGAGGGCACGGACCAGGCCGTAGTAGAACGCCGCGTTGGCGACGACGTCGGTGACGGTGGGCCCGGCCGGCAGCACGCGGTTCTCGACGCGCAGATGGGGGACGCCGTCGGCGATGCCGTAGACCGGCCGGTTCCAGCGGTACACCGTGCCGTTGTGCAGGACGAGTTCCGCGAGCTTCGGCACCCCGCCCGCGTCGAGCACGGCCAGCGGGTCCTCCTCGTCGCAGATCGGCAGGAGGGCGGGGAAGAAGCGCAGGTTCTCCTCGAACAGTTCGTACGCCGAGCTGATCCAGCGTTCGCCGAACCAGGTGCGCGGCCGGACGCCCTGCGCCTGGAGCTCCGGCGGGCGGGTGTCGGTGGCCTGGAGGAACAGCGGGGGGCGGGACTCCCGCCACAGTTCACGGCCGAAGAGGAACGGGGAGTTGGCGCCCACGGCGATCTGCGCGGCGACCGCCGCCTGCGCCGCGTTCCACACGTCCGCGAAGCGGGCCGGGGTGACCTGCAGGTGCAGCTGCACGGACGTGCAGGCGGCCTCCGGGACGATCGACTTCGACGTGCACACGAGGTGCTCGACGCCCTCGATGTCGAGCAGGAAGTCCTCGCCCCGGGCGGCCACGATCTGGTCGTTGAGCAGGGTGTACCGGTCCACCTCGGAGAGGTTCGCGGAGACCAGGTCGTCGCGCTCCAGGGTGGGCAGGATGCCGGTCATCACGATCCCGGCGTCCACCTCGCCCGCCTTGCGGTCGGCGTACGCCAGGGAGGTGCGCAGTTCCTCCGCGAGCCGGTCGAAAACCCGGCCTTCCAGCCGGTGTGGGGCTATGTTCACTTCCAGATTGAACATGGCGAGTTCTGTTTGGAAATCGCGGCTCGCGATACGTTCCAGAACCTGCCCGTTCAGCATTTTCGGCATGCCGTCGGCGCCGGCCAGATTCAATTCGATCTCGACGCCCATGAGATTCTTGGGGCGGTCGAACCGCTTCTCCACCAGCAACCGCTCCAGCCCCGTCAGACAGTCGCGGAGCTTTTCGCGGTAGCGCCGGCGATCGGACAGGTCGAACCGGCCCGCCACGACCTTCTCCCCCATCGAAGCGTCCCTCCTCGAATGGGCGGGCCGGGCTTCCGGCCGCCGGTGTCCCGAGTCCAGGTGGGATGATGCCCAGCGGACGCGATCGATAACGTCGCGCGCGGCACCGGCACCCGCTACTCTGTTGGAATGTGTCCCGCGGCACATTCACGAGGCATGGCGCCGCACGCAACTTCGGGTTCCCCGTTCCCCTCGTGAAAAACGCCGACTGCATCCGGCCGACCGCGACAGCCTCGTAATCCGAGGTCAGCGGGGTTCCGATGGGCAGGAAATCGGGAGGATTCCACGCAAATCATCGACCGAATTGCGTCTTGTCCTGTTGTGTGAAACGGCCCGGTGAAACACCACCTGAACAGGCGTCGTATAAACTTCGCGAACAAGGCAGAAGGCTGGCGCCCACGGTCCTGGTTCCTGCCGCCTGAGTGAGGTGCGGCAGGCAACGCCCGCACCTCTCCTCACCGCACCGGGCCCCGCCTCTCTGACCTCCTGTGAGCTGACAGCGCCGTCCGCCCCCTCCCTCGCGCCGCCGCGCCTGTCGAATGAGAGGCGACCCACCATGCCGCTGCATGTCCCTCCCGCCCCCGCGCCCGCACTGCGTTCCGTCCTCACCGCCCTGGGCTCCCCCACCGCGGTCCGCGAGGCCCGGACCCCCTCCCTGCGCGCCGCGCAGGGACCCGCGACCCCCGAACTCCCGCTTCCCGTGCACGTACTGGACCGGATCACCCCGGAAGGCGGGTCCGCCACCCGGCTCGCCGGGTGGCGTTTCCTGATCCGCTGCGGCGACCGTGCGGTGGCCGCGGCCGACACGATGCTCACCCCGGACGGCTGGGCGTTCTCGCACTTCTTCGAGGGCCCCTACATCACCTCCACCGAGCAGGCCCTGCACCAGGCCGAGGCTCTGCAGCAGACGTACCAGCCCCGCCTGTTGTCCCTGCCCGGCCTCTACATGCTCGCCCTGTGGCTGCACGGCGACTGCACGGCCGACGGTGCCGAGGGGCACCCCGCCGCCACCGACCTGCTCGTGCCGCTGGCGCCCGCTCCGCCCGGTATCGCGGCGCACCGGCCGCACCCGGTCGCCGAACTGCTCCCGGTGCTGACCGACCGGATCACCCCGGCACCTCTGCTCATCACGCCCGCCTGACACCGCCGCCGCACCGCGCCGTACCCCGCCGCTCCCGGTCGAGTGGCGGGGTGCGCGCGTTGTTCCTTCGGCCCGCTCGTCCGAGCAATTCGCCGCTCCCAAGAGCCGGAACAGCCCTCGCCCTGCGCCGGCCCGCCGTTCGGACTAGCCCCATCCGGCCATGTGAAACCATCCGAATCGGCAACCCTGCCGGAATGAACCGTCCGCGCGGGTGACGCGTCTCCAACCTGTGAGAAGCGGTGCAGCGAAATCCCTGCGGAGCAACGCCCGGAAGGCAACACTGGTTTCCGACCGACTCATCAGCACGGGGGGCCGACATGACCACGACCGAGCGAGAGACCCTATCCATGTGCCAGCACCAGCCGCCGTGTCCGACAGCCGAATCCGCCGACCGGGAGTCCGCCCGCCTCATGGCGCACCACCCGGAGCAGGGATGGAGCCTGCTGTGCAACGGCGTTCTGCTCTTCGAGGACACCGGTGAGCTCCTGCCCGACGGCCAGATCATCGCGCCGCACCGCCCGCTCGGTGCCGGCCGCGTGGTGACCGCCGCCTGAGAGACCTGCCGCACCCCCCGGGCGGCCCCGTCGCTCCGCCCGGTGACCCGCAGGGGCCGGACGCACATCCACGGTGCGCACCGGCCCCGACGTGTGTCCGGGGTTGGTCACCCCTTGTAGCCGAGCGCTGTGCGCAGCGCGAAGTAGGCCGGTTTGGGAGCGAGTTGCTCGTCCCAGGGCAGGGCCGCGCCCTCGCCGGGGAAGAACGCCGGGATCCACGAGTACTTGTCCGTGTAGTCCCAGACCGTGATGCCCACGCAGTGCCGTACCGCCAGGCAGGCCTTGGTCAGATCGGCGTACCAGGTGGCCTGCTCGGCCAGCTTCCCGTCGGTGGCGGGCAGTTGCATCCGCACGTCCACCTCGGTGAGCGCGGTGTCCAGGCCGAGGCGGGAGAAGCGGCGGAGGTTGTCCTCCAGGGTGGACGGATAGCCGTACTGGAGGGCGAGGTGGGCCTGGAAGCCGATGCCGTCCAGCGGGACGCCCTCGGCCTTCAGTTGCCGGGCGAGCGCGTAGTAGGCGTCGCTCTTCGCGCCGAGGCCCTCGATGTTGTAGTCGTTCAGGTAGAGCCTGGCGTGCGGGTCGGCCTGGTGGGCCCAGCGCAGCGCGTCCGCGATGTAGCCGGGGCCGAGCGTCTTGTACCAGAGGGTCTCGCGGTAACTGCCGTCCTCGTTGAAGGCCTCGTTGACGACGTCCCAGGAGTAGACCTTGCCCCGGTAGTGCCGTACCTCGGTCTGGATGTGCTTCTTGAGCACCGCCCGGAGCTCGGTGGCCGTCCAGTCGCGTGAGGTGAGCCAGTCGGGCAGCTGGCTGTGCCAGACCAGGGTGTGGGCGCGGACCCGCTGGTGGTTCTTGCGCGCCAGGTTCACGATCTGGTCGCCGTTGGTCCAGTCGAACACGCCCTGCTGGGGTTCGGTGGCGTACCACTTCATCCCGTTGCCGGGCGTGATCATGTCGAACTCGGTGCCGAGCAGCCCGGTGTAGGCGGTGTCGGTGAGTTCGGGATTGTCGGTGGCGCTGCCGAAGTAGCGGCCGTGCCGCTGGGCCAGTTCGGCCAGGGTGGGCTGCCGGTCGTGGGCCTGGGCGGCGGGGCCGGTGGCGACCCCGGCGGCCACGAGTACGGCCGCGAGGGCACCGGCGAGTCTGAGACGTGTGCGGGACATCGTGCGACTCCGATCAGTTGGGATGACCAGTGGGGGATGACCAGCGGGCTGACCAGTGCGGGTTCAGCCCTTGGTGGCGCCGGCCGTCAGGCCGCCGACCAGCTGGCGCTCGGCGACCGAGTAGAAGGCCAGGGCGGGAACCATCGCGAGGACCAGATAGGCGAAGACCCGGGCGGTGTCGGCGGAGTACTGGCCCTGGAACTGCTGGACACCGATGGGGACGGTCCACCAGGTGGAGTCGGTGAAGACCAGCAGCGGCAGGAAGAAGTTGTTCCAGCTGGTGACGACCGCGAGCACCGAGACCGTGCCGAGCGCCGGCCGGGCCATGGGCAGCAGGATCCGCCAGAAGAAGCCGAACGGCCCGCAGCCGTCGAGCGTGGCCGCCTCCTCCAGCTCACCGGGGATCTCCCGGAAGAAGCCGCGCAGGATGATGATGGTCATCGGCAGCCCGAACGCG
Organism: Streptomyces sp. NPDC086519; assembly: GCF_040686075.1. Taxonomy (NCBI): domain Bacteria; kingdom Bacillati; phylum Actinomycetota; class Actinomycetes; order Kitasatosporales; family Streptomycetaceae; genus Streptomyces; species Streptomyces sp. NPDC086519. The sequence continues at coordinate 76,250 of NZ_JBFBJL010000041.1, forward strand.
GCCTGCGGCAGGATCACGCCCAGCGGGTTGTCCAGCAGGTGCATCGAGCGCAGCAGCAGGAAGAGGGGCAGGGCGGCCACCGCGAAGGGGAACATCAGGCCCATCGTGAACACGGTGAACAGGACTTCCCGGCCGCGGAACGCGAACCGCGCGAAGGAGAAGGCCGCCAGCGCCGACACCGCGACCACGAGCACGGTGGTGGCCACCGCGATCAGCGTGCTGTTGCCGACCAGCCGCCAGAACGTGCCGGAGCCGAGGATGCCGGTGTAGTTGGAGGTGACCCAGGACTCGGGCAGACCGACCGGGTTGCGGGACAGCTCGTCGGTCGTCTTGAACCCGGACAGCAGGGCGTACAGCAGGGGTACGACCATCACCGCGCCGACCACGATCAGGATCACGTGCAGCGGCAGGTTCCGTACGGCCGTGGTCTTGCGGCTGCTGGTGCCGCTCATGCGCCGTCTCCCCTCATGTTCGTGGTGGCGCCCTCCAGGTCGCGGCGGAGCACGAACCGCTGGTAGGCGAGGGCGAAGACGAGGCTGATGGCGAACATGGCCACGCTGATCGCGCTGGCGTAGCCGACCTGGTAGCGCTTGAAGCCGTACTGGAACATGGTCACGGCCATCGTCTCCGAGTGGTGGTCGGGGCCGCCCGCGGTGACCACCCACACCAGGTCGAAGAGCTGGATGGAGCCGATCACCGACAGGAAGACGCTGATGCGCAGGGTGGGCGCGAGCAGCGGCAGGGTGACGTGGCGGAAGCGCTGCCAGGGGGAGGCGCCGTCGACGGTGGCGGCCTCCGTCAACTCGGCCGGAATGGACTGGAGTCCGGCCAGGTAGAGCATCATGTGGAAGCCGAAGTACTTCCAGGTCATGACCAGGAAGAGGGTGGCCATGACGGTGGAGGGGTCGGAGAACCACTTCCCGCCGAGCGCGCCGAGGCCGATGTCGCTCAGGAGATGGTCGGCGAGCCCGTCGTCGGGCGCGAAGATCATGCCGAACAACACGCCGGTGATCGCCTCGGAGAGCACGTACGGCGCGAAGAACAGCATCCGGTAGACGGCCCGGCCGCGGATCCTCTGGTTGAGCAGGACCGCCATGGCGAGCGCGAACGGCAGTTGCAGTGCCAGCGACAGCACGACGAGGACCAGGCAGCGCCACAGGTCGCCGAGGAAGACGTCGTCCTGGAGGAGCCGGGTGAAGTTGTCGGTGCCGGTGTAGTCGGAGGGCATGCCGAAGCCGCCCCAGCGGAAGAACGAGGCGTACAGCGCGAACAGGATCGGCAGCAGGACGAGGACGCCGAACAGCGCCAGGGCGGGCAGCTGGAAGCTCATCGCGGTGAGCCAGTGCAGCAGCCTGCGCCACCGCCGCGCCCGGCCCGCGGCCGGCAGCGGCGATGGCGCGGCCTCCGGTCCCGACCGGGTACCGGGCAGGTAGGTCGAGGTCATCGGGCGGCCTACTGCTCTTCCTTCGCGGTCTTGGTGATCGCCTGGGTGACGTCCGCGGGCGACTTGGACCCGGCGATCAGCCCGGCGACGCTGTCGTTGATCTGCTGGCCGACGGCGGGCGCGTAGGCCTGGTCGAGGTAGAGCTGGAAACCGGTGGCGGCCTTCAACTGCGCCTGTACGGCCTTGGTGTTGGGGTCGCTCAGCGCCTTCTCCGCGCCGGGGACCACCGGGAGGGTGTTGGTCTTCTCCACGAGCACCAGGTCGGTGGTCTCGGAGGCGAAGAACTTCAGGAAGTCGACGGCCTCCTTGGGGGCGCCCTTGCGCAGGGCGTGCCCGCCGCCACCGCCGAAGACCTCGGTGATGGCGCCCTTGCCGCCCTCGACCGCGGGGAACGGGAAGAAGCCCAGGTCCGAGCCGAGGCCCTTGCCCGCGTCCGCCTCCACCACCGGGGCCCACTGGCCCATCAGTTCCATGGCCGCCTTGCCGTTGCCGACGGCGGCCGCCTGGCCGGTGGGCGCGGAGTACGCGGCGCCGAGGAAGCCCTTCTGGAACGGCTGGAGGTCGACCAGGTCCTTCAGGTGCTGTCCGGCCTGGACGAACCCGGTGCCGGTGAAGTCCTTGTCCTCGTCGGCCTTCTGGAGGGCGTCGAGCCCGGCCGTGCGCATCGCCAGGTACGCCCAGTAGTACATGCCCGTCCAGCTCTCCTTGCCCGCGAGGGCTAGCGGGGTGATGCCGGCGGTCTTGAGCTTCCGCACCGCGTCGAGGAATCCGCTCCACGTGGTGGGAGGCTCGCTGATCCCCGCCCTCTTGAAGAGTGCCTTGTTGTACCAGAAGCCGATCATGCCGATGTCGAACGGAATGCCGTAGAGCTTCTGGTCGATGAGGTACGGCTGCTTGGCGACCGACAGCATCCCGTCCGCCCAGGGCTTGGTGGCGTCGGTGAGGTCCTCGACGAGGCCGGCGTCGACCTGCTGCTTGAGGACCCCGCCGCCCCAGGTGTGGAAGATGTCCGGGAGCTTGCCGGAGGCTATGAGCGCCGTCATCTTGGATTTGTAGGCGTCGTTCTCCAACTGCACGATCTTCAGCTTCACATGCGGGTTCTGGGCCTCGAACTTCCTGGCCAGGCCCGCCCAGACGTTCTTCGTCGGCTGGGTGGTGGAGATGTTCCACCACTCGACGGTGACCTTCCCCGACGACGAGGACCCTCCGTCCGAGCCTGAGCCGCAGCCGCTGAGGGCGGTCATGCCCAGACCGGCGGCCGCGGTGGCCGCCAGGAAACCGCGACGGGACAGTGCCGGGTCGCCCATGATGCGCTCCTTGGGGTACGGGACGACCGACGCCGTCCTGGTTCGGTGGTGCTCTGAGGCCACCGTCTTCGAAACATTCGACAAATTCATCGAACGTTCCGAACGGCGACTCTAGGAAGGCGGATCAGGAGCGTCAAGGTGTCGCGCATCAGGTATTGGGCACGTATGCGAACCAGTCGAAGGCGGCCCGCCCCTCGGTGACATCCATGCCGATGACCCGGCCGGTGAACCCGGCGGCCACCTCGCTGGAGAGACACCGGCCGTCGAGTTCGGCCAGCCGAACGACACCGTCGGACGTTTCCACCGAAAGGGTCACGGCATCGGGCCGGCGGGGCGGACGCCGGTCGTGTCGTGCTGCCCCGGTGCGGTGCCGGTGGGCGGCGGCACCCGGGTCGTACGGATCTCCACCACGAGGGTCAACGGACCGGGCGGCACCGCACGTTCGGCGAGCCGCCTGCGAAGCGGCCCGATCCGGGCGACCGCGCTCGCCACTCCCCCGCTCACCTCCAGGTCGTAGTGGTGGGCCTCGTCGATGCGCACCGACAGACCCGCGCGTCCCGGGCCGGGGTCGAGCAGGGCGGCGGCCCGGCAGTCGGCGTGCTGCCGGCGGCGGCCGACGAAGGCGCGCCCGGCGCGGTCGAGACTGCCCCCGGCGGCCGTGAGCGTCAGCCACCCGGGCCGCTCGGTCAGCGACCAGGACCCGTCCGGACGAGGTCGGCGTGCCCGGTGCACTGGACGGTGCACTGGACGGGCTCCCGGATGCCCCGGTGCGAGACCAGCGGACTGCCGGGGGCGGGCTGCCACGGCCCGCGCGGCGCTCGGGCGCGGGCCACGGACACCCCGCGCCCGAGCGCGGTGCCGCCCTCGGCGACCAGCAGGTACCACCACTCGCCGACCCGGTAGAGGTGCGGCGCCTCCGGGTCCCGCAGCCCCGTACCGGACCCCATCGGGAGCGGCCCCTCCAGCACCTTCCCGCTCCGGGTGTCGATCCGGGCGACGGCGACCCCCGCGACGGCACACCAGCAGTCGCCGTTCTCGTCCCAGGCGAGGTCCGGGTCGATGCCGGGGACGTCGATCCACACCGGGTCGGACCAGGGCCCCTCGGGCCGCTCGGCGGAAGAGTCCGTCGTGGTGCCGGATGGTCGGCGCGTACCCGCCACCAGAGGCCGGAGTGCCGCCCGGCAGCGTCAACTGCCCCGGCCGGTCGAGGACGTTGCCGAGCTGCCGCCAGTGCACCAGGTCCCGGCTGCGGAAGAGCGGGATGCCGAAGAGGTACTCGAAGCCGGAACAGACGAGGTAGTGGTCCTCCCCGACCCGGCACACGCTCGGGTCGGGACGGAAGCCGGGGACGACCGGGTCGTCGTACGTCCGCATGCGTGTGCCCCTCCCCCAGCCGTACCGAAAGTTTCGGCAAGATCGGCGAACATTACGGAGCGCTCGGCAGAAGCCCGCTCGGGGCCGGACAAGGCAGCCGTCACGGCTTCAACCGGTACGGCAGCACGCACACCACGACGTGATTCCGGAGGACCTCGCCGGAGCCGGAGGACGTCACCGCGTCGGCCGGTACCTCGTTAGCCTTGACCGTGTACTCGGGGACCGAGTTGTCCTTGATGACGGCGGCCTTGGCGTCCTTCATCTGCTGGATGAGCACCTGAAGCCGCCGTTCGCCCGCCGAACCCTCCTGAACTGGGCAAACCTCAGTATGGACAGGGGCGGGTGCTCCTTGACGAGGTCCGCCGCCCGGAGATCGGCCCCCCGGGGTCCAGGGTGCCGGGCGTCTTCAAGGCGTCAGGCCTGGAGCACGCCCCGCCTCGGCCCCACCGAACCCGGTCTCAGCCCACCGAACCCGGTCTCAGCCCCACCGGACCCCCGCCATCAGCACGTCGAGCCCGCGCCGGGTGGTGACCATCACCACCCGGTCCCCCGCCGCCAGCACCCGGCCCTGCGCCGGCCGCCAGTCGAAGGCGGCCTGTCCCGAGGCGCTCCCGCCGACCGGCCCCACCGCCAGCACCCGCCACTCCCGCCGCCTGAACGCCTGATGCACCGAGCGCCCCTCCAGCTCCGGATGTCCGGCCACATCCACGCAGGTGAACAGCAGCGACCCCCGCTCCACCGGCATCACCCCCAGCACATGCCGCCCCATCATCGCCGCCGCGAAAGAGGGCGCGGCCAGCGCTGAAACGCTCCTGCTCCGGGTGAGCGCGTCCGGATAGGACGCGCGCAACGTGCGCTGGACGGTCGCGGCGAAGGCGTCGTCGTACAGCCGTGTGACCACCCGTACCGCGGGGTTGGCCTCCCGGACGGCCATGACGATGTCGAGGTTCTGGCCGTCGTCGCGGGTGAGGACGAGCAGGGAGCCGCACTGCCGGACCCGGGCGAGTTCGAGGACGCCGGGGGCGGTGGCGTCTTCCAGGACCAGCGGGACGCCGAGTTCCCGGGCGAGCGCGACACCCCGGGCGCGTGGGTCCCGCTCGATGGCCACCACCTGGTGGCCGGTGGAGCGCAGCCGGTCGAGCACCCGGGTGCCGACCATCCCGAGGCCGACCAGGACGATGTGGCCGCTGACGTCGTCGTCGGGCGGATGGTTCACGGAGGCGGTGCGGAACGCCTCGGTGGCGTTCATGGTCGCGGCGACCACGAGCGGCAGCACGGCGAGCCCGACGAAGCCGGCGAGGAGCTGGAGTATGCGGCGGGCCGGGGACTCCTCGGTCGCCGGATCCCCCATCGTGAAGATGTCCAGCAGCGGCAGATAGAAGTTCTTCCACCAGGGATGCTCGTCCGCGAAGAGCGCGGTGGCGGTGGACAGGGCGACCACGACGGCGGCCAACGAGCCGTAGACCGCTGCCAGTTGCCGGGAGCGGAAGACCCGCCAGGGCAGGTGGGCGAAGCGGGCCCGCACCCAGCGCACCGGCCGCAACCGCCGGACCCGGCGGGCCGGTTCGGCCGTGTCGAGGTGGACGACCTCCTCCAGCATCAGCCGCCCGTGCGTGAACTGCCGGTGGTAAGCCGTCCGGTCGTCGGGCAGCAGCTGGGTGCCGTCCTCGCCGGCCGTCTCGGCGCTGTCCTGGCTGGCCGGGTCGTCCTCGTGGGCGCCGGAGAGCACGGCCAGGGGGGCGAGGTCGGTGGCGTGCGTGGGGGTGCCCGCGGGCCGTACGACACCGCGGAAGACCTTGCCCTCGACCTGGAGGGTGTGGCCGTGGCCCACGGCGGCTGCCGCGACCAGCTCCGGTACGGCGGTGTCGGCGTCGGAGAGCACGGTGGTGGAGGTGTCCGGTGCGGGAGCGTCGCACAGGCCCGCCGCCCGGTCCAGGAGCCGTTCGAGATGGCGGCCGCGCTCCCGGTTGAACATCCGCACGACCAGCCGCACGGAGGGGTTGACGGTGCGGGCGAGCAGGGCCGCGGTGACGTTGACCTGGTCGTCGCGGTAGGTCAGGGCGAGCGCGGCGGCCCGTGCCACTCCGGCCGCGCGCAGGGTGGCCTCGTCCGGGCGGGCCGAGATGTGCAGGTGGACGGCGGACGTCGGGTCGCGGTGCAGGGCGCCGACCCGGGCGCCGTGCTGGTCGTCGGCGGACGGCAGGACCACGGTGACGACCTCACCGCACACGGCGTCCAGTTCGACGGCGAGCCGGTGGGCGAGGCCGTCGTCGCCGCAGATCACCATGTGCCCGGTTCTCTCTCCGGAAGCCGCTGGTACAGGGAGGGTCGACGTCACATCAGCCTGAACGGCACTCGCCGTGACGCCGGTTCCGGCCGGGCCGCTGCACACCGTTCAAAATTCCGTCAAGAGCATGTCAAGGACAGGGGTGGCGTCGCCAGGTTCCGCAAAGTCCGTGCCGAAGATCCCACGGGTGCGCTCCGCAGGGCCGGGACGGGCCGACCGCCGCGCACGATGCTGCCCGCCGGCCACAACGTGGTCCCCGCCTCGGCGGTGGCCCGGGCCCTACGCCTCGACAGGCGCAGCGAGCGGTCGACGACCGCGGCGACGGCGACCGCGACCGCGAACACCCCGAGCGCGAGCAGGGCGCGGCCCTCTCCCAGGTACCCGCCGCGGACGGCCGCCCGCCCCCGTACCCGTCAGTCTGCGACCGCGTCCGGCCAGGAGCAGTCGGCGTTGATGCGATCCTGACACCCCTTCAGGCGGCCGCAGGGCGCCCATCCGGTGGTCCGGCCCGAACCGGTCCCGCCGCGTCGCCCGGCTCCCGGTCCGGACCGCAGGGCGGACGTCGTAGGGGCGCTGTGCGGGATAACGCTCGGTGTCCGATCTCCCGCACCCGCCCGCCGTCCCCCGTACAGCGCAAGCTCCCCACGCGGTCCACGAACCACCGTTTCCTGACGTGCGGCCCCCGCCCGGTCAGGGCATTCTTAACGCAAGCTTGACGCCCAGAGCCCTCCGATCCGTGGGCCCACGCGTCACTCTCTGCTTACGCTGGTGCCGCCGTCCGCGTGATGGCCGGAATCGAACTGCGCCGCACCACACCGCGCCGGACACCAGGAGCCGACCCCATGGCCACGACCGAGCACCCCCCTCCCAGTCGCCTGCGCGCCTGGATGCTGGAGGGGCTGTCCGACATGGGCAAGAGCGGCGGCCACACCGGACCCCACGCGCAGCCCGAGCCCGCCCACCAGGGCCAGCGCTGGTGGCGGGTGATGTGTCTGACCGGTGTCGACTACTTCTCCACCCTCGGCTACCAGCCGGGCATCGCCGCGCTCGCGGCCGGCCTGCTCTCCCCGATCGCGACCATCGTGCTCGTCATCGTCACCCTGGCCGGCGCCCTGCCGGTCTACCGCCGCGTCGCCGAGGAGAGCCCGCACGGCGAGGGCTCCATCGCCATGCTGGAGCGGCTGCTCTCCTTCTGGCAGGGCAAGCTCTTCGTGCTGACCCTGCTCGGCTTCGCCGCCACCGACTTCCTGATCACCATCACCCTGTCGGCCGCGGACGCCTCCACCCACCTGGTGGAGAACCCGCATCTCACCGACTTCCTGCACGGCAAGCAACTGATCATCACACTGCTCCTGGTGGCCCTGCTCGGCGCGGTCTTCCTCAAGGGCTTCCTGGAGGCGATCGGCGTCGCGGTCGCCCTGGTCGGCGTCTACCTCGCGCTCAACGTCGTCGTCGTGATCGTCGGCTTCTACCACGTCATCACCGCCGAGCACGTCATCACCGACTGGTCCAGCGCCCTGACCGCCGAACACGGCAACGTCTTCGTCATGATCGGCGTCGCCCTGATCGTCTTCCCGAAACTCGCCCTGGGCCTGTCCGGCTTCGAGACCGGTGTCGCCGTCATGCCCCACGTCAAGGGCGACCCGCACGACACCGAGCAGCAGCCCACCGGCCGGATCCGGGACACCAAGAAACTGCTCACCACGGCCGCCCTGATCATGAGCTGCTTCCTGATCGCAACCAGCTTCATCACCACGCTGCTGATCCCGGAGAACGAGTTCAAGTCCGGCGGCAGCGCCAACGGCCGCGCGCTCGCCTACCTCGCCCACCAATACCTCGGCAACGTCTTCGGCACGGTCTACGACGTCTCGACCATCTGCATCCTGTGGTTCGCCGGCGCCTCCGCGATGGCCGGCCTGCTCAACCTGATGCCGCGCTACCTGCCCCGCTACGGCATGGCCCCGCACTGGGCCCGTGCCGTGCGCCCGATGGTCATCGTCTTCACCCTGATCGCCTTCCTGGTCACCTGGATCTTCGACGCCAACGTCGACGCACAGGGCGGCGCCTACGCCACCGGCGTGCTGGTCCTGATCAGCTCCGCCGCGGTCGCGGTGACCATCGCCGCCCGCAAGGCCGGGCAGCGCAAGTGGGCGATCGGGTTCGGCGTCATCTCGGCGGTGTTCCTCTACACGACCGTCGTCAACGTCATCGAACGGCCCGACGGTGTGAAGATCGGTGCCTGCTTCATCGTCGGCATCATCCTCGTCTCACTGCTCTCCCGCCTCGCCCGCGCCTTCGAACTGCGCGTGACCAGCGTGACCCTCGACGACATGGCGGAACGATTCATCCGGGACATGGCCAGCCGCAAGATCCGCTTCATCGCCAACGAGCCGGACCGGCGCGACAAGGCCGAGTACCGCGACAAGATCGAACAGATCCGGGCCGACAACGACATGCCGGAGCCGGAGGACTTCGTCTTCGTCGAGGTGACGGTCACCGACCCCTCCGAGTTCGAGGCGGGCCTCACCGTCCACGGCGAGGTCCTGCACAACCGCTACCGCGTGCTGACCCTGGAGTCGGCCTCCATCCCCAACGCCCTGGCCGCGCTGCTGCTGTACGTCCGGGACGAGACCGGCTGCATCCCGCACATCTACTTCGA
>NZ_JBFBJL010000042.1:0-82306 GCF_040686075.1 Streptomyces sp. NPDC086519
TGGCTGGGCCGGACCTGCCCGCCGGCGACCGGCGCGGGTAACGGCACCGAGGAGGCGGGGATGCCCCAGGAGGAGCCGGAGGAGCAGCCGGCCGACGCCTAGTTGTCATGTGCACGCATGTCTGTGTTCAGCGGACGGACCGACCTGCCGTGGGAGCTTCCCAAGGTCAGACCGTTCACGAGGCCCCTGTGGCAGAGGAGTCCGCGCATGACCGGAGCACCATCGCCCGACCGACGCCGCTTTCTGACCGCCGGTGCCGCCGTCCTCGGTGCCGCCGCCTCCGCCCAGCTCTGGCTGCCATCCACCGCCCGGGCCGCCGAAACCCCGCTGCCCGACAACGTGTTCAGTCTCGGTATCGCCTCGGGAGACCCGCTGCCCGACGGCATCGTGCTCTGGACCCGGCTCGCCCCCGACCCCCTGAACGGCGGCGGCATGCCCGGCGAGACCGTCCCCGTCGAGTGGGAGATCGCCGAGGACGAGCGGCTCCGCAAGGTCGTCCGCCGCGGCACCGCCCACGCCCGGCCCGAGTACGGGCACAGCGTCCACGTGGACGTACGAGGACTGCGCCCCGACCGCTCCTACTGGTACCGCTTCCGCGCCGGCGGCCGGATCTCCCCGACCGGCCGGACCCGCACCGCCCCCCACCCGCACGCCAGGGGCGGCTCGCTGCGCGTGGCCCTCGCCTCCTGCCAGAACTGGCAGCACGGCTACTTCACCCCGTACGCCGACATGCTCGCCCAGGACCCCGACGTCCTCCTCTTCGTCGGCGACTACATCTACGAGTCCACCCCGTCCTCCGCGGGCCCGCGCCGCCACGAGGGCACCGCGGAGCCGTACACCCTGGCGCAGTACCGCAACCGCTACGCCCAGTACCGCAGCGACCCCGACCTCGCCGCCATGCACGCGAACGCGCCCTGGGTGGTCACCTTCGACGACCACGAGGTCGACAACGACTGGGCCGGCGAGATCCCCCAGGACCCCGGCAAACAGTCCCACGACGCGTTCGTCGCCCGGCTCACCGCAGCCTTCCAGGCCTACTACGAGCACATGCCGGTCCGCGCCACCGCGATCCCCGACGGGCCGCACATCCAGATGTACCGCCGCCTGGAGTTCGGCCGCCTCGTCCGGCTGAACGTCCTCGACACCCGCCAGTTCCGCAGTGACCAGGTCACCAGCCAGGCCGCCGCCGAGGACTCCTCCCTCACCATGCTCGGCGCCGGGCAGAAGCAGTGGCTCCTCGACGGACTGCACCGCTCACCGGCGCGCTGGAACCTGGTCGCCTCGCAGATCATGATGGCCGAGACCGACATCCTGCCCGGAGACGGAAAACTCTGGTACTACGACGCCTGGGACGGCTACCAGGCCGAACGCAACGCCCTGCTCGACGAGTTCGCCTCCGTCCGCAACCCCGTGGTGCTCAGCGGTGACCGCCACCTCACCATGATCAGCGACCTGAAGAAGGACTTCGCGGATCCCTCCTCGGACGTCGTCGGCACCGAGTTCGTCGGCACCTCGATCTCCAGCAACGGCGACCAGGACCAGGCCGCCTTCCACGCCCAGTGGGACCCGCTGAAGGCCGACAACCCGCACTGGAAGGTCATCGACGCCCATCGCGGCTACCACCTCTTCGACATCCGTCGCGACGGCATCGACGCGCGCGTGCGGGTCGTCGACACCGTCCTCAAGCCCCAGGCCACCGCGAGCACCCTCGCCACCCTGCGCGTCGAGACCGACGAACCGGGCGTACAGGTCGTGTGACGTACGAACCGGGCACGTCAAAGGTCAAGTCCGTGTAACGGGAGCCTGGGACTCATCTGTGTCCCAGGCTCCTCTCAGGTGAACCTAAGGTAAACGTCTTACCTTCCGTTAACCATGGAGACGGACTGCACGAGAGGCGAAGCCCCGGTGAACCACGACGCCCCAAGCCCCACGAGCCGCACCGGTTCCCTTGCCGCCCTGCCCGCCGGCACCCGCCTGCTGCACATCGGCCCGCACAAGACGGGTACCACGGCCATCCAGGGCGCCCTGTTCGCCGCCAAGGACAAGCTGCCCGAACATGGCGTGGAGTTCCCTGCGACCACCCGGCACCCGATGGAAGCCGCCCTCGCGGCCTGCGCCCGGCCTGCGATGATGGGCGACGCCGTGCCCACCGAGAAGCACTGGACGAATCTGCTCAAGCGGGTCGAGGCAACCGGCCCGCGCACCTCGGTGATCAGCAGCGAGTTCTTCGCCGACGCCCCCGACGACGAGACCGTCGCCCGCATCGTCGAACAGCTCGGCGGCGACCGCGTCCACGTCCTCGTCACCCTCCGTCCGCTCGCCAGGATCATGCCCTCGCAGTGGCAGCAGTACGTGCAGAACGGACTGCGCATGGGCTACGAGGACTGGCTGGAGCACATGCTCCGCAAGGCCCCCTACGAGAAGCCCAACCCCAGCTTCTGGCACCGGCACCGGCACGACCGCCTCGTCGAACGCTGGGTCCGCGCGGCCGGCGCCGACCGGGTCACCGTCGTCGTGGTCGACGACCGGGACCGCGACGGCCTCATGCGCACTTTCGAAGCCCTCCTCGGACTCCCCGAAAAACTCCTCCAGCCCGTACCGGACACGGCGAACCGCTCCCTCACCCTCGCCGAGACCGAAATGCTGCGAAAGCTCAACGTGGAATTCCGCGGCAATGGACTCCCCGACGAGCTGTATTCCAAGCTCGTCCGCAACGGTGCCGTGATGCATATGAAGAACTCGTGCAGCCCCACCGCTGCCGACGTGAGGATCTCCACACCCGCCTGGGCCGTCGAGGCCGCCGGCCGCATCGGCGCCGAGATGGTGGAACGCATCGACACCATGGGCGTCCGCGTCATCGGGGACCCCGCCCTGCTCCACGCCCTGCCCGCCATCCCCGCACAGCCGGGACCGCCCGCCGCCGAGGCCCGCATCGCCCCGGAGGTCGCCGCCCAGGCGCTCTACGGCGCGCTCGCCGCGGCGGCCGCGGCACCGGTACGCCACACCGCCGAGGCCAAGGCGCGCACCGTGCACCAGACGTCGTCGAAGGAGCTCGTACGGGTCCTGGGGCACCGATGTCTGAAGAAGCTGCGTCAGCGGTGAGGGGCCGGGAGGCCGTGCAAGGGTGGACGGCTTAGCTCGCCTAAGCCGTCCCCGTAGCACGGCGTAGCGCCGCTGAGACGTGCCTTGCGTCACGCACAGCAATCGAAATGCGCTGTGCAGTTACTCACAGCAAATTCACGGAACTCTTCCCGTGGTCCGACGGGCGACGCCCATCACCAGCGAGGCAAGGTGAATGAAAGGTTGCGCGCACATATGCAGTGGACGGCGCTCACCTTGCACAGCGGTAACCGGAAGTGGGACCATTTCCAGGTTCCCTGATGCCCCAAGGTAGGTCACCTGTGTCCCAGCACATAGCCAAGCCCCGAACCACCGCAGTGATCCTGGCCGGTGGCACCGGCCAGCGGGTGGGTCTGTCGATACCGAAGCAGCTGCTGAAGATCGCAGGCAAGGCCGTCATCGAGCACACCTTGGCCACCTTCGAGAAGGCCGGCTCGATCGACGACATCATCGTGCTGATGGCACCGGGCTACGTCGCGGACGTCGAGAAGATCGTCGCCAAGGCCGGGCTCACCAAGGTCAAGAAGATCATCGAGGGCGGCAACACGCGGAACGAGACCACCGAGCGCGCCATCCGGGCACTCGGCGAGGGCCTGGCCGAGGGCGAGGACCGCAACGTCCTCTTCCACGACGCCGTACGCCCCCTGCTCTCACAGCGCGTCATCGACGACTGCGTGACCGCACTGGAGCGCTTCCAGGCCGTCGACGTCGCCATCCCCTCCGCCGACACCATCATCGTCACCCGCACCCACGGCGAGGACGGCGAGTTCATCACCGAGATCCCGGACCGCTCCCGGCTGCGCCGCGGCCAGACGCCCCAGGCGTTCAAGCTGTCCACGATCAAGCGGGCCTACGAGGTCGCCGCCGGCGACCCCAACTTCCAGGCCACCGACGACTGCTCCGTCGTCCTCAAGTACCTGCCGGACGTGCCGATCCACGTCGTCGCCGGCGACGAGTACAACATGAAGGTCACCCAGCCCGTCGACGTCTTCATCGCCGACAAGCTCTTCCAGCTGGCCTCCACCGCCGCCCCCGAGCAGAACGGCGAGGAGGACTACCGCGCACTCCTCACCGGCAAGACCGTGGTGATCTTCGGCGGCTCGTACGGCATCGGCAAGGACATCGCCGAACTCGCCGAGTCCTACGGCGCGAGCGTCTACGCCCTCGGCCGCTCCACCACCGGCACCCACGTGGAGAACCCGGAGGAGGTCGACGACGCGCTCTCCAAGGCGTACGCCGAGACCGGCCGCATCGACTACGTCGTCAACACCGCGGGCGTGCTGCGCATCGGCAAGCTCGCCGAGACCGACAACGCCACCATCGAGGAGGCGCTGAAGGTCAACTACCTGGCCCCGGTGCAGATCGCCCGCTCCAGCTACAAGTACCTCGCCGAGACCAAGGGCCAGCTGCTGCTCTACACCTCCAGCAGCTACACCCGCGGCCGCGCCGAGTACAGCCTCTACTCCTCCACCAAGGCCGCCATGGTGAACCTCACCCAGGCCCTGTCCGACGAGTGGGCCGGCGACGCCGTCCGCGTCAACTGCATCAACCCCGAGCGCACCGCCACCCCGATGCGCACCAAGGCGTTCGGCCAGGAGCCGGCGGGCTCCCTGCTCTCCTCCGAGGCCGTCGCCCGCACCTCTCTCGACGTGCTGCTCTCCGAGCTCACCGGCCATGTCATCGACGTCCGCCAGCAGGACCCGACGGCGGCCGCCGGCCAGGCCTCCGGCTTCGAGCAGGCCCTGGCCAGTGTCCTGGACCGGCAGGACGGCGTGGCATAATCAACAGTCATTAGACATCTGTAATTCAGGCCTCTGTGGTTGCGCGTTCGCGGATCATTCACAGGGGCCTGAAGCCGTAAAAACCCAGATCGAGCACCTGCCAGATCGTCCGCAAGGTCAAATTCCGGCCTTTTTGTCAGCAAAAGGTTCTCCGTGATATCCACCGCTATTCGCGTCGCCCGGGTGGGCAGCGCGGCCGAGCTGGCCGCGGCCGCACTCATGATGCTGGGCTTCCCGGTCCTCATGGTCGCCGCACTCGTACCGAGCGTGTACGCCTTCGCGGCCGCGGCCGCCGTCACATACCTTGCGGACCACTACCTGCACCGCAAGGGCAGCTACCTCGTCAACCGCCTGAGCAAGGTCCGGGCCGGTCTGTCGATCCGCTTCCTGATCCGGCAGCTGCTGCTGATCCTGCTGCTGGCCCGGATGGACCTCTCGAACGGCCTGATCTTCTACGGCGCGATCGCCTGCTTCATCGCCTTCTACGGCCTGCAGGCCCCGCACGGCGCAGTGGTCACCCTGATCCGCAACCGCCGCCGGATGCCGGTCGCCACGCGCAACGTCGACCTGAAGTCCCGCATCCACATCCCGGACGCCCCGCCGCTCGGTCTGCTCGACCGCTCCGCCGAGAAGATGCTCCACCTCGACCTCGCGGCCGTCGTCGGCCTGCTGGTCTCCGCGACCACCAACAGCGCCGTCGCCGGGTTCATCGGGGTCGGCATCACCCTCGGCCTGGGCTCCCTGTACGTCCTGGTGCTGACGCCGTACGTGCGCGGCCGCAAGACCCCGCCGGACGCCGACACCGTGCTGGCCGCCGTCGACGACTGGCTGGCCGAGTACCGGCCCGGGACCGTGCTGTACTTCTCCGGATCCAAGGACTCCGCCTACCAGGTCAACATGTGGCTGGAGACCATGGAACAGCTGGAGTCCCGCCCGCTGATCCTGCTGCGCGAGCGGGTCATCCTGCAGAGCCTCGCCCCCACCACCGTCCCCGTCATCTGCGTGCCCGGCGGCGTGCACCTGATGAACATGGACCTCTCCACGGTCCGCGTCGCCCTCTACGCGGCCAACGTCGGCAAGAACATCCACCTGCTGCGCGTCCCCACGATGAAGCACGTCTTCATCGGCCACGGCGACAGCGACAAGCTGGCCAGCGTCAACCCCTTCAGCAAGGTGTACGACGAGGTGTGGACCGCGGGCCGCGCCGGCCGCGACCGCTATGCCATCGCCGACGTCGGCGTCCGCGACGACGACATCGTCGAGGTCGGCCGTCCCCAGCTCGCGCCCATCCAGAAGTGGCAGGGCGTCCCCGACGGCCGTATCCCCACCGTGCTCTACGCGCCCACCTGGGAGGGCTGGGACGGCGACCCCGGCAACACCTCCCTCGTGCTCGCCGGCGAGAACATCGTGAAGAAGCTGGTCAAGGCCGACCCGCCGGTCCGCGTCCTGTACAAGCCGCACCCCTTCACCGGCACCGTCAGCGCCGAGGCCGGCGCCGCCCACCGGCGCGTCACCGCCCTCGTGCAGAAGGCCGCCGCCGCCCGGGCCGCCGATGCCCGCTTCACCGCCGACACGGACGCCCAGACGGCGGCGAAGGCCGAGCTGACCCGTATCGAGACCCGCCTGACCGAACTGGTCGGCACCGGCGACGACAAGCGCGACGAGGCCGAGGCCAGCCGGGACGACGTCGTCGACCTGAAGAAGCACGAGGAGATCGCCCGGCTGCGCGCCGACTGGAACGACTTCTACTGGCAGGCCCTGCCGTCGTACCAGCACGCCGTCGTCACCGGCGCCGAACCCCGGCTGTACGACTGCTTCAACGTCTCCGACGCGATGGTCTCCGACATCTCCAGCGTGGTCTCCGACTTCATCGCGAGCGGCAAGCCGTACGCCGTGACCGACTCCGCAGGCGTCGGCGTGGAGGAGTTCAAGCGGGCGAACACCGCCGTGCGCGCCGCCGTGATCCTCTCCAACAGCGCCAAGGAACTCGGCGGCCTGCTGGACGCCGTACGCGACCCGTCGGCCGATCCGCTGGCGGCGGACCGGGAGGAGCTCAAGCACTACCTGCTCGGGCCGGACGAGCCGACCTCCATCGACCAGTTCAACGCCGCCGTGGCGGCTCTCGCCCGGAAGGCCGAGACCCGCAACCTCGGCCAGGAGGCCCGGATCGCGGCCGGTGACCCCGAGGCGGCCGAACTCGCCGAGGCGCTGCCCGGCGGAAAGCCGCGGACGACCGCCGGCGAGGCGGAGGGCGCGGCCGCCGGCTGACACCCGCGCCGGACGCTCGCCAAGACCGCGAACGGGCTCGGTCCAAGGGGATTCCCCCCCGGGACCGAGCCCGTTCTGGCTTCCCCGGAGTTTTCTCTTACCTCTGCTTAGCAATGCACGGCCTTCTTCTTACCCGTGCTTCGCCGTCCGGGTTGAGCGGCTCTTACCGCGCGCCCGTACTGTCCGACGTAACCCGCTGTACACCACCCGGCTGTCCGTTCGTCATGTGAGCTGGGCCACTGAGTGCGTACTCGAAGGCAACCAGTCGCGTCGATCAGTCATCTAAGAGGTTGCGATCGAGGTGACGCAGGGGGAACGCACCATTGACTAGGGGGAAACGTGACCGTCGTTGCGCAGCCTGATGTGACCGTGATCATCGGGGCGTACGAAGCGATGCCGTACCTGGTCGAGTGCCTGGCCTCCGTGGAGCGCCAGACCCTCGACCCGGCCCGCGTGGAGGTCATCGCCGTCGACGACGGTTCCACCGACGGCACGGGGGAGTGCCTGGAGGAGTTCGCGGCCCGCACCGCCATGGCGGTGACCGTCATCCGCCAGGAGAACTCCGGCGGCCCCAGCGGCCCGCGCAACGTCGGCCTCGCCAAGGCGACCGGCCGCTACGTGTTCTTCCTGGACGCCGACGACCGCCTCGGCGACGAGGCACTGGAACGCATGGTCGCCATGGCCGACAAGAACGGCACCGACGTCGTCCTCGGCAAGGTCGAGGGGATCAACCGCAAAGCACCGCAGTCGATGTGGGGCAAGACCCTCGGCCGGACCGACGTCTTCTCCTCCAACATCAAGTTCGCGCTCAGCGCCCAGAAACTCTTCCGCCGCGCCCTGCTGGAACGGCACGGCATGCGGTTCGACGAGTCCCTGTGGACCGGCGAGGACGCGCTGTTCACCATGGAGGCCTACCTGCGCGCCGACGGCGTCTCCGTGGTCGCCGACTACCCCTGCTACTACCTCGTCGGCCGCGAGGACGGCAAACACGTCACCAAGAGCGGCAGCTACACCCTCCGCTTCGACTCCGCGCGCGCTCTGATGAACCTGATCGCCGACATGGTCCCGCCCGGGCCGCGGCGCGACAACCTCATGGTCCGGCCGTTCAAGGTCACGCTGCTCCCGCAGTTCGGCCCCAAGTTCCTCAAGGACACCGACGAGGTACGGCAGCACAAACTGGAACTCGCCAGACCCCTGATGGACGCTCACTGGAACCCCGAGGTGGCCCGCCGCCTCAAGGTCCACGAGCGGCTCCAGCTGCACCTGGTCGCCGTCCGGCGCACCGAACTCCTCCCGGACGTCGTCGAGTTCGTACAGGCCAAGAAGCAGCCCACCCCGGTCCTGGAGAAGCGCGGCACCTGCGTCTACCTCGGCTACCCGCACTTCCGTTCCAAGGCGGCCGGCCTCCCCGACTGGATCTACCTCGCCGAACCCCGCGAGGCCCGCGCCGTCCAGGGCTACCGCGAGGAGGCCGCCAACACCTTCCTGCGGCGCGCGCTGCGCAAACTGCGCCGGTCGCTGCCGACCCGTGACGTGAAGGCGGCGGCCGCCTGACCCGGCCGCGCGGCTACCCGCCCGACCCCAGTGCCCGGCGGATCGGCCTGCCCACGGCCCGCCGGGCGCGCCGGTAGACCGAGGCCGACGGCGCGGCGGCCTTCGCGGCGCGGGCCCCGGCACGCGCCAGCTCCTTCTCCAGCCGGGCGTTGTCCAGTGACAGTTCGTCGATACGGCTGTGCAGCCAGCCGAACCGCGAGGTGAGCGAGGCGACGTCCGCGTCGTTCCAGGGGCGGATTCCCGGCGGGAACGCCAGTGTCCGCATCCGCTCCTCGAAGGCCGCGCCGCCGTCGCCGTGCGTGAAGGTGTTCTCCAGCCCGTTCCTGTCGAGGAACCCGGTGAACCGTTCGAAACGCTCCTGGTGACCGCCGACCAGTCCGCCGAAGTCGGCCTCCGCGTACAGCTTCGCCGGGTCCGCCGACTCGGGGTCCTTCACCGCCTGGTCCAGCCGCCGGTGCGGGATCTCGAAGTAACGGCACAGTTCCAGCGTCCGCGAGTCACCGCACAGCACGGTGGCCGGTGTGCCGGCCAGCAGCGCCGCGATGTTGCCGTGGATACGCGAACCGAAGGAGAAGTCGAAGGAGCGCAGATCGTTGATCCAGGTGAACGGGTCGACGTAGACGCGCACCTTGTCCTCGCGGAACATCGGATGGTCCGGGTGTGTCGGCATCCCGGTCACCGCGGCGTTCGGATCCGACAGGTCCCGCCAGTGCAACTGTCGTGCGTCACTGAGGTTCTGGCCGACGAAACGCAGATGCGGATAGCGCTCGTGGGTGCGCGTGATGATCCGGTCCAGGCCCTGCGTGCGTACGGCGCTGTGCGAGCCGTTGATCGCGATCCGCGACTGCGGCGTCAGCTCCAGCGCCTTCTTGTCCACCGTGAGCCGCTCCCCGTACATGAACAGCGAAGGGCAGCCGATGACCTCGACATCCTTGAAGCCCATGTTCCGCAGGTACTGCTCGGTGAACTCGCCCCGCACGCCGATCGACGCACTGCGCTCCAGCACGGCCGCGCAGAACTCCCGCACGGTCGGCTCCATCCGCTTGAGCCGTTCCGGGTTGTAGCTCACCCCGGTCTGCGCGCCGACGCCGAGCACGACCACCGGGATGCTCAGCTTCGAGATCAGCCGGGTCATCCGCTTCAACGCGCTCTCGAAGGAGGGCCGGAAGGCGTTGGCGAGCGGAACGACGAAGGCGTCGTACTCCTCGTTGATGCGTGCAGCGGCGGAGACGTCGGAGGGCATGCCGTTCGAGACGACCTCGGTGCCCGGCGCCTCAAGGATCTTGTGGGCGGCATCGCTGAAGATCAGGTTGCCCGAGTTGGTGGCGATGACGTCCCGGTGCAGGGCCTCCTCGAGGGTGACGACGTCGTAGGGGCTCTTCCCCGACCTGAGGAGGATGCGCTTCATGCGGCGATCTTTAGATGACACAAACTTCAAATTAACTTTAAGTTCGTTTCGTTTTCCATAGACAGTCAACGCAACCTTTTTGCCAAGTACGGCACGTGCCTGAACCGTCACACGCTGTTCTGCCTGTCGCGGTCGATCTTCTGTCGATCGCCGGTCCGGCACTGGGCCGGGGCCTGTCCGGAGGCTGGACGGCCGGGCCTGGCATCGGTCCCCTTCGCGTAGATTGCTGCCACGCGCAAGGAAGTGGGGACAAGACGTGGCAAGGGCTAGGCAGGCTGTCGGCGAGGCCCGCAGGATCGTCGTCAAGGTGGGCTCCTCCTCGCTGACCACCGCCTCCGGCGGACTGGACGCCGACCGGGTCGACGCGCTCGTCGACGTCCTGGCCAAGAGCCGCAGCGGGGGAGAGAGGGAGATCGTCCTCGTCTCCTCCGGTGCCATCGCCGCCGGACTTGCCCCGCTCGGCCTGCGCCGCCGCCCCCGGGACCTGGCCCGCCAGCAGGCCGCCGCGAGTGTCGGCCAGGGGCTGCTCGTCGCCCGCTACACCGCCTCCTTCGCCCGCTACGCCGTCCGCGTCGGACAGGTCCTGCTCACCTCCGACGACATGAGCCGCCGCGCCCACCACCGCAATGCCTCCCGCACCCTCGACAAGCTGCTCGCGATGGGCGCGCTGCCGGTCGTCAACGAGAACGACACCGTCGCCACGGACGAGATCCGCTTCGGCGACAACGACCGCCTCGCCGCCCTCGTCGCCCACCTCGTCCACGCCGACCTGCTGGTCCTGCTCTCCGACGTCGACGGCGTCTACGACGGTGACCCCAGCAAACCCGGCACCTCGCGGATAGCGGAGGTGAAGCATCCCGAGGACCTCGCGGGCGTCGAGATCGGCAGCGCCGGGAAGGCGGGCGTCGGCACCGGCGGGATGGTCACCAAGGTCGAGGCCGCCAGGATCGCCGCCGCCGCGGGCATCCCGGTGGTCCTCACGAGCGCCGTGCACGCCGCCGACGCGCTCTCCGGCGCCGACACCGGCACCTACTTCCACCCCACCGGCAAACGGTCCGCAGACCGCCTCCTGTGGCTTCAGCACGCCTCCACCCCGCAGGGCTCGCTCACCCTCGACGACGGCGCCGTCCGCGCGGTCGTCGAGGGCCGCAAGTCGCTGCTGCCCGCCGGGATCGCCGCCGTGGAGGGCGAGTTCGCCGCCGGCGACGCGGTCGAACTCCGCGACACCGACGGACACGCGGTGGCCCGCGGGCTCGTCAGCTTCGACGCCAAGGAGATCCCCCAGCTGATCGGGCGTTCGACCAGGGAGCTGGCACGGGAACTGGGCGCCGCGTACGAACGCGAGGTCGTACACAGGGACGACCTGGTGATCCTGCACCCGTAAAACGGGACGTAACGACGGACCCCGGTGGGGGACGTTCCGTAAAACCGCCACACGAACCCTTTCGGCCTGCTCAACTTTGTCTCAGGACCACGTTCCGCAACGAGCACAGCTGAAGGAGACCGTCGTGAGACGAGTGCGCCCTGGGGCTGCGGCCTCCCGCGGTGCTCTGACGAGCGTCGCGGCCGGGGACACCTACGAGGAGCCGAAGGACCTGCCACGCCTGTGGCACGTCACCCTCAGCGTGTGCGGTGCCGAGGTCCCCCTGCCGGAACTGCGCCGCGGACTCGAACAACTGGCCCACGACCACCCGTTCCTCCTCACCAGCCGCTACGCCTGCGACCACGCCGAGATCCGCTACTGGGAAGAGGCCCGCGACCTCCACGACGCCGCCGCCGTCGCCCTGCGCCTGTGGGGCGAGCACCGCCAGACCGCCGGTCTGCCGGCCTGGGAGATCGTCGGCCTCGAGGTCATCGACCGCGCCACCTACCACCAGCGGATCGCCGAGGGCCACGGCCCGCCGCCCGCCACACCGGTCGGCATCCACCCCTTCTGACACCGCCCCGACACCGGCCGGTATTCACCCGTTTTGGGCCACGTCTCGCGGTGTGGAATGACGCGTGAACGGCCGGCCGGGGCGCACTACCCTTCCTTTATGACCACGCTCTCGCCGTACGACGCCATGTCCCCGGTCACCCAGGCCGCCTACCGTGCCAAGGCCGCCGCCGCCGACCTCGCGCCGCTGCCGCGTGCCATGAAGGACGACGCGCTGCTCGCCGTCGCGGACGCCCTGGAGGTCCGTACGAGCGAGATCGTCGAGGCCAACGCCAAGGACATCGCCAAGGCCCGCGAGAACGGCACCAGCGAGGCGATCATCGACCGCCTCACCCTCACCCCCGAGCGGGTCCGCGCCATCGCCTCCGACGTCCGCGACGTGGCGAAGCTGCCCGACCCGGTCGGTGAGGTCGTCCGCGGCTCCACCCTCCCCAACGGCATCGACCTGCGCCAGGTCCGCGTCCCGCTCGGCGTCGTCGGCATCATCTACGAGGCCCGCCCGAACGTCACCGTCGACGCCGCCGCCCTCTGCCTGAAGTCCGGCAACGCGGTCCTGCTGCGCGGCTCCGCCTCCGCCTACGAGTCGAACACGGCGCTGGTGAGGGTCCTGCGCGACGCCGTCGGCGGCGCCGGGCTGCCCGCCGACGCGATCCAGCTGGTGCCCGGCGAGGGCCGCGAGTCCGTCCACGAGCTGATGCGCGCCCGCGGCCTCGTCGACGTCCTCATCCCGCGCGGCGGCGCCTCCCTCATCCAGACCGTCGTCATGGAGTCGAAGGTCCCGGTCATCGAGACCGGCACCGGCAACTGCCACGTCTACGTCGACGCCCACGCCGACATCGACATGGCCGTCGACATCCTCATCAACTCCAAGGCGCAGCGGGTCAGCGTCTGCAACGCCGCCGAGACCCTCCTCGTCCACCAGGACATCGCCCCCGAGTTCCTGCCGCGCGCCCTGGACGCCCTGGCCGAGGCCGGTGTCACCGTGCACGCCGACGAACGCGTCCTGGCCTACGCCAAGGACTCCAAGGCGACCGTCGTCGAGGCGGTACCGGAGGACTGGGAGACCGAGTACCTGTCGTACGACATCGCCGCCGCCGTCGTCGACTCCCTCGACAAGGCCGTCGAGCACATCCGGCTGTGGACCTCCGGGCACACCGAGGCCATCGTCACCACCTCACAGCAGGCCGCGCGCCGCTTCACCCAGCTGGTCGACTCCACCACCGTCGCCGTGAACGCCTCCACCCGGTTCACCGACGGCGGCCAGTTCGGCTTCGGCGCCGAGATCGGCATCTCCACGCAGAAGCTGCACGCCCGCGGCCCCATGGGCCTGCCGGAGCTGACCAGCACCAAGTACATCGTCACCGGCGACGGCCACATCCGCCGCTGACGCCCGTGCACCCGGACGGCGCTGCCCTGCCGTGAACCCGGACGGCGGCGCCCCGTCGCGTGCGGGCGCGCGGAAGGCCGTACGCACGCCGCAGGGCGCGCGCAGGGCGGGTACGCACGCCGTAGGGCGCGCGGAAGGGCGTGCGGGCCCCGGGACCGGCGTGAGAGGCGTCTCACCGGGCCCATGAATTTCCATACCGTCTGCCCAAATTGATCCCCCAGGTCTACTCTGGATCCGTGCCGGAGGACGTGGGGGGCACGCCGTTTCCCGACGGCTGGGACCCCGACGACGACCATGACCACGGGATGTCGGACGAAGAATTCGACACCGTGGTCTTCGACGAGGCCTTCGTGAAGGCGGCCGTGGTCCACGAGCCGACCGCCGTCGAACGCCTCCTTGCCGCCGCCCAGGCCAGAGCCGAGGCCTCCGAGGCCGAGGCCCGCCGCGCCCACGCCAGAGGCGAGCGCTACGACGACGGCTACGGCCCCGACAGCCCCGATTTCGGGCACGCCGGCGAACTCGACGACCTGGACGACGCCGACGTACTCGAAGACGGATACGGCACCGCCGGGACGTACGGCAAACACGTCCGCTGGCACCGCCCCGTCGCCTGGGTGCTCGCCGTCGTCATGGGCGTCGGCATGGTCGCCCTCGCCTTCGCCGCGGTCTACCGCGGCGCCTCCTCGGGCGGCAGCCGCGACCAGGTGCCCAGGCCCCCCTCCACCGGCCAGGAACAGGGCACCGCGGCGGTGCCCTCGGTGTCCGCCGACTACTCCCAGCCCGCCAAGGCGGCGGCCTCCGCGCTCCCGCGCACCCCCTGACCGGCCGCGGCCGCCCTGGTGGCAGTCGTGGTGAGAACCTGTCAGAAGTTGTCGTGTAGCAGGGCGTTTACCTGAGGCTCCCGAGACCTACTCTGAAAGTATGGGCGGGCCAGGAGACCCACCCGAGGGGACACCCGAGGGCGGCCCCGTGGGTGGTGAGGACGAGTACCGATCCGTCGTCTTCGACGAATCGTTCGTTCGGGCTGCCCGCCTCCAGGAGTCCTCCGCGCGCGAACGCATGACCGACCACGCGCCGGCTGTACGCCGGCGCCCGCCCCTGCGCCGGGGCCTCACCCGTCAGGCCCTGGTCCTCGTCGTGCTGATCCTGGTCGCCTTCGGCACCGCGATCTACATGGGCGTACGCCACCCCTACGGCACCGACGAAGCCCAGCAGCCCGTCGAACCGCTGCGGATGACCGTCATCCCGCTCTCCCCGCAGGGCGCGGTGCCCGGCGCCGCCGACGCCGAGACCCTGTTCGCGCACAGCCCCGCCGCGCAGTACGAGGTCGGCGCCGAGGGGATACCGCTGCCGGCCGCGCGGAGCACCGCGCACTTCTCCGACAGCCAGGTGGTCACCGCACTGACCACGGTCAAGGACTACCTCGTCCGCTCCTCGCTCTACCCCGAGGTCCTCGACAGCAGCGAGGTGCGGCCCACGCGGGCGCTGCTCGACCCCGGTCAGCTCGACCAGTTCGACCAGAGCGTCGACCACCCCACGGCGGACGGCCGGCACGCCCTCACCGGGTGGCTGGTCCGCTTCGACCCCACCCGCGCCGAACTCGCCGACCCGAAGATCCGCGTCCAGGGCAACCTGACGGCCGCCGAGACCGACCCGGCCACCCTGGAGGTCACCGCCGACCACACCTTCGTCTACGCGCTGCGGCCCACCGGAGCCCCGGCCGGCGCCGAGGTCTCCCTGTTCACCGTCCGCCGCGAGCTGACCTTCCGCTTCGACCGCGACGACCTGCGCCTGCACCAGACCCAGCTGGTCGTCTCCTACGTCCAGGCGGGCCCGCTGTCCTGCGCGGAGGACGCCGCCGACCACCTGCACCCCCTGCTGGCCGGCCAGACGGCCAAGGCGGGCGGCCCGGCGGGCACGGACCCGTTCGCCACGGACAGCGCCACCGCCCTGTGCGGGACACTGGCCGCGGCGGCCGAGCCGAAGGTCTGACAGCTACTCCTCGCCGTCCCGCGGGGGAGTGTCCTGCGGCGGCGCGTCCTGCGGCGGCGCGTCCTTCGGCGGCGGCGCGCTCGTGAACCCCTCGAAGCCGCGCCTGACCCGGCCGCCCAGTCCGCCCGCCCCGCCCGCGATGTCCGTGACCAGCTTCATCAGCGGGTCCTTGGAGCTCTTCACATCGCCGGCGTAACTCGCCGCGGACTCCTTGAACGAATCGCTGACCGAGGTGTCCTTGTCCTCGGTGCGCCGCGGGTAGTGACCGTCCATGATCCGCTGGTGGTCACGGGACTCGGCCCACTTCTTCAGCTCGGCCGCGCGGACCGTGGTGAAGGGGTGCGAGCGCGGCAGTACGTTGAGGATCTTCAGCACCGAGTCGCGCAGGTCACCGCCCGCCTCGTACTCCTCGGCCTGCTGCAGGAACGCGTCCACGTTCATCTCGTGCAGGTGATTGCCGCCCGCAATCTTCATCAGCCCGCGCATCGAGGCCCGCACGTCCTGGCCCACCAGCAGACCGGCCCGGTCGGCGGACAGCTCCGACTTGCGGAACCACTCCCGCAGGGCCGTCACGATCGCCAGGATCGCCAGATTCCCCAGCGGTATCCAGGCGACCTTGAGGGCGAGACTGGTCAGGAACAGCAGGATCGTCCGGTACACCGAGTGCCCGGACAGGGCGTGCCCCACCTCGTGGCCGACGACCGCGCGCATCTCCTCCTCGTCGAGGAGCTCCACCAGTCCCGTGGTCACCACGATGATCGGCTCGTCCAGGCCGATGCACATCGCGTTCGGCTGCGGATCCTGCGTCACGTACATCGGCGGGACCTTCTCCAGGTCCAGGATGTAACAGGCGTCCCGCAGCATGTCGTTCAGGTGTGCGAACTGCTGGTCGGACACCCGGACCGAGTCGGACAGGAACAGCAGCCTGAGACTCCGCTCCGGAAGGAGCCCGCTGAGCGCCTTGAACACCGCGTCGAAGCCGCTGAGCTTGCGCAGCGCCACCAGCGCCGAACGGTCCGCCGGATGCTCGTACGCACGCGAGGAGATCCCCGGGAACCGCCTGCGCTGCCTGCTCGGCACGCGCTCGTGCCCGTTCTGCTCGTGGCCGTCGTCGGACATGTCATCCCCCAGGTGCGTGAGTGTCCACTGTGTGCCCCCGAAGCAGGGCCCAGCCTAGGCGGCGATACCGTGGACGGGCAGTACAGCCGAAGGAGTCCTCATGGAGCACCACCCCCGGGCCGCCTGGCTCGACCAGGCCGCGAGCGCCGCCCAGCACCAGGGCTCGGGCGATCTGCTCCGGGTCGTCCTCGTCGTCATGTTCGTCGGCTGCGCACTGACTGCCTGGTTCCTGCTGCGCGGGTACAAACAGAAGGACGACTGAGCCGCCGGGATCGTTCCGGACGTCGGTCCAACGGAGGAGTCGGCGTGATCGACGCCGAGCCGCCCGCATACGATGGGCCGACATCTTTATCCCGCCCACACGCGATAGGTCCTGCCGCAGATGATGAATCTTCACAGCGCCGCTGCCCAGTCGGTCACCCTCGCCGCCGAGGGCGGCAACCACAACAGCCTCAACCCGGCCGTCACCGGCGGCGGCGCCCTCGTCATCCTGCTGCTCCTGCTGTGGATCACCACCCGCTTCAACCGCGACCGCTGAGCCGGACGCCGAGCCCGGCACCGGTCCTCCGGGCGGGGCCCACGGGCCGGGCCGGTAGGGTCTGCACGCATGGGAGAGCAGGACATGCCTACCGGTCCGGTGCATGATGAAGCCGACTACGCCGGCCACACGGTGACGACCCCGCGGTACACGCCGGCGGGCCCCGCGCACACCGGCAAACGCCGCCTCGGCGTCATGGGCGGAACGTTCGACCCGATCCACCACGGTCACCTCGTGGCGGCCAGCGAGGTCGCCGCGCAGTTCCACCTCGACGAGGTGGTGTTCGTGCCCACCGGGCAGCCGTGGCAGAAGACCGCCCGCGCCGTCTCGCCGGCCGAGGACCGCTACCTGATGACGGTCATCGCGACCGCGGAGAACCCGCAGTTCTCCGTCAGCCGCATCGACATCGACCGCGGCGGCCCCACCTACACCGTCGACACCCTGCGCGACCTGCGGGCGCTCAACCCCGACACCGACCTGTACTTCATCACCGGTGCCGACGCGCTCGGCCAGATCCTCACCTGGCGGGACTCGGAGGAACTCTTCTCCCTGGCCCACTTCATCGGCTGCACCCGGCCCGGCCACCATCTGACCGACCGCGGTCTCCCCGAGGGCGGCGTCTCGCTGGTGGAGGTTCCCGCGCTCGCCATCTCCTCCACAGACTGCCGTGCGAGAGTCGCCAAGGGCGACCCCATCTGGTACATGGTGCCCGACGGAGTCGTGCGCTACATCGACAAGCGCGAGCTGTACCGCGGCGAGTGAACCGAGAGGGGCACCGGTGAACGACCGATACGACGCGGGCTACGGAAACGACCAGTACGTACTCGTCGGCTACGACGAGTACGGACAGCCGGTGTACCGCCAGATCCCGGCTCAACAGCAGCAGACGTACGACCCCTACGCGGGCCGGCAGGGACAGGGCCAGGGGCAGGGCCAGGGGCAGGGCTACGGCTACGACCCGTACGCCGGCGCCGCCCAGCAGGCCGCGCCGTCCTACGACACCGGGCAGCAGGCGCCCGTCTACGACACCGGGCAGCAGGCGCCCGTCTACGACACCGGGCAGCAGCCGGCCACGCCCGCGTACGACCCGTACGGCACCGGCGGCCACGCCGCCTACGACCCCTACGGGCAGGCGGCCACCAGCGGCCGGCAGCCCCGGGTCGCCGAACAGACCGCGCACATCCCGCAGCAGGCCGGACCGGCCGACCAGTCCGCAGTTCCCCGGCCGGACGACGACGAACGGGACTACCACACCGGCCAGTTCGCGTTCGTCGAACAGCCCGACGGTGACTCCGAGGACGTCATCGACTGGCTGAACTTCACCGAGAACCGCACCGAGCGCCGCGAGGAGGCCAAGCGCCGCGCCCGCAGCCGCGTGATCGCCCTGGCCGTCGTCCTCGCCCTGGTGGCCGTCGGCGGTGTCGGCTACCTCTGGTACGCCGGAAAACTCCCCGGTCTGTCCTCCTCCGGCACCAAGGCCGGTACGACGACCTCCGCGGCCGCCCAGAAACGCGACGTGATCGTCGTCCACCTGCACAACACCGGCGGTGGCGGCACCTCGACCGTGCTGCTCGTGGACAACACCACCACCAAGCAGGGCAGCACCGTCCTGCTGCCCAACTCCCTCGCCCTCACCGACGACGACGGCACCACCACGACCCTCGCCAAGTCCGTCGACGACGACGGCTCCTCCGGCACCCGCGACCAGCTCGACACCGTCCTCGGCACCAACATCGAGGGCACCTGGCGACTCGACACCCCCTACCTGCAGAACCTCGTCGAACTCGTCGGCAACATAGACATCGACACCAACGCCGACGTCCCCGACCCGAACGCCAAGAAGAAGGGCGAGGCGCCCCTCGTCCACCAGGGCAAGGACCAGACCCTCGGAGGCAAGGCCGCCGTCGCCTACGCCACCTACCGCGCCTCCGGCGAGGCCCAGAACGCCCAGCTGGAGCGGTTCGGGCAGGTCATGCAGGGCGTGCTGCGCAAGATGTCCTCCGACGCCTCCGCCGCGACGACCACCGTGCAGACCCTCGCCCAGATCCTCGACCCGTCCCTCACCGACAAGGATCTCGGCACCTTCCTCGCCAAGCTCGCCGACCTCGCCAAGGACGGCGACTACAAGACCGCCCTGCTGCCCGTGCGGAGCGACGGCACGCTCAGCGCCGAGACCAGCTCCAGCGTGGTCAAGGACATCCTCGGCGGCACCGCCAAGAGCCCCTCGGCGGGCTCCGCGATCCGCGTCTCCGTCCAGAACGCCACCGGCGTCAAGGACGACACCGAGAAGGCCCGCGTGGTCCTCGTCAACGGCGGCTACACCTTCCTGGAAGGCGGCACGGCCTCCGGCACCCAGGCCCGCTCCAAGGTGCTGTACTCCGACGCCGCCGACAAGGAGAACGCCACCGAGGTCGCCAAGACCCTCGGCCTCGGCACCGGCGCCGTCCAGAAGGGCACGGTCGGCTCGGGCGCCGACGTCTCGGTCGTCCTCGGCCAGGACTACAAGCCGTCCTCCTCCTGAGCAGCGGCCCCTCGCACCCCACGTGACGCGGTAATCACGTGGGGTGCGGCCGTCGGTCCGTGAGACCCTTGAGGGCAAACGACCGCCGAGGGAAAGCCACGCAGTGACCGCAACCGACCGTTCCATCGAGCTCATCACCGCCGCCGCCCAGGCGGCCGCCGACAAGCTCGCCCACGACGTCATCGCCTACGACGTCAGCGACGTCCTGTCGATCACGGACGCCTTCCTGCTGGCTTCCGCGCCCAACGACCGCCAGGTCAAGTCGATCGTCGACGAGATCGAGGAACGCCTGCAGAAGGAACTCGGCGCCAAGCCGGTGCGCCGCGAGGGCGACCGTGAGTCCCGCTGGATCCTGCTCGACTACGTCGACATCGTCGTCCACGTCCAGCACAGCGAGGAGCGCGTCTTCTACGCCCTGGAGCGGCTGTGGAAGGACTGCCCCGAGATCGAGCTGCCGGCCGACGCCAAGGCCACCCGCGGCAAGGCCGCGGAGCACGCCAGGCTGCAGGCCGCCGAGGACACCGGCGAGCCGGGCGGGGAGTGGTGATGAGCGCCACGGGCGAGGTGACCGACCGCCGGGGCCGCGGCCGCCGCATCATCCTGTGGCGGCACGGCCAGACCGCCTGGAACGTGGAGCGCCGCTTCCAGGGCTCCACCGACGTCGAGCTCACCGAGACCGGCATCGGCCAGGCCCGCCGCGCGGCCCGTCTGCTCGCCTCCCTGGGCCCGGACGCGATCGTCTCCTCCGACCTGCGGCGGGCCGCCGACACGGCCGCCCAGCTCGCCGCCCTCACCTCCCTCGACGTGATCCGCGACGAGGGGCTGCGGGAGACCTACGCGGGCGTGTGGCAGGGCCTCACCCACGAGGAGATCATCACCCGCCACGGCGACGAGTACGCCGCCTGGAAGCGCGGCGAGCCGGTCCGCCGCGGTGGCGGCGAACTGGAGACCGAGGTCGCCGACCGGGCCGCCCCCGTCGTGCTCCGGCACGCCGAGAAACTCCCCGAGGACGGCACTCTCGTCGTGGTCAGCCACGGCGGCACCATCCGCACCACCATCGGCCGCCTCCTCGGCCTGGAGTCCCGGCACTGGGAGAGCCTCGGCGGCCTCACCAACTGCTGCTGGTCCGTGCTCGGCGAAGGCGCCCGCGGCTGGCGGCTCCTGGAACACAACGCCGGCACCCTCCCGGAGCCCGTCCTCGGCGACGACGACTGAGGATCCGCCGGCCACCTGGCCTCGCCGGGACCCGGATTTCACTTTCCGGCAGGTCGCAGGCTAAAGTTCTTCTTGTTCGCCCCGCCGAGCGGAAAGACGGGAAGAACGCAAGGGGCTATAGCTCAGTTGGTAGAGCGCCTGCATGGCATGCAGGAGGTCAGGAGTTCAATTCTCCTTAGCTCCACAGATCGGCACTCAGCACACCGTCGAGTTGCCAAAGATCGGTGAGTAAGAATCCCGTCCTCTTTCAGAGGGCGGGATTTTCTGCGTTCCACTCCCGGACGATCTCGGTGGTCTCCTCCTCCGTCACCGGCCACAGCCGCTGCCTGCGTCTGCGCAGCAACGCCGTCCGCTCCCGTGCCCGTTCGTCCTCCGGGGTGTAGACCACGATCCGCGCCTCCGGCATCCCGTCGATCGACAGCGACTGCGACGTCATCCGCAGCTCGCCCACCGCCTCATGACGGAACGTCTTCACCCGCGGCCCCGGCTGCGCCACCGCCCCGTTCGCCCACAATCGGGCGAAGTACCCGCTGGCCTGGGACAGCGCCCGTATGAAGTCCTCCCAGGCCGGCTCACCGACATGCCTGCCGTAGGAGGACCGCAGGGTCGCCACCATCATCGGCAGTTCACGATCCCGGTGCACCACCGGGCAGGCCTCCTCCGAGACCGTGAACAGCGTCCACAGCACGTTCGGCACGCCGATCCGCACCGTCTCCGGCACCAGGAACAGATCCCGGTGGGCGGCGTTGGTGGCCAGCACGTCGTAACGCGAGGTGTACACCGCCGCCATCAGCGGGTCGAGCGCGTCGAGGATGCCCTGCACCCCCGCGCCGACGGACCGGGACAGCCCTTCCGGCACCGGGGCGAACGGCACCTCCGCCAGCCGGTACAGATGCTCCCGCTCCGGCGGGTCCAGCCTCAGCGTCCGCGCCACCGCGTCCAGCACCTGCGCCGACGCGTTGATCGGCCGGCCCTGCTCCAGCCACGTGTACCAGGTCACGCCCACGCCGGAGAGCTGGGCGACCTCCTCCCGGCGCAGCCCGGGCGTGCGCCGCCGCAGCCCCGGCGGCATCCCGACGTCCGCCGGCTGCACCCGGGCCCGCCTGCTGCGCAGGAACGCGGCCAGCTCCGGCCTGCGGCGGTGTGCTGTCGTCGCCATCGTCACGCCCCCCGTCGTCACGTCTTCCATCGTGGGCGCAGTCCCCGCCCGCTGCCAGGTGCTGCCAGTACCAGCATCGGCGGGCTCTCGGCACCCTTACCGGACCGCCACCACGCTCGGACGCATGACGACCACATCCCGGACGGGCCCGGTTCCCGCGCCCGCTCCGACCCCTGCCAAAAGTGAAACACCCGGCACTGACAACCGGCGCCGGCTGCTTCTCGCGGCCGTCCTCGCGGCCCTCTTCATGGCCGTGCTGGACGTCTTCATCGTGAACGTCGCGGCCCCCACCATGGGTTCCGAACTCCACGCCTCCGGCGCCGACTTGCAACTGGTCGTGGCCGGCTACGCCATCACCTACTCGGTGCTGCTGATCACCGGTGCCCGGCTCGGCGACCGGTTCGGCCACGGCCGGGCCCACCTCGCCGGCCTCGCCCTGTTCACCACCGCGTCACTCGCCTGCGGGCTGGCCCAGGGTGCCACCGAGCTGATCGTGTTCCGGCTGGTGCAGGGTGCCGGATCGGCGGTGATGATCCCGCAGGTCCTCAGCATCATCCAGCGTGCCTTCACCGGCGAGGCCCGCGTCCGGGCGCTCGGCGCCTACTCGGCGGTCCTCGCGGTCGGCGCCGCCGCCGGGCAGGTCGTCGGCGGCTTCCTGGTCAGCGCCGACCTGTTCGGCACCGGCTGGCGGCCGGTCTTCCTCGTCAACGTGCCCGTCGGCGCCGTACTCCTCGTCCTTGGCCGGCGCGTGCTGCCGCTCGGCGCGGGATCCGGTCCCGAGCGGGCCCGCGGCCTGGACCTGCCCGGCCTGGTCCTGCTGGGCGCCGCCGTGTCGCTGCTGACGGTTCCGCTGGTGCTGGGCCAGGAGGAGGACTGGCCGCTGTGGTCCTGGCTGTCCCTGGCCGCCGCCGTGCTCCTGTTCACACTGTTCTGCGGCTACGAGTCGAGGCTGGCCCGGCGCGGCGGCGCCCCGATCGTCGCGCCCCGGGTGCTGCGCCATCCCGGGATGGGCCTGGCCGTCCTGCGCATCCTCGCCGCCATGGCCGTCAACGCCGGATTCCTCTTCACCCTCACCCTGCACGTCCAGAGCGGCCTCGGCTACAGCGCGCTGCGCGCCGGTCTCACCTTCGCGCCGACCGCCGTCGCCTTCGGGGCGGTCGCCCTCACCTGGCGCAGGTGGCCGGCCGCCTGGCAGCGGGCGCTGCCCCCGGCCGGGTTCGTGCTCACCGCGCTGGGCGTGGCCGGCGTCGGGCTGGCCTTCCACGGGGGCGGCGACGGAGGCGCGCAGCTCTATGTGGCGTACGCCGGAGTGGGCGCGGGGCTCGCGCTCGCGTTCAGCCCCACGCTCACCGGCGCGCTCGCAACCGTGCGCCCCGAGGACGCGGCGGACGCCAGCGGACTCCTCGCGACCGTCACCCAGCTGGGCCAGCTCATCGGCGTCGCCGCGTTCGGCACACTGTTCTTGAACCGGCTTGAGTCAGTCGGGGGCCCGCAGGCGTATACCTCTGCGGAGGCGCTGTCAGCCTGTGCATGGGCGCTCGCCGCGACGGCGGCCGCGGGTGCCGTGTCCGGACTGGTACTGAGGCGTCGCTGACCGTATTGGTCCGGCCGTGGCAGAATCAAACGGCCGGAAGGGGGCGCGGCCCGACGGGAGGAGTAGCGATGCCTGCGAGCATCCTTGAGGAGGGCGGCCACCTCCTCGGTGCGGCGTTGATACGGGACACGATCACCCGGCTGCTCTGCCCTTCCTGCGGTTCCGCGCATGTCGCCCAAGTGCTGGGCGACAACGGCGGGATCTCCTACGTGTGCACGGCCTGCGGCCACAGCTGGAGCTGATCGATGGGTGCACACAGGCGGAAATGCGACTGGTGCGGGAGCGGTACCCCGATCGTCCGCGACATGGAGCCGATCAACCCCGACTACCAGTACTGGTGCGAGGAATGCGCGCGGGCGCTGATCATAAAAGGCGACCCGATCGAGACCTACCGTGAGCTGGAGGGCGAGCCGATCTACGGCCGGCTCCTCGAAGAGCACTGCACGCTCAAGCGGTTCTATTCGTTCGTCACGGCCTGAACGGGGCCCGGCTTCGGCAACGATGTCCGGGCGAGCGCGAGGAACAGCAGCCCGGTGACGGTGTAGAGGCCCGACAGCGTCAAGGCGACGGCGTCCTGGTGCAGTTCGGGCCGTCCGTGCCCGTGCGGCACCCACCACAGGGCGTACGAGCAGAAGACGAGCACCGTGGCCGCGGCCGCCGTCCGCTGCCCGTGCGTCCACAGCAGCAGCACCACCGGCACGCACCACACCCAGTGGTGCGACCAGGACACCGGGCTGATCAGCAGCGCGGTCACCGCGCAGACGGCCACCGCCCAGGCCCGCCGGCCTCGCAACTCCGCCGTCACCGCCAGCGCGAGCCCCAGGAGGGCCGTCAGGGCCGCCGCGGCGGCCCAGACGGCTCCCGGCTCGGAAGTGTGCAGCAGACGCGCCAGAACGCCGCGCAGGGCCTGATTCGCGGTCTCCTCGGCCCGCCCCACCCGCCCCGTCCGGAACACCATCCCGGTCCAGAACCGCCACGAGTCGTACGGCAGGACGGCCGCCGCCAGCAGGGTCGCCCCCGCGAAGGCGGCCGCCGCCCCGCGCGCGTGCCGCAGCCACGGACCTCCGTCCCGTCCTGTGAGGCGGGCGGCCAGGCCCGTGGCGAGCAGGAACACCGCGAACAGGGCGGGTGTCAGCTTGACCGCGGCCGCGAGCCCCACTCCCACCCCCGCCCAGCGGTCCGGGCGTTCGGCGGGACGGCGTGACAGATCCCACAGCACCAGTACGGCCAGCAGCAGATTGACCTGCCCGTAGCGCATGGTCGTCCACACGGGCTCGCACCAGACCGCCGCCGCCGCGACCCACAGGACGCGCTCCACGCGCGCGTGACCGACGAGCCGGACGGACAGCCCGACGAACACAAGCAGCAGGGCGAGGTTCCCCGCTGTCGCCAGCGTGCGCATGCCCGTGACGTCCAGCAGTGTCAGCGGGGTGAACAACAGCGCCGCGAACGGGGGATACGTGGACGGCAGCTGAGCCGCCGTCGTACGCAGCGCGTAGAGATCGCCGCCCGCGCGGACGGTCGCCCCCTCCGCCCGGTAGACCATCAGGTCGATCATCGACACGTGCGCGGCCCGCTGGGCCAGCCAGAACACCGTGAACGACAGGAGACACGCCCCCAGGGCCACCGGCACCCGGCGCCGGGTCTCGGAGAACGCGATCACGGTCACGAAGTCCGACACTAGCGCCCGTATCCGCATAGAACGGAAACGATTTGGTGGTGCACCCCGTCGACCGTGTAATGTTGGCGTCGCCGCCAGGGCAACCGGGCGGATCAGAACACGGGGCTATAGCTCAGTTGGTAGAGCGCCTGCATGGCATGCAGGAGGTCAGGAGTTCAATTCTCCTTAGCTCCACAGAAGTCGAAGGCGGATCATCCGAACGGATGGTCCGCCTTCGCGTTGTTCCGGAAACATTCGGAAACCCGGTCCGCGGGAACCTGGTTCCCCATGGGTTCGCGCGCGTGGGGCGGGCCACCCGACCAGGGTGACCCGCCCCACATGCGTGCGGTGAAGTACGCGGTCAGCGTCCCAGCGCCCGGCGGCCGCGGCCCTGCGAGAGAACCGGCAGGTTCTTGGCCGGCGCCTGCGAGCGCGTGTCCTCCTCCAGGCGCAGGGCGAGCGCCGGGCAGCGGCGCACCGCGCGCAGCGCCTTGGCCTCCGCGAACCGGGGCACCTTCGCCTGCGCGACCGTCGGGAAACCGTCCGCGCCCAGCTCGAAGACCTCCGGAAGGATGTCCGCGCACAGGCCGTGGCCACGGCACAGCGTCCAGTCGACATAGATCTTCTGGCGGCTGCCGCCACCGTTGTCCTCGGGCTCTCCGCCGCCCGGAATGCCCGTAGGCATCTTGCCGTCCTCGAAGAGCGGCAGAACGCCCTCGACGGGCCGTCCGCAGCCGTTTCCGAGAACGTGCGCGGCCAGGTCGTCGGTGAACGCCTTGATCGTCGACTCGAGGAACATCGCGGAGCCGTCCGGGTGCGAGCAGGCGCCGCGCCGCTTCACGTTCTTCGCGACCTGCTTGAGCGCCTCCAGAGCGGCCGGTCCGCCGCCGTTGAGGATGTCCTCCATGCCGCGCGCGGCCGCCGGCAGACCCAGGTAGCAGGGACCGCACTGTCCCGCGCTCTCCTCCGCGAGCCACTGGGCGACCCGCAGCGACTCGCCCAGCGGGCAGGTCTCCTGCGTGATCGGCAGGATGGCGCCGGCGCCCAGGGCGCCGCCCACCGCGTCCAGCGAGTTACGGGAGACGATCGCCTCGTTGACCGTGGCCGCGTCGATCCACTTGCCGTGGTAGCCGCCGGTCAGCACCCCCTGCGGCACCGGCGGGGCGCCGGCCAGCTGCAGGACGTAGCGCAGCGGCACGCCCGTGGGCACCTCGATCACCATGGGCCGGGCGACCGCGCCGGAGACCGTCAGCATGACGGTGCCCGGCTCGTCGTACAGGCCGGTGTTGCCGTAACGCTCCGGGCCGATCCGGGCGGCGATCGCCAGCTGCGCGAACGTCTCCGCGTTCGACAGCAGCGTGGGCGCGCCGCCGACACCGTTCTGCGAGGCACTGGTCTTGCGGCCGGGCGGGATCGCGGGGCCGCCGTCGATCGAGCGGATCAGCGACGCGGCGGCTCCGGTGACCATGCGGACCGGGTTGCGCTGGACGAACGCCTTCAGCGCCGAACGCCGGCCGTTGCTCAGACCGCGCTCGGCGAGCGCCTGCTCCATGGAGCGCTGCGTGGACTCCCTGGTGACCCCCACCACGAGCGTGCGGGCACCCAGCGCCTCGGCGCACAGCAGCGCACCGTCCAGGATCAGATGCGGGGCACGGTTGATCAGCACCGTGTCCTTGCGGCAGGCCGGCTCGTCCTCACTGCCGTTGACGACGACGACCGGCCGTACACCGCGCTTGATCGCCGCCTCGGCGACCGAGCGCAGCTTCTTGTGGAAGGGGAAGCCCGCACCGCCGCGGCCCTTCAGGTTGATGCGTTCGGAGAGCTGCGCGAGCTGCTCCCCGCCCAAGGGCTCAAGCGGCCCGTGCACCTTGAGGTGCATGGGCAGATCGAGTCTTTCGACAAGGTCGAAGCCTGACGTGAGCTGTGGAAGGCCGACCACGCGGACTTCTGGTACGTCGGGCAGGGCCTCGTTCACCTATAGCCTCCGGAAGGCGTGTTCCAAGGTTCGCCCGAACCCGGGGCGTCGAAGGACGCGCCGGGCGCTGGTTCGTTGGCGGGACCGCTGTTGTATGTGTCATTCGAGTTGTACGTCCCGTACCGGGCGTTCGTCTCACTCGTGTCGTACACATCACGTCCGGTCGTGCCGGCGGCGCCCGGATTGCCATAGGCCGGGATGTTGTATCCGGTGTCCCGGAGCGGGTCGTACGCCGACGGCGGCGCCTCGCCGACCGGGGGCGGGGACGGGATCGGC
The DNA here is from genome assembly GCF_040686075.1 of Streptomyces sp. NPDC086519. Classification (NCBI taxonomy): domain Bacteria; kingdom Bacillati; phylum Actinomycetota; class Actinomycetes; order Kitasatosporales; family Streptomycetaceae; genus Streptomyces; species Streptomyces sp. NPDC086519. The sequence continues at coordinate 27,504 of NZ_JBFBJL010000042.1, forward strand.
CAGCTGCCCGAGGTGCTGGACGGGCCGTCCACGCGCTCCATGCGCGTGGTCTGACCTGCCGCGAACGGCGACTGGGGCTGCCCGGGCGTGTTCGTGGCCCGGTAGGCGGCCGCGAAGCCGGAGGCCGGCTCGGGGCCGGGGGCGGCGGACGGGAACAGCGGGTTCGACTGGGTGGACGCGGTCTCGGCGCGCGACGGCCTGGGCTCGCGCTCGCGCGGGGCCTCGTAGCCGGGCAGCCCGGACTCGCCGACTCGGGCACGGCTCGCGTCGAGATCGTTCAGACGGGACCGCTCCGAATCCCCGAGGAGCGTGACGAGCCGGTCGGCGAAGCGGCGCTTGAACGGGCGAGGCGCGGCGCGCAGGGCGAGGGCCGCCATGATTCCGGCCAGGCACAGCTCGTACGACACCATGAAGAACGTCTTCGCCGGGCGGCCCGCGAAGAGGCCGTGGAGCAGGGCGAAGCACAGGGCCGGGTAGGCCAGCATGTGCATCGCGCGCCAGCGGGCGGCCACCACGGCGGGGGCGGCGAACTGGTTGCGCAGCGCGCCGGTGATACCCACGAAGATCATGAGGTAGGCGGCCAGAGAGCCCATGCCGATGAGGCTGGCGCTGCCCGGGTTCGCGCCGCCGCCTCCTGTGACCAGCCAGCCGAAGGGGATCAGGGCGGCGATCCAGTCGGCGTGGTCCAGCGCGATCTTCACCCCGATGTGCACGAGCAGGAACGCGATCGAGGCCACCGCGGTGACCCGGTGGATGGCTTGGGCCACGATCCGCTGGCGGATGTTGAGGAGGATGCGGTCCTGGGCCACCAGGCCCCAGATGCACGAGCAGGTCAGGCAGACGAGCGCCAGGACGCCCGCACCGAAGTTCAGGAACTGCTGCAGCCAGTCGCCTCCCAGCAGGACGACGATGGGTATCAGCAACAGGACGACAGCGGACGCCACCCCGTAGGCCGAACGGCCTGGTTTGGGGAGCGAGCTGTTACTACGACGAGGGTTCATGGGGGCAACTCCGAGCAGTTCGGGAAAGCGGTCCCGGTGCCGCAGCCTAAGTGGCGCCATACCGATCAGTACGAGGTTTGAGTTATTGCGTTGTTATCAAAAGGCGATGCGCCCCTTGCGATGTCCCTTAGCGGACGTTACGCGAAGTAATTTTTGAACCTGGTTCAACTCTCGTCCCGATGGTCGCCTCAGACGCACGTGTCATCCAGTGATACGCAAGCGCGTCGCAGGTTGCTCAAGCGCTGCGGTACTCTGACGGCATGCGTGCCGTACGCCTTCTGCTTAGCGGGCCGCGCTGATCAGTCCCGACCGCCGGACGAAACGGTTGGTCGGCATCGGCGCGGCGTCCCCTCCTGTGTGAGGGGATTTTTCGTTTCTAGAAGTTCGCAGCCGCAGGCAGAGACGACCGATGGAGCTTTGAGGATCATGAGCGAGACGAACCCCGCTGCCGCCGCCACGTCGGCGGAGGCCGCGCCGCACCGCTACACGGCCGCCCTGGCGGCAGAGATCGAAGCACGCTGGCAGGACTTCTGGGACGCCGACGGCACCTACGCGGCGCCCAACCCCACGGGCGAGCTGGCCGGCGACCCCGGGCTGGTCGCACGGCCCAAGAAGTTCATCATGGACATGTTCCCGTACCCGTCCGGTGCGGGCCTGCATGTCGGCCACCCCCTGGGCTACATCGCCACCGACGTCTTCGCCCGCTTCCAGCGGATGAACGGCCACAACGTCCTGCACACCCTGGGCTTCGACGCCTTCGGCCTGCCCGCCGAGCAGTACGCCGTGCAGACCGGCACGCACCCGCGCGTGTCCACCGAGGCCAACATCGAGAACATGAAGGTCCAGCTGCGCCGGCTGGGCCTGGGCCACGACAAGCGCCGGTCGTTCGCCACGATCGACCCGGACTACTACAAGTGGACCCAGTGGATCTTCCTGCAGATCTTCAACTCCTGGTACGACGACGAGGCCAAGAAGGCCCGCCCGATCTCCGAGCTGATCGCCCAGTTCGAGTCCGGTGAGCGTGCCGTACCGGGCCACACGCGCGCGTGGAACCAGCTGACCGCCACCGAGCGCGCCGACGTCCTGGGCGAGTTCCGCCTGGCCTACGCCTCCGACGCGCCGGTCAACTGGTGCCCCGGCCTGGGCACCGTACTGGCCAACGAGGAGGTCACCGCCGACGGCCGTTCCGAGCGCGGCAACTTCCCCGTCTTCAAGGCCAAGCTGCGCCAGTGGAACATGCGCATCACCGCCTACGCCGACCGGCTGCTGGACGACCTGAACGAGCTGGACTGGCCCGAGGCGATCAAGCTGCAGCAGCGCAACTGGATCGGCCGCAGCGAGGGCGCCCGCGTCGACTTCCCCATCGACGGCGAGCAGATCACCGTCTTCACCACCCGCCCCGACACCCTGTTCGGCGCGACCTACATGGTGCTGGCCCCCGAGCACCCGCTGGTCGACCGGTTCGTCCCGGCGGCCTGGCCCGAGGCCACCCACGACGTGTGGACCGGCGGCCACGCAACCCCAGCCGAAGCCGTGGCCGCCTACCGCGCGCAGGCCGGCGCCAAGTCCGACGTGGAGCGGCAGGCCGAGGCCAAGGACAAGACCGGTGTGTTCACCGGCGCCTACGCGACCAACCCGGTCAACGGCGCCAAGATCCCCGTGTTCATCGCCGACTACGTGCTGATGGGCTACGGAACCGGCGCGATCATGGCCGTACCGGCCGGTGACCAGCGCGACTTCGAGTTCGCGCGCGCCTTCGAGCTGCCGATCGTCTGCATCGTCGAGCCGACCGACGGCCGCGGCACCGACACGTCGACGTGGCAGGACGCCTTCGCCTCGTACGACGCGAAGATCATCAACTCCTCCAACGACGACATCAAGCTGGACGGCCTGCCGGTCGCCGAGGCCAAGGCCCGCATCACCGAGTGGCTGGCCCGCAAGGGCATCGGCGAGGGCACCGTCAACTTCCGGCTGCGCGACTGGCTGTTCAGCCGCCAGCGCTACTGGGGCGAGCCCTTCCCCATCGTCTACGACGAGGACGGCGTCGCCCACGCGCTGCCCGAGTCGATGCTGCCGCTGGAACTGCCGGAGGTCGAGGACTACTCGCCGCGCACCTTCGACCCGGAGGACGCCGACACCCAGCCCGAGACGCCGCTGTCGCGCAACGAGGACTGGGTCCACGTGACCCTGGACCTGGGCGACGGGCCGAAGAAGTACCGCCGCGAGACCAACACCATGCCCAACTGGGCCGGTTCCTGCTGGTACGAGCTGCGCTACCTGGACCCGCACAACAGCGAGCAGCTGGTCGACCCGCAGATCGAGCAGTACTGGATGGGCCCGCGCGAGGGCATGCCGCACGGCGGTGTCGACCTGTACGTCGGCGGCGCCGAGCACGCCGTACTGCACCTGCTGTACGCCCGTTTCTGGTCGAAGGTCCTGTACGACCTGGGACACGTCTCGTCCGCCGAGCCGTTCCACAAGCTGTTCAACCAGGGCATGATCCAGGCCTACGTCTACCGCGACGGCCGCGGCTTCCCGGTGCCCGCCGCCGAGGTCGAGGAACTGGGCGGCGACTACTACTACCAGGGCGAGAAGGTCACCCGCCTGCTGGGCAAGATGGGCAAGTCCCTGAAGAACGCGGTGACTCCGGACGAGATCTGCGCCGAGTACGGCGCCGACACGCTGCGCCTGTACGAGATGGCGATGGGCCCGCTGGACGTCTCCCGGCCGTGGGACACGCGCGCGGTGGTCGGCCAGTTCCGGCTGCTGCAGCGGCTGTGGCGCAACATCGTCGACGAGGCGACCGGTGCGGTCACCGCCACCGACGCCGATGCGGACGACGAGACGCTGCGCGCCCTGCACAAGGCGATCGACGGCGTCCGCCAGGACCTGGAGGGCCTGCGCTTCAACACCGCCATCGCCAAGGTCACCGAGCTGAACAACCACCTGACGAAGGCGGGCGGCGCGGTGCCGCGATCGGTGGCCGAGCCGCTGGTGCTGATGATCGCGCCGCTGGCCCCGCACATCGCCGAGGAACTGTGGCGCAAGCTGGGCCACACCGACTCGGTCGTGCACCGGGACTTCCCGGTCGCCGACCCGGACTACGTCGTCGACGAGACCGTGACCTGCGTCGTACAGATCAAGGGCAAGGTCAAGGCCCGCCTGGAGGTGCCGCCGGCCATCTCCGACGAGGAGCTGGAGAAGGCGGCGCTGGCCGACGAGACGGTCGTGAAGGCGCTGGGCGGCGCCGGGATCCGCAAGGTGATCGTCCGCGCGCCGAAGCTGGTGAACATCGTCACGGCGTGACACCGCAGGCCACCTCCGGGTGGTCCCCTACGGGCAGGTTCGGGGTCTTTCTGGAACTCCGGGCCTGCCCTTTGCGTTTACCGTTGTGGGCACGGTCACCCACAACACCGCCGTGCCCGAGACGGCCGGGGTGGTGGCCAGCGAGGAGGAGCACCGTGGAAGCCGTGATCGCCGTATTCGCCGTGCTCTTCCTGCTCCTCGTCGCCGGTGGGGCCTACGTCACCTTCAAGGCGGTCGGCGCCGCCAAGCGCGGGGTGGACCGTACGATCAGCCAGGCCCGGCGCACGGTCGAGGAGCACACGCTGCGCGCCAAGTCCATGGTCCAGATCGGCCCGGCGGGCGAGATCGCCCAGCTCCGGCTCACCCTGCGCACCTCGATGCGGGCGACCCAGGACGCGTTGCACGCGGGCGTCGCCGAGGACGAGTCGCTGAAGGAGTCCCTCGGTCTCTTCCAGCGCCTCAGCGCGCACGGGTATGAACTGGACGGCGAACTCAGGCGACTGGAGTCCGAACCGGACCGGGCCACGCTCGTCACGCGCCTGCCCGGGCTGCGCCGCCGCACCGAGCGCATCACCGAGTCCGCGGACGCGCTGCGCTGGGCGGCACGCGACCGGGCCCGCCGCTTCGCCGACGACGACCTGGACACCCTGAGCACGCAGATCGGCGTCGAGGCGGACGCCCTGCGGCACTGGACCCGTCCGGATCCGGCCGCCCAGACCCCGCCGTGGCCCGAGGCCGCCGGCGGCTCAGGCGACTCCGGCGACTCCCAGACCTGGCCCGGGCAACCGCGCTCCGCCTCGGCCGAGGAGCCGGCACGGCCCGCGATCACCCCGCCCGGCCGGCCTCGGGTGTACCCCTGGCAGAAGAAGCCCCGGCCGGAGAGCACCACTTGACCCGGCCGGTCCCGGTCCGGGCGGCCGGGGGCGGGCTGCCGTGTCCGGGCTACGCCAGGTAACCTCCAGCTCATGTCCTGCCATGTCGCGATCGTCACCGATTCAACGGCCTACCTGCCGCCGCGGACGGTGGAGCGCCACGGCATCACCGCGGTCCCGCTGACCGTGGTCCTCGGCGACCGGGCGCTCGAAGAGGGCACCGAGATCTCGACCCGTTCCCTGGCCCAGGCTTTGCAGAAGCGGCGCCCCGTCACCACGTCCCGGCCCAGCCCCGAGGTGTTCGCCGAGACCTACCGCAGGGTAGCCGGGTCCGGGGCCACCGGCATCGTCTCGCTCCACCTGTCGGCCGAACTGTCGGGCACCTACGACGCGGCGGTCGTCGCCGCCCGCGAGGCACCCGTTCCGGTGCGGGTGGTGGACACCGGGATGGTCGCGATGGCCCTCGGGTTCTGCGCGCTCGCGGCGGCCGAGGCCGCTGAGGCGGGCGGCACCGTCGACGAGGCCGTCGCGGCTGCCGAGAAGCGGGCCGCCGGTACCTCCGCGTACTTCTACGTCGACACCCTCGACTATCTGCGCCGCGGCGGCCGCATCGGCACCGCCCAGGCCCTGCTGGGCTCCGCGCTCGCCGTGAAACCCCTGCTCCAACTGGACGGCGGCCGGATCGAACTCCTGGAGAAGGTACGGACGGCGTCCCGGGCCATCGCCCGTCTCGAGGAACTCACCGCCGAGCGTGCGGGCGGCGCCGAGGTGGACGTTGCCGTGCACCATCTCGCCGCCCCCGACCGTGCCGCGGCCCTCGCCGACCGGCTGCGGGTGCGGCTGCCCGGGCTCCACGACCTGCATGTGAGCGAGGTCGGCGCGGTCATCGGGGCGCACACGGGTCCCGGCCTGCTCGGGGCGGTCGTCTCACTGCGGTGACCTGTGGATCCTGTGGCGCGGGCCTCGGCATCATCACCCGTGCGGGTGGCGGAGTTATCCACAACCCGGCCGCGGTCCACGGAAACTGAGCAAGATCATCGCGGATCGGCGGGAAGCCCGATCCTCATCGCATGGCACTTCGATCACGCTCACACGAGACACATGCGACCAGCGGCCCGGGCCGGGGCTCCACCTCCGACGGCCGCACCCGGCACCGGCGATCCCCGGTCCGGGCCCGTGTCCGCCCCCGGCCCCGCCCCGCCCCGGCCGACGAACTGCGCCGCCGGGCGGAACTCCTCTTCGGCGAACGAGCCGTCGTCAGGCCGGTGCCCGGGCAAGGGCCGCCCACCGCGGACACGGTGACCGGCACCGGGGCGGCGACCGGCCTGACCACGGCCACGACCGCGGTGCGCACGGCCACGGCCGGAGTGCGCACCGCCGCGGCGGCGCTGTCCACGGCGGCGGCCGTGATGGCGTCGGCCCGGGCGCTGGCAGGCGAGGCCACGGGACGGCGCGAGTCGGCGCTGCCCGGTCTGCGGTCCCGGGTCGGGCTCGCCGTACGGGAACGGATGCCGGTGTGGCTGCAGACACGCTGCGGACTGGAACGCCGGGGCGCGGCCGCCCTCGGAGTGGTCCTCGTCGTGGCCGCGGCGCTGGCCGTGCAGCACTTCTGGACGGGCCGGACCGAGTCCGTGAGCGCACCGGAGGTGGTGCGCGCGCAGCCGCCGTACGAGAAGGGCGGGGAGCGGGCCCCGGCCGCCGGAGCAGCCGGCGGAGCCGGTGTCGCCGCGGCGCCCGATGCGTTCGGCGGAACCGGCGGGACCGGGGGGTTCGGTGGAACCGGCAGGCCCGGTGCGGAGATTGTGGTGGACGTCACCGGGAAGGTCCGCGATCCCGGGGTCCACACGCTGCCGGCCGGATCCCGGGTGACCGACGCGCTGCGGGCGGCGGGCGGAGTACGGCCCGGCACGGACACCGACGGACTGAACCGGGCCCGTTTCCTGACGGACGGCGAACAGATCGTCGTCGGGGGCCCCGCCCCGCCGGCCGCACCCGGCCAGGCCGGTGCCGGGACGGGAGCGGGCCCGTCCGCGCCGGTCTCCCTGAACACCGCGACCGTGGAGCAGCTCGACGCCCTGCCCGGCGTCGGCCCGGTACTGGCCCAGCACATCGTCGACTTCCGTACCCAGCACGCCGGGTTCCGCTCGGTCGACGAACTCCGCCAGGTCAAGGGCATCGGTGACCGCCGCTACTCCGACCTGCGGGATCTGGTCAGGCCATGAGGCGCGGGACCGACGGGACCGACGGCGCCGCCCCGGGCCCCAGGGCCGTACGCCGGGCCGGGCACACCGACTCGGGGCCCCGGCCCGGAACCGCGCACGCCGGGGAGAACGCATGGGCCGACCTGCGGCTGGTGCCGCCCGCGCTGGCTGTCTGGGCGACGGCGGCGCTGGCGCTGGACACGCCACCGGGATGGACGGCCGGGACCGCGGTCGCCTGCCTGGTCGCCGGGGCGATCCTGCTGCGGCTCGCCCGGACGCGCCCCCGGCCGGGCGCGACGACCGCAGGTGTCGCCTCCACCCCGCCTGCCTGGCGGCAGGCGTCGGCCGGCGCGCTGCTCCTCTGCGTCGCCGGGGCGGCCGCCTCCGCGGGGCTGCACGGGGCGGACGTGCGCCGCGGACCGGTTCCCGGGCTGGCCCGCGCGTACGCCACCGTGACCGTGGAGGTGGAGCTCACGAGTGACCCCTGGGCCGCGAGGCCACGCGTGCGAGGGGACCACGCCACCGCGGCCGCCGTGCTGGTGCGCGGCGAGGTGCGGCGGGTGGAGAGGGGCGACGGGACCGCGGTGACGACACGTTCACCGGTGCTGGTGGTCGTGGACACGGGGGTGCCGGCGCCCGGTGGCGGCGGCCGGGCGCGCTGGCTCGGGCTGCTGCCCACCACGCGGCTGCGGGTGAGCGGGCGGCTGGCGCCGGCCACGGCCGGCGGGGACCGGGTCGCGGCGATGCTGCGGGTGCGGGAGCGCCCCGCACCGGCGGTGGTGAGCGAGCCGAGCGGGCCGCAGCGGCTGGCCGGGCGGTTACGGGCCGGGCTGCGGGAGGCGACCGACGGGCTGCCCCAGGACGCGCGGGCGCTGCTGCCCGGCCTGGTCGTCGGGGACACCTCACGGATCACCCCGGACCTGGACGAGGCGTTCGAGGAGACCGACCTCGCGCACACCCTCGCGGTGTCGGGCAGCAACCTCACCATCCTGCTCGCCCTGCTCATCGGACCGCCGGGACTGGCCCAGCAGACCGAGCGCCGGGGGCTGGCCGCGCGCCTCGGGCTGTCGCTGCGGGCGACCGCGCTGTTCGCGTCGGCGCTCACGCTCGCCTTCGTCGTGGTGTGCCGGCCGGACCCCAGTGTGCTGCGGGCCGCGGCCTGCGGAGCGGTCGCCCTGCTCGCCCTGGCGACCGGCCGCCGCAGATCCCTGATTCCGGCTCTGGCGACGGCGGTTGTGCTGCTGGTGCTGTACGACCCGTGGCTGGCCCGCAGTTACGGCTTCCTGCTGTCGGTGCTGGCCACCGGTTCGCTGCTGATGCTGGCGCCCAGGTGGGGCGACGCGTTACGGAGCCGCGGGGTGCCGGAGCGGCTGGCCGAGGGGCTGGCGGCGGCCGCGGCGGCGCAGGCGGTGTGCGGGCCGGTGGTCGCGGTGCTGTCCGCGCGGGTGAGTCTGGTGGCGGTGCCCTGCAATCTGCTGGCGGAGCTCGCGGTCGCGCCGGCCACGGTCCTCGGCTTCGGGGCGCTCGCGGCGGCTCCGGTGGCGATGCCGGCGGCCAAGGTGCTGGCGTGGTGCGCGGGTTGGCCCGCCGGGTGGGTCGCGGGGATCGCCCGGACCGGGGCCGGGCTGCCGGGCGCGGGTGTGGACTGGCCCGGGAGCTGGGCGGGGGCGCTGCTGCTGGCCGGGGTGACGGCGGGCGTCGTACTGCTGGGGCGGCGGTTGCTGCGGCATCCGTGGTGGTGCGGGGCGCTGGGGGTGCTGCTCGTGCTGCTGGTGGTGCGGCCGGTGCCGCTGACCCGGGTGCTCACGGGCTGGCCGCCGCCCGGCTGGCGGCTGGCGATGTGCGACGTCGGGCAGGGCGACGCGACCGTGCTCGCGGCGGGCGCGGGCACGGGAGTGGTCGTGGACGCCGGGCCCGATCCGGCGCTGGTCGACCACTGCCTGCGAGAACTCGGGATCACCCGGATCCCGCTCGTCGTCCTCACCCACTTCCACGCCGATCATGTCGCGGGGCTGCCCGGGGTGCTGCGCGGCCGGGAGGTGGCGCAGATCGAGACGAGCGGGTTCGAGGAGCCCGCGGACCAGGCCGAGTTCGTCAGAAGGGAGGCTGCCGAGCATCGTGTCCCCATCACGCGGGCGGTCGCCGGGGAGCGGCGCAGGACCGGGCCGCTGGACTGGCGGGTGCTGTGGCCGCCTCCGGACCCGGCACCGGATCCGGACGGACCGAACGACGCCAGTGTCGCCCTGCTGGTCCGCTCGGCCGGACTGCGGATGCTGCTGCTCGGGGACCTCGAACCCCCGGCCCAGCAGGAGTTGCTGAGATCTCCGGCCGCCGCGGGGCTCGGCCGGGTGGATGTGCTGAAGGTGGCCCACCACGGGTCCGCGTATCAGGATCCGCGGTTGTTGCGGCTGGTGGCGCCGCGGGTCGCGCTCATCTCGTGCGGGGCGGACAATCCCTATGGGCATCCGGCACCGGGCACGGTGGCCGAGCTGCGGGCGGTGGGGGCGGTGGTGCTGCGGACCGACCGGGACGGGGCGCTGGCCGTGACCGGCGGTGGCGAGGGAGGGGAGGCAGGGGAGCTGCGCGTGGCGCGAGACTGAGAGCATGAACTCGGTGAACCTCGCGCAGATCGGCGCCTACCTCCACCGGCTCGGAGCCGCCCGTCCGGACCGGCCCACCGCCGAGGCCCTGCGCGAGTTGCATCTGCGGCATCTGCGGACCGTGCCCTTCGAGAACCTGTCGATCCACCTCGGCGAGGAGATCGTGCTGGAGGAGAAGCGGCTGCTGGACAAGGTGGTGGGGGCGGGTCGGGGCGGGTTCTGCTACGAACTCAACGGCGCCTTCTCGGTGTTGCTGGCCGCGCTCGGGTTCGGGGTGACGCCGCTGGCGGGGCGGGTGTACGGGGAGGAGGGGCGGCTGGGGATCCCGTACGACCATCTCGTGCTGCGGGTACGGACGGTGGACGGCGGCGAGTGGCTCGCCGACGTGGGATTCGGGGCGCACAGCCACTACCCGCTGGCGTTCGCGGAACGGGGCGAGCAGGCCGATCCCGGCGGGACGTTCCAGGTCACGGAGGCCGGGCCGGACGCGGCGGGAGCAGGAGCAGGAGCAGGGGCAGGGGATGGGGATGGGGTCCTGGGTGCGGACCGCGTGGCGGCCGGGGACCTGGACGTGCTGTGCGACGGGCAGCCGCAGTACCGGGTGGAGGTCCGGCCGCGGGTGCTCGGGGACTTCAGGGCCGGGGCGTGGTGGCACTGCACCTCGCCGTCGTCGCACTTCACACAGTCGCTGGTCTGTTCCCGGGTCACAGAGGAGGGCGGGCGGATCACGCTCAGCGGGCGGACGTTGACGGAGACGGCGGCCGACGGGGCGCGTGAGGTACGGGAGTTGGAGCGAGACGACGAGGTGCTCGGGATCTACCGGGAGCGGTTCGGGATCGAGCTGGACTGTGTGCCGACGGTGCGAAATCCGGGGAAAGCCAACCGGAATGTCTAATTCGGGTGTCACGGAAGATCGCGTTCCTACTGGCGCGTAGCATGCTACTTGTGCGTAGTTCCGGCGCATGCGCTCTATTCCCGTGATGTGAGCCCGTGTTGCCTCGAAAGCCGCATCGGTGATCGAATGTTTCTCCGGTAACGGTTGGTGGCGAGGCGTACAGGGGTGGCGAGGATGTTCGGCCGCTTGATGGGAAACCGAACGAACCGGATGCAGCGGACGAGCCCTCTCGCGGCGGTGCAGACCCCGCCCGATGCCGGGGTGCTGAGCTGCCGGGTGCTCGACCCGGTCAACGAGCCGGTGACGAAAGCCGAGTTCGCGGTCAGCGACACCACGGGGCGCACGGTGGTCAGCGGGGGCATGGATCCCTACGGGTCGTTCGTGACGACCGTGCCGGCCGGGGAGTACCGGCTGGCGGTGTCCGCCGAGGGGTTCACTCCGTACCGGGCCACCGCGCGGGTCGGTGAGAACAGCCTCGCCTCCCTCGGTGACGTCATCCTCCAGGTCGCCCAGCCACCGGAGCTGCCGGCACCGGGGGACTGGGAGATCGAGCCGACGCATTCCTCGATCGGCTTCACCGCCCGGCACATCGGACTGGCCCGGATCCACGGCCGGTTCAACTCGTTCGCGGGCGCGGTACGGATCGCCGAGCAGGTGGAGCGGTCCGCCATGCACGTCGTGATCGACGCCGCGACCATCGACACGGGCGTCCGGATGCGCGACGACCATCTGCGGTCGGCGGACTTCCTGGACGTGCGGCGGTTCCCGACGCTGGAGTTCTACAGCGAACGGTTCGTGCACCGAGGCGGCACCAGGTGGGCCGTCACCGGGGCGCTGTCCCTGCACGGGGTGACGCGCACGGTCACCCTCGACACGGACTATCTCGGGCTCGGCAACGGCATGGAGGGCGAGGTGCGCGCCGCCTGCCGGGCCACCACCGAACTCCACCGCGACGACTTCACCGTGAGCTGGCAGACCATGCTGGCGCGCGGGATCGCGGTGGTCGGGCCGAGCATCCGCGTCGACCTGGACGTCCAGATCGTCCCGAAGGGCTGAGCCGGCCGGCGGTGCCCGAGAATGGGGCCGTGAGCGATGTGAGACATGTGCTGGTGCTACCCGACCGGGACACGGCTGAGGAGGCTGCGGAGGCCCTCGGGGAGCGGTTCGGCGTCGACGAGGAGCCGCGGCTGGTGCGTGACGCGCTCGCGGGGGAGGACGACGCCGAGGACGTGCAGTGGCTGGTGCTGCTGAAGGACGAGCAGGGACGGCTGGACCCGGCGGAGCTGGACGAGTTCGCGGGGGAGTGGGACGGGTGGCGGGAGGAGCCGTAGCGGTGCCGGCGGCCAGGGCGCGGAAGGTGCGGGCGGCCGGGGGCGCGGAAGGTGCGGGCGGCCCTGTTGTCAGTGGGCCGTGGGATGCTTGGCGCGATGGCCAAGAAGACTGCTGATGACGATCCGCTTGCCCCGCTGACGCTGGCCGTGGGGCAGGAGGAGCTGCTGCTCGACCGTGCCGTGCAGCAGGTGGTGGCCGCTGCCCGGGCCGCCGACGCCGACACGGACGTGCGGGACCTGAGCCCGGACCAGCTGCAGCCCGGCACACTGGCCGAGCTGACCAGCCCGTCGCTCTTCGCGGAACGCAAGGTTGTGGTCGTGCGCGACGCGCAGGACCTGTCCGCCGACACGGTCAAGGACGTGAAGGCCTACCTCGGGGCGCCCGCCGAGGAGATCACCCTCGTGCTGCTGCACGCGGGCGGGGTCAAGGGCAAGGGGCTGCTTGACGCGGCGCGCAAGGCGGGGGCCCGGGAGGTCGCCTGCCCGAAGATGACGAAACCGGCGGACCGGCTCGCGTTCGTGAAAAGCGAGTTCCGGGCGCTCGGGCGGTCCGCCACGCCCGAGGCCTGCCAGGCGCTCGTCGACGCCATCGGCAGTGATCTGCGTGAGCTGGCGTCGGCCGTGACCCAGCTCGCCGCGGACGTCGAGGGCACCATCGACGAGGCCGTCGTCGGGCGGTACTACACCGGCCGGGCCGAGGCGTCGAGTTTCACCGTGGCCGACCGAGCCGTGGAGGGGCGCACCGCGGAGGCGCTGGAGGCGCTGCGCTGGTCGCTGGCGACCGGGGTCGCCCCGGTGATGATCACGAGCGCGCTCGCGCAGGGCGTACGGGCGATCGGGAAGCTGGCGGGGGCGCGGGGCGGACGGCCCGCCGATCTCGCGCGGGAGCTCGGGATGCCGCCGTGGAAGATCGACCGGGTACGGCAGCAGATGCGGGGATGGACGCCGGACGGGGTCGCGGTGGCGCTGCGCGCCGTCGCCGAGGCGGACGCGGGCGTGAAGGGCGGCGGGGACGATCCCGAGTACGCCCTGGAGAAGGCCGTGGTGACGATCGCGCGGGCGGCGCGGTCACGAGGGCGGGCGCAGTAAGCGGAGAGCGGGGCGCAATCAGTGGGGCGGGGGCGGGGGCGACGAACCGAGAGGGTGCGCGCGGTGATGCCGAAAGCCCCGGCGTCCGCCCTGGGGAAGGGCGAGGCGCCGGGGCCTTCGGTTCAGACTGTCGATCGACGCCCGCGTGGCGAACGCAGGCCGCGCGTCGATCCTCGGGTGCCGGTCGGGGGCGGATGAGAGAGGGCCCGCCCGGGTCCTTCCGGCGTCACATCAGATGTCAGCCCTTGAGGGCAGCGACCTTGGAAGCAAGCGCCGACTTCTTGTTGGCGGCCTGGTTCTTGTGAATGACGCCCTTCGAGACGGCCTTGTCGAGCGCACGCGCGGCAGCGCGCTGCAGCTCGGTGGCCTTCTCGACGTCACCCGCGGCAGCAGCCTCGCGAGCCTTGCGGACCGCGGTCTTCAGGGAGGACTTGACGGCCTTGTTGCGCAGCCGAGCCTTCTCGTTGGTCTTGATCCGCTTGATCTGGGACTTGATGTTCGCCACGAATGAGCCTTTTCAGGTTCTGGTGCGGGGCCGCGAAGGTCCCGTACCGATGAATTTCTTGAAGTCGTGCCTCGCGCTGAGAGGGCATGAGACACAGCCGCCCACGTTACCAGCGAGCCGGACAATGGCCCAAACCGGTCCGCGGTCCCCCGCCATGGGACCATGGAGGCTACGTATCGATCCGACCCGAGGCATAAGGCGCCTCAAGAGACAGGACCCTGCGTGCCCGCGACCCCTAACAATGTGCCCGAGCCGAGCCGTACCGCCCCGGCTCTGATCCGCAATTTCTGCATCATCGCGCACATCGACCACGGCAAGTCCACGCTCGCCGACCGGATGCTCCAGCTGACCGGTGTGGTCGAGCAGCGGCAGATGCGTGCTCAGTACCTCGACCGGATGGACATCGAGCGCGAGCGCGGCATCACGATCAAGTCCCAGGCGGTGCGTCTGCCCTGGGCCCCCACGGAGGGCCCGGACCAGGGCAGTACGCACATCCTCAACATGATCGACACCCCGGGGCACGTCGACTTCACCTACGAGGTGTCGCGGTCGCTGGCGGCCTGCGAGGGGACCATCCTCCTCGTCGACGCCGCCCAGGGGATCGAGGCGCAGACCCTCGCCAACCTCTACCTGGCGATGGAGAACGACCTCACGATCATCCCCGTGCTCAACAAGATCGACCTGCCGGCCGCGCAGCCGGAGAAGTTCGCCGAGGAACTGGCGAACCTGGTCGGCTGCGAGCCGGACGACGTGCTGCGGGTCTCCGCCAAGACCGGTGTAGGCGTCGACGCACTGCTCAACAAGGTCGTCAAGGAGATCCCGGCGCCGGTCGGTGTCGCCGACGCGCCCGCCCGCGCCATGATCTTCGACTCGGTCTACGACTCCTACCGCGGTGTCGTGACGTACGTCCGTGTCATCGACGGCCAGCTCAACAAGCGTGAGCGGATCAAGATGATGTCGACCGGCGCCACCCACGAACTGCTGGAGATCGGCACCAACTCGCCGGAGATGCTGTCCGCCGACGGACTCGGCGTCGGCGAGGTGGGTTATCTGATCACGGGTGTGAAGGACGTCCGGCAGTCCAAGGTCGGTGACACCGTCACCAGCCAGACCAAGGGCGCCACCGAGGCACTCGGCGGCTACAAGGACCCGAAGCCGATGGTCTTCTCCGGTCTGTATCCGCTGGACGGCTCCGACTACCCCGAGCTGCGCGAGGCCCTCGACAAGCTCCAGCTCAACGACGCCGCGCTCGTCTACGAGCCGGAGACCTCCGCCGCGCTCGGCTTCGGCTTCCGGGTCGGCTTCCTCGGCCTGCTGCACCTGGACGTGATCCGGGAACGGCTGGAGCGCGAGTTCGGGCTCGACCTCATCGCCACCGCGCCGAACGTGGTCTACCGCGTGGTCATGGAGGACCGGACCGAGTACACGGTCACCAACCCGAGCGAGTTCCCCGAGGGGAAGATCAACGAGGTGTACGAGCCCGTCGTACGGGCCACGATCCTCGCGCCGACCGAGTTCATCGGCTCGATCATGGAACTGTGCCAGACCCGCCGCGGCACCCTGCTCGGCATGGACTACCTGTCCGAGGACCGGGTCGAGATCCGGTACACGCTCCCCCTCGCGGAGATCGTCTTCGACTTCTTCGACCAGCTGAAGTCGAAGACCCGCGGCTACGCCTCGCTGGACTACGAGCCCACCGGTGAGCAGACCTCCAGCCTGGTCAAGGTCGACATCCTGCTGCACGGCGACAAGGTCGACGCGTTCTCGGCGATCACGCACAAGGACGCGGCCTACGCGTACGGCGTGCGGCTCGTCGCCAAGCTGCGCGAGCTCATTCCGCGGCAGGCCTTCGAGGTGCCCATCCAGGCCGCCATCGGCTCCCGGGTGATCGCCCGCGAGACCATCCGCGCCATCCGCAAGGACGTCCTCGCCAAGTGCTACGGCGGCGACATCTCCCGTAAGCGCAAGCTGCTGGAGAAGCAGAAGGAAGGCAAGAAGCGGATGAAGATGGTGGGTTCCGTGGAGGTTCCGCAGGAGGCCTTCATCGCGGTGCTCTCCAGCGATGACAGCGCGGGATCGGCCAAGAGCAAGAAGTGACCGCGGACAACCATCCGTCGCGGCCGTAAATCGGGTACAACAGGGGTTCGCCGGACGAAAGTGCGGCGGACCCCTACGCGTGCGTAGCGTCGCTCTGCGTGGACCGTGCGGCGAAACAGACAGGCCGATGCCCCTTACGTACAGCCCGGTCGCGGCTTACTCTGATCCCTGCTCGATAGTTACTCGCGAGTTAAACAAGCGCGAACCCCACCGTGAGTCAACCCCAGCCGCACTGAGCCAGCCGCACCGTCGCGGGCGCCGGAGGATGTCGTGACCGACACACAGACACTGATCGAGAACCGACCGCCGTCCGTGGCGGCCCTCTTCCTGGATCGCGTGGCGGCCACACCGGACGCCGAGGCCTACCGCTACCCGGTACCCGCGGCCTCCGGCCAGGGCCCCGACGACTGGAAGTCGCTCAGCTGGGCGCAGGCCGCCGAGCGGGTCTACGCGATCGCCGCCGGCCTCATCGAACTCGGCATCGAGCCCGAGCAGCGGGTCGCCCTCGCCTCCTCCACCCGGGTGGAGTGGATCCTGGCCGACCTCGGCATCCTGTGCGCCGGCGCGGCCACCACGACCGTCTACCCGCAGACCAACGCCGACGAGTCGGCGTTCATCCTCTCCGACTCCGCGAGCCGCGTGCTGATCGCGGAGGACGCGGCCCAGCTCGCCAAGGCCGTCGAGAAGCGAGCCGAACTGCCGGAGCTCACCCAGGTCGTCGTCATCGACCCGGCCGGCGTCGAGACCGGCGACTGGGTGATCACCCTCGCCGAACTGGAGCAGCGCGGCGCCAGGTACCTGGAGAAGCACCCCCAGCTGATCAAGGAGCGGGTCGGCGCGATCACCAAGGATCAGCTCGCCACCCTCATCTACACCTCCGGTACCACCGGCCGCCCCAAGGGCGTACGGCTGCCGCAGGACAACTGGTCGTACATGGCGAAGGCGATCGCCGCGACCGGGCTGATCAGCGGCGAGGACGTGCAGTACCTGTGGCTGCCGCTTGCCCACGTCTTCGGCAAGGTGCTCACCTCCGGTCAGATCGAGGTCGGTCACGTCACCGCCGTCGACGGCCGCGTCGACAAGATCATCGAGAATCTGCCGGTCGTGCAGCCGACCTACATGGCCGCCGTGCCGCGCATCTTCGAGAAGGTCTACAACGGTGTCGCCGCGAAGGCCCGAGCGGGCGGCGCCGCCAAGTACAAGATCTTCCAGTGGGCGGCCGACGTCGCCCGCGAGTACGCCAAGGTCACCCAGGACAACTTCCGGCGCACCGGCGCCGCGACCGCGCCCTTCGGGCTCGCCGCCAAGCACAAGGTCGCCGACGGCCTCGTCTACTCCAAGCTGCGGGAGGCGTTCGGCGGGCGGCTGCGGGCCTGCGTCTCCGGGTCGGCCGCGCTGGCGCCCGAGATCGGCTACTTCTTCGCCGGTGCCGGTGTGCACATCCTGGAGGGCTACGGCCTCACCGAGTCCTCCGCCGCGTCCTTCGTGAACCCCGGCGAGGCCTACCGCACCGGCACGGTCGGCAAGCCGCTGCCCGGCTGCGAGGTGCGGATCGCCGACGACGGGGAGATCCTGCTCCGCGGCCCCGGCATCATGCAGGGCTACCACGGGCTGCCCGAGAAGACGGCGGAGGTGCTGGAGGCCGACGGCTGGTTCCACACCGGTGACATCGGCGAACTGTCTCCCGACGGCTATCTGCGCATCACCGACCGCAAGAAGGACCTCATCAAGACGTCCGGCGGCAAGTACATCGCGCCCGCCGAGGTCGAGGGACAGTTCAAGGCGGTCTGCCCCTACGTCTCCAACATCCTCGTGCACGGCGCCGACCGGAACTTCTGCACCGCGCTGATCGCCCTCGACGAGGCCGCGATCCTGGAGTGGGCCAAGGAGAACGGCCTGGACGGCAGGTCCTACGCCGAGGTGGTGGCCGCCCCGGCGACCGTGGCGATGGTCGACGGGTACGTCAAGCAGCTCAACGAGGGGCTGCAGCGCTGGCAGACCATCAAGAAGTTCCGGCTGCTGCCCCGGGATCTCGATGTGGAGCACGGGGAGATCACGCCGAGCCTGAAGCTGAAGAGGCCGGTCGTGGAGCGGGAGTACAAGCACCTCATCGATGAGATGTACGCGGGGACGCGCGAAGGCTAGCGGAGGGCGGGGGACTGCGTGGCGGCCGCCGGTTCGGCGTGGCTTGTCGCGCAGTTCCCCGCGCCTCTTTTTTTGTTGGGCGGCTCAGCTCTGCTTAGCAGTCGCCCTGGTTCCCCAGCTTCTTTTCTTAGCATTGCTACGCCGAGAGGCCTTTGCCCGCGGCGTCCAGGGGGCGAAGCCTTCGTCAGGTAGTCCGCCGTGCCGGGCACGCCGGTGCGTGCCCGTACGATCGGCCCGTCGGCCGTCCCGCCGACGGCCGTTCGGTCAGGCGGCTATGGCGCACCAGCCCCCGTTTCACGCGCCGTACCTCGGTGTCGAGGTGAATGCCGCGGTTTATAGATCCCGCCGGTCCCGGTCCCGGTTCCGATTCCGGTCTCCGGGGCTTCAGGGGAGCCCCTGTCGCGGGCGGCGGTCATCGCGGCGAGCGGGGGTGCGTTTCGGATGCTCGGAGTTGTTGCGGTTTCTGTCCGTCTTCGAGCGCGCGCGTAGCACTGTTCTCACTCATGGCGGCCCACTTCGGTAACTCGGTGCTTATGGGCGCAGTCAGTCTGTCACCCTGTCCGCATCGATCGGGATGTATTCGTCCGAACTGCTCGGGGAGCTGGACATGGGGGCCATATCCACGCAACGGGAGACCGTCTCCCGGGTCTGTGAGGTGCCTGCGCGCGACGCGGCGCCCGCGTCCGACACCGCGGGCCCGCGCGCGCAGGGGAGCGCGTCCCTGCCTGGAAACGCCCTGGCGGCCGGTTCCGCCCGCGTCCTGGTGCGTGCCTCACTCGACGAGTGGGCCGCCTGCGGACTCCTCCGCCCGGAGCGGCAGCGGGTCGCCGAGGACGCCTTGGTCGTCGTCAGCGAACTCGTCACCAACGCCGTCGTGCACGCCGGGACGGACATCGAGGTGGACTGGTGGCTGGAGGAGGGGACGGAGACGGCGTTCCTCGTCGCGGTCACCGACCACCATCCCTCCCGCGCGCCTCGCGACCACGCGGGCGAGGCGCCGTACGAGACACCGGAGTTCGGGCGGGGGCTGCGTCTGGTCGCCTCGCTCGCGGAGTCCTGGGGGGTGACATACCGCACCGGCGCGAAGTCGGTGTGGGCGCGGCTGGCCGGCCGGGGCGGCACGCTTCCCGACGAGCAGCAGCTGAAGGTCGCCGAGATCCTCGCGCCCGAGCCGCCCACGTCCTCGTCCCCGCACGCGGAACCGTCCCCGCACGCGGAACCGTCCTCACGCGCGGAACCGTCCCCGCACGCGGACTCGGCCGCCGCGGAGGGCGGGGGATGCTCGCATCGCCCCGAGCGCGACCGGGACTGGCTCAACCGGGGTGCGCTGTCCTTCCTCGCCGAGGCCTCCGACCTGCTCGCCGGGCAGCTCGACGAGAACCTGGTGGCCGCGCTCACCGGCCAGCTGATCGTGCCGCGGCTCGCCGACTGGTGCGCGGTGTGGCTGGAGGACGAGGCGACCGGCCGCGGTGGCGGCTGGGGCGACCCGGCCGGTGCGGGCGGCCCGCGGCTGGCCCGGGTCTGGCACGGCAGCGAGAACCGCATCGAGGAACTGCGCCACGCCCTGGAGAAGGACCCGCCGGGCGCGCGCGACGGGTTACGGTCCGGGCCCGAGCCGTATCCCTGGCCCGGCGCGGCGCTCGGCCCGCAGGGCGCCCTCGGCGCGGCGCTCGCCTACCGGCTGATCGCGGGCGGCCGCCCGCTCGGCACGCTCGTCATCGGACGGTCCGGCCCGGACGGCATCCCCGACGAGATCACCGGCCTCGTGGAGGACTTCGGCCGCCGGGTCGCCCTCGCCATCGGCGCGGCCCGCCAGTACGCCCGCCAGGCCACCATCAGCGCCGTCCTCCAGCGCGGGCTGCTGCCCGGCGCGGTCGCGGAGATCCCGGGCGTGCGCAGCGCGCTCGTCTACGAACCCTGTGACAAGGGCGGCCCCAGCGGCGACTTCTACGACCTCTTTCCGGCCGGCGACGGCCGCTGGTGCTTCGCCGTCGGCGACGTCCAGGGCAAGGGGCCCGAGGCCGCCGTCGTCATCGGTCTCGCCCGGCCCTGGCTGCGGCTCCTGGCCCGCGAGGGGTACCGGGTCGCCGACGTCCTCGACCGGCTCAACCAGCTCCTCCTCGACGACGCCACCGAGGCCGCCGACGCAGCCGCCCGCGCCCTGGTCGCCGGCGGCGGCCGCCCCATGCCGCCCGGCGACGGCCCGCAGACCCGTTTCCTCTCCCTCCTCTACGGGGAACTCACCCCCCTCGACGGCGGCGGCGTCCGCTGCACCCTCGCCTCCGCCGGGCACCCGCTGCCGCTGCTGCTCGGCCCTGACGGCGAGGTCCGCACCGCCGCCCGCCCGCAGACCCTCCTCGGGGTCGTGGAGGACGAGACGTACACCAGCGAGACCATCGAGCTGACGCCCGGCGCCAGCCTGCTGTGCGTGACCGACGGGGTCACCGAACGGCGCTCCGGCTCCGCCCAGTTCGACGACGGCGACGGGCTCGCGCGGGCGCTGGCCGGCTGTGCGGGGCTGAGCGCCGAGCTGATCGCCGAACGGATCAGCCGGCTCGTCCACGAGTTCGGCGGCGGGCAGCCGGAGGACGATCTGGCGCTGCTGGTGCTCCAGGCGGAGTGAGCGGCGCGGAGGTGAGCGGAGAGGGGGAGCAGAGGGGGGAGCAGATGGGGTGAGCAGGGAGAGGGTGAACCGCGCGAGTGGACAGCGAGGGGGGTGAGCGGCGCGGAGTGGACAGCGCGGTGCGGGACAATGGAGGACATGCCTTCCGCACTCCCCGACGGCGAGCCCGTCCCCGGCGACGGCGCGCTCCCCGCGTCCGCGCTCGCCGGTGCCGCCGCCCGCCCCCTCGGGTTCTACCTGCACGTCCCCTACTGCGCGACCCGCTGCGGCTACTGCGACTTCAACACCTACACGGCGACCGAGCTGCGCGGCACCGGCGGTGTCCTCGCCTCCCGCGACAACTACGCGGACACGTTGACCGACGAGGTCAGGCTGGCGAGGAAGGTCCTGGGCGACGATCCGCGCGAGGTGCGGACCGTGTTCGTCGGGGGCGGTACGCCGACGCTGCTGGCCGCCGCCGATCTCGTACGGATGCTGCACGCGATCCGCGACGAGTTCGGGCTCGCCGCCGACGCGGAGGTCACGACGGAGGCGAACCCGGAGTCCGTCGACCCGGCCTATCTGGCGGCTCTGCGGGAGGGCGGCTTCAACCGGATCTCCTTCGGCATGCAGAGCGCGCGGCAGCACGTGCTGCGGGTCCTCGACCGCACCCACACCCCCGGGCGCCCCGAGGCGTGCGTGGCGGAGGCCCGCGCGGCCGGCTTCGAGCACGTGAACCTCGACCTGATCTACGGCACCCCGGGCGAGTCGGACGACGACTGGCGGGCCTCCCTGGACGCGGCGATCGGAGCCGGGCCCGACCATGTGTCGGCGTATGCGCTGATCGTCGAGGAGGGCACCGGGCTGGCCCGTCGGATCCGCCGCGGCGAGGTCCCGATGACCGACGACGACGTCCACGCCGACCGCTACCTGATCGCCGACTCGGTGCTGGCGGGGGCGGGCTTCGACTGGTACGAGGTGTCCAACTGGGCCACCTCGGAGGCGGGCCGCTGTCTGCACAACGAGCTGTACTGGCGGGGCGCGGACTGGTGGGGCGCCGGGCCGGGGGCGCACTCGCACGTGGGCGGGGTGCGCTGGTGGAACGTCAAGCATCCGGGGGCGTACGCGGCGGCGCTGGCGTCGGGGCGGTCGCCGGGGGCCGGGCGCGAGATCCTGTCGGACGAGGACCGGCGGGTGGAGCGGATCCTGCTGGAGCTGCGGCTGCGGGAGGGGGTGCCGCTGGCCCTGCTGAAGGAGGAGGGGCTGAAGGCCTCGCGGCGGGCGCTGGGGGAGGGGCTGCTGGAGGAGGGTCCGTACGACGAGGGGCGGGCGGTGCTGACGCTGCGGGGGCGGTTGCTGGCGGACGCGGTGGTCCGGGATCTGGTGGACTGATCACTCTGGCTGGTGAATCGGCCCGGAACGCGGGTTCGGTCCCTAACCTGGTTCGTAGGCTGCTGCCGCAGTTGACGGCGGCAGAAACCGGAGGGTCACGGAGATGACCGCTGTGGACGAGCGCGGGATCACGAAGTTCTTCGAGGAGTTCGAGCCTCCCGAGGGCGTCAAAGTCGAGCTTCTCCGGGGGGTGGTCGTGATGATGGCCAGCCCTGACATCGTGCACAACATGATCGTCGCTGATGTGCAGGATCAGATTCCGCGATCGCGATGGTCCCGCCTTCAGACTCAGGACGTCGACATCCTGAATGAGGCCAGCGAACCGGTGCCGGACCTGGTGGTCGTCGAGCGGGGCCTGCTTCCCGACTCGGGACGGTTGCTGCCGTCCCAGCTGGTCACCATGGTTGTTGAGGTCGTCTCCAAGTCCAGTGTTCATCAGGATTATGTGGTCAAAAGGTCGATTTATGCGGCGGGCAAGGTGCCTGCATATCTCATTCTCGACCCGATCATGGCGCAGTGTGTCCTGCTGACCAGGCCTGAGGGCCAAGGCGAGGACGCGAACTATCTGACGCAACAGATCACCAAGTTCGGGGACCCGGTGATGCTGGAAGTTCTCGGAGCCGAACTGGACACGAGCGACTTCGGAACCTTCCCCGGCGTCAGGCCCCACCGCTACCCGTGACGAAGTCGATCAGTTCCTCCACCCGCCCCAGCAGTTCCGGTTCCAGGTCCTTGTAGGAGCCCACGCGCGCGAGGATCGCCTGCCATACCGCGCCCGTGTTGTCCGTGGGCCAGCCGAGGGCCCGGCACACGCCCGTCTTCCAGTCCTGGCCGTGCGGGACGCGCGGCCACGCCTCGATGCCCAGGGACGACGGCTTCACCGCCTCCCAGATGTCGATGTACGGGTGGCCGACGACCAGGGCGTGGTCGCTGGTGACCGACTGCGCGATGCGCCACTCCTTGGTGCCGGGGAGCAGATGGTCGACGAGGACGCCCAGTCGGGCGTCGGGGCCGGGGGCGAACTCGGCCACGATGGCGGGGAGGTCGTCGACGCCCTCCAGGTACTCCACCACCACGCCCTCGATGCGCAGGTCGTCGCCCCAAACCCTCTCGACCAGTTCCGCGTCGTGGCGGCCCTCCACGTAGATGCGGCCCGCGCGGGCGACACGCGCGCGTGCGCCGGGGACGGCGACCGAGCCGGAAGCGGTACGGGAGGGGCGTGCCGGTCCCCCGGACGTGGGGCGTACGAGGGTGACCACCCGGCCCTCCAGGAGGAAGCCGCGCGGCTCCAGCGGGAAGACGCGGTGCTTGCCGAAGCGGTCCTCCAGGGTGACCGTGCCCGCCTCGCACCGGATCACCGCGCCGCAGAAACCGGTACCGGGCTCCTCCACCACCAGACCGGGCTCGGCGGCCACCTCGGGCACCGGCTTCGGCTTCTTCCACGGCGGGGTCAGGTCGGCGGAGTACTGGCGCATTCGGATGACGATAGGAGAAGCCGGAGTGGCGCGCCTACGACACGCCGAAACGGGCCGCCAGGGCGTCGCGCTGGGCCCGTACGAACGCCGCGTCGACCACCGCTCCGTGACCGGGTACGTACAAGGCGTGCTCGCCGCCCAGCGAGAGCAGGCGGTCCAGGGCCGCGGGCCACCGGGACGGTACGGCGTCCGGGCCGGCCTGCGGGTCGCCGGACTCCTCCACCAGGTCGCCGCAGAACACCACCTCCGGGTCGCCGGGGACCAGGACGGCGAGGTCGTGGGGGGTGTGGCCGGGGCCCACGTTGGCCAGCAGGGCCTGGCGGCCGTCGCCCAGGTCGAGGGTCCACTCGCCGGAGACCAGGTGGCGCGGGAGGGGGAGGGCGTCGGCCGCCTCCTCGGCCTCCGGGGCGGGCAGGCCCTCCCGGACCGCGTCCAGGCGGAGCTCCTCGCGCTCGTACGCGAAGACGGCCTCCGCGCCCACCGCCGCGTACAGGTCCGCGCCCGCGAAGGCGGCCGCCCCGAAGACGTGGTCGAAGTGGGGGTGGGTGAGAGCGAGATGAGTCACACGGTGGTCGGCCAGTGCCTGTGCCTCCACCCGCAATCGAGCGCCCTCCGCCAGGCTCGACCCGGCGTCCACCATCAGGGCCGTGCCCGCGCCGAGCACCAGACCCGCCGTGCAGTCCCAGCCCGGCAGCCGGCACCGCCCGACCCCGTCGGCCACCCGCTCCCAGCCCAGCTCTTCCCAAGTCACCGTCATGCCGCGACGCTAGCCGTAGAACGCCGTGAGTCCCGACCGACCTTGCCCAGTCAGTACCCCACGGCCGTACACTGGGCCGGGGACGCTGGCACTCGCGCTCACAGAGTGCCAGACGAAAGACCCGAAAGGTTCGAAGGACCCGAAGGACCCGAAAGGCCGCGGGGCGACTTGCTGGAGGTGTGGCGCCGGATGCTGAGTGAACGCAGGCTTCAGGTATTGCGCGCCATCGTCCAGGACTACGTCGGCACCGAGGAACCGGTCGGGTCGAAGGCGCTGACCGAACGGCACAACCTCGGGGTCTCCCCGGCGACCGTGCGCAACGACATGGCCGCCCTGGAGGACGAGGGATACATCGCCCAGCCGCACACCAGCGCGGGGCGGATCCCCACCGACAAGGGCTACCGGCTGTTCGTCGACAAGCTGGCCGGCGTCAAACCGATGAGCGCGCCCGAGCGGCGGGCCATCCAGAACTTCCTCGACGGCGCCGTCGATCTCGACGACGTGGTGGCGCGGACCGTGCGGCTGCTGGCCCAGCTGACGCGGCAGGTGGCGGTCGTGCAGTATCCGTCGCTGACGCGGTCGACCGTGCGCCATGTGGAACTGCTCGCGCTGGCCCCGGCCCGGCTGATGCTGGTGCTGATCACCGACACCGGGCGGGTCGAGCAGCGGATGGTCGACTGCCCGGCACCCTTCGGGGAAACGTCTCTGGCGGATCTGCGGGCCCGGCTGAACAGCAGGGTCGCGGGGCGCCGGTTCGCGGACGTGCCCCGGCTGGTGGAGGACCTGCCGGAGGCCTTCGAGGTCGAGGACCGCGGCGCTGTCTCGGCGGTGCTCTCCACCCTGCTGGAGACGCTCGTCGAGGAGAACGAGGAGCGGCTGATGATCGGCGGCACCGCCAATCTCACCCGCTTCGGACATGACTTTCCCCTCACCATCCGGCCCGTCCTGGAGGCCCTGGAGGAGCACGTCGTCCTCCTCAAACTCCTGGGCGAGGCGGGGGATTCGGGCATGACCGTACGCATCGGTCACGAGAACGCCTACGAGGGACTCAACTCCACGTCCGTGGTGTCGGTCGGCTACGGTTCGGGCGGCGAGGCAGTCGCCAAACTCGGCGTGGTCGGACCGACCCGCATGGATTACCCGGGAACGATGGGAGCGGTACGAGCGGTGGCACGGTACGTCGGACAGATCCTGGCGGAGTCGTAAGTGGCCACGGACTACTACGCCGTTCTCGGCGTGCGCCGCGACGCGTCGCAGGAAGAGATCAAGAAGGCCTTCCGTCGGCTCGCGCGCGAGCTGCACCCGGACGTCAACCCCGATCCGAAGACCCAGGAGCGGTTCAAGGAGATCAACGCCGCCTACGAGGTGCTCTCCGACCCGCAGAAGAAGCAGGTCTACGACCTCGGCGGGGATCCGCTCTCGCAGAGCGGCGGCGCGGGGGCCGGGGGCTTCGGGGCCGGTGGGTTCGGGAACTTCTCGGACATCATGGACGCGTTCTTCGGTACGGCGTCCCAGCGCGGGCCGAGGTCGCGTACGCGGCGCGGCCAGGACGCGATGATCCGGATCGAGGTCGAGCTCGACGAGGCGGCCTTCGGTACGACCAAGGACATCCAGGTCGACACGGCGATCGTCTGCAACACCTGCAACGGTGAGGGCGCGGCGCCGGGCACCTCCGCCCAGACGTGTGACATGTGCCGGGGCCGTGGTGAGGTCTCGCAGGTGACGCGGTCCTTCCTCGGCCAGGTCATGACCTCCCGGCCCTGCCCGCAGTGCCAGGGGTTCGGGACCGTCGTGCCGACGCCGTGCCCCGAGTGCGCCGGTGACGGGCGGGTGCGGTCGCGGCGGACGCTGACCGTGAAGATCCCGGCCGGTGTCGACAACGGCACGCGGATCCAGCTCGCCGGTGAGGGCGAGGTCGGGCCGGGCGGCGGTCCCGCCGGTGACCTGTACGTCGAGATCCACGAGCTGCCGCACTCCACGTTCCAGCGGCGCGGGGACGACCTGCACTGCACGGTGACGATTCCGATGACGGCCGCGTCGCTCGGTACGAAGGTGCCGCTGGAGACGCTGGACGGGCTGGAGGAGGTCGACATCCGGCCCGGCACGCAGTCCGGGCAGTCGATTCCGATGCACGGGCGCGGGGTCACGCATCTGCGGGGCGGGGGCCGGGGTGACCTGATCGTGCACGTCGAGGTGACGACGCCGACGAAGCTGGACCCTGAGCAGGAGCGGCTGTTGCGGGAGCTGGCGAAGCTGCGCGGGGAGGAGCGGCCGCAGGGGCAGTTCCAGCCCGGTCAGCAAGGGTTGTTCAGTCGGCTGAAGGACGCGTTCAACGGGCGTTGAGCGGGTGCCCCCGGCGGGGCGTGCCGTGAACGTGAAGGGGCCCCGCCCCTTCGACCCCGCCAGGGGGCTCCGCCCCCTGGACCCCCGGGACCTTCGCCCACCCACCACCCGACTCGGTCGCTGGAGAGAGCAAGGCCGCCCCGCGACCCGGTCGGCCGGGAAGCCTGGCCACTCCTGGTATTCGGTCGCTCGAGAGAGCGAGGCCCCGCCCCGCGACCCGGTCGGTCGGGAGGCAAGGTCCCCCCTCCGGCGAGGTCCGGCGTGGGGAGATTTCTGGCATGTGCCAAAGGGGCGGCCCGATTCGGTCTTGTCCAAAGGACGTGACAACATGCCGTCATGTCCTCCGCACTGACCGATCTCTTCCCCATTCCGATCGTGCAGGCCCCCATGGCGGGCGGGATCTCCGTCCCGCAGCTCGCCGCCGCCGTGTCCGAGGCGGGCGGGCTGGGGTTCCTCGCCGCCGGGTACAAGACCGCCGACGGGATGTACCAGGAGATCAAGCAACTGCGAGGGCTCACCGGGCGTCCCTTCGGCGTGAACCTCTTCATGCCGCAGCCGGATTTCGCCGAGTCCGGGGCCGTGGAGGTCTACGCGCATCAGCTGGCCGGTGAGGCCGCCTGGTACGACACCGAACTCGGCGACCCGGACAGTGGCCGCGACGACGGGTACGAGGCCAAGCTGGCCGTGCTGTTGGACAATCCGGTGGCCGTGGCCTCGTTCCACTTCGGGGTGCCGACGCGGGAGGTGCTGGACTCCCTGCGGCGCGCCGGGACGCTCACGCTGGTCACCGCCACCACCGTCGAGGAGGCCCTCGCCGTGGAGCGGGCCGGGGCCGACGCGGTGATCGCACAGGGCGTGGAGGCCGGCGGACACCAGGGCACCCACCGGGACGTACCGGAGAACGACGGGTCCGGGATCGGGCTGCTGTCGCTGGTCGCCCAGGTACGGGAGGCCGTGGCGATCCCGGTCGTCGCCGCCGGCGGACTCATGCGCGGCAGCCAGATCGCGGCCGTGCTGGCGGCGGGGGCGAGCGCCGCGCAGCTGGGGACGGCCTTCCTGGCCGCCCCGGAATCCGGCGCCCCCGGCCTGCACAAGCGGGCGCTCACCGACCCGCTGTTCACGAGGACCGCGCTGACCCGGGCGTTCTCCGGGCGGCCCGCCCGCGGCCTGGTCAACCGGTTCATGCGCGAACACGGCCCGTACGCGCCCGCCGCCTACCCGGAGGTCCACCACCTCACCTCCCCGCTGCGCAAGGCCGCCGCCAAGGCCGGGGACGCGCAGGGCATGGCCCTGTGGGCCGGGCAGGGGCACCGGATGGCCCGTGGGCTGGCCGCCGGGCAACTGGTCGAGGTCCTCGCCGAGGAACTCGCCGTGGCGTCGACAGCGTTGTCGACCAAGGGGGAGGGCGAGCGGGGATGACTGCTCCTGTGTTCGTGCTCGATCCGCTGGTGGTGCCCGGCTCCTTGGGTGGCGAGGTCGTCCTGGACGGCCCCGAGGGGCGGCACGCCGTCTCCGTGAAGCGGCTGCGGCCCGGTGAGGGCGTCGTCCTCACCGACGGGCGCGGGCGCTGGGCGGAGGGGGTCGTGCGGGCCGCCGAGGGCAAGGACCGGCTGGTGGTGGCGGATCTGGAGAGCGTCCACGAGGAGCCTGCGCCGCAGCCCCGGATCACCGTGGTGCAGGCCCTTCCCAAGGGGGACCGCGGGGAGGTCGCCGTGGAGACCATGACCGAGGTCGGCGTCGACGTGATCGTGCCCTGGCAGGCCGCCCGCTGCATCACCCAGTGGAGGGGCGAGCGGGGTCTGAAGTCGCTGGCCAAGTGGCGCGCCACCGCCCGCGAGGCCGGCAAGCAGTCCCGCCGGGTGCGGTTCCCGGAGGTGGGCGACGCGGTGAGCACCAGACAGGTTGCGACGCTTCTCGCCAAAGCCGACCTCGCCGCCGTGCTGCACTCCGACTTCGAACACGGCAGCGAGCCGCTGGCCGGCGCCCGGCTGCCCGCCGAGGGGGAGATCGTGCTGGTCGTCGGGCCCGAAGGGGGCATCGCCCGGGACGAGGTGGCGCTGTTCGAGGAGGCGGGTGCGAAGGCGTACACGCTGGGGCCCACCGTGATGCGGACATCGACCGCCGGAACGGCGGCCGCGGCGCTGCTGCTCGGCCGTACCGGCCGGTGGTCCTGACGTCGGCCGCGTGTGTGAGGCCTGCTCCCTGAGCGGGGGAACTGCTGGTGGAACTCGCCGGATTGACCCAGCCGCGCCGCTGCGGTTGCCTCATTCAAAAGGAACTACCGCCGGACGGGCGGGAAGTCAGGCCGGCGGAGGTCCTGCAAGACCGGCTCCCCGTGGGAAACGGCGAGGGCCTGCGGAGCAGGAACCCGTGGTGGTGCCCCTGCTGCCTGCCGGTGACGGTCTCCGGCGGGCAGGGGCCGCCCCTCTCAAGGACCCCGGGGGCAACCCGGTGGAGCTGCGGGAGCGGCTGCCGCTGCGCACCTGAGGAGACCCGAGGGGCGGGCCGCCGGCACGGGGGACCTCTCCGAACACGTGAGTGGCCGTATGTCCCCTACCGCCACGGGCGGGACGGTGGCAGGCTGCCCTCCATGGGGGCATTGAGGCTGATTTGGGGCCGGCCGCGCGGGACCAGGGCGGCGGCCGTGGCAGGGCTCGCGGTCATCGCCGTGGGTGGTGTGGCGGCGTGTCAGCCGAGCGGCCTGAACACCGCGACGGTCGCCTACACCACCGACCGGACCGCCACCGCCGAGCTGGCACGCCAGCACGTCGACGTCAGTTGGCTCACCTGTACCGGCAACTACGGCTCGTCGGGCTCCTCGGCGAGGGTCACGAAGTCCACGAAGGCTACGAAGGACACGAAGGGCGCGAACGGGTCGAACGGGTTGAACGGCTCGAACGGCACGAAGACGCCGTCGGCCACCGAGACCACCGTCGTCTCCGTCGACTGCAAGGGCCGGACCAAGGACGGCCGCAGCATCACCGTCACCGGCAGGGTGACCAAGGCCGTCAGCGGGGCCTGTGTGCGCGGGAACCTCGTGGCCAAGGTCGGCGGCAAGGAGTGGTTCCGGGTGACCGGACTGGGCAACTGCGACGCCACGCCCGGACCGACGTACCGCACCTACCGGCCGCCCACCTACGGGCAGCAGCCCGGCCCCACCGTGACCGTCACGAAGACCATCTGGTGCCAGGGAGACCCCACGTGCTGGCCGGCGCAGGGCAAGTGATCGAAATGGGCCACCGGGAACACGCCGCGATGCATAGGCTGAGCGAGTGACTCAGGGTGCAGCGACAGGACCGCGGTCCTACCTCCGATTTCCGCACGTCCACGGCGATCTGGTCGCCTTCACCGCCGAGGACGACGTGTGGCTCGCGCCCCTGGACGGCGGCCGGGCCTGGCGGGTCAGCGCTGACAACGTCCCCGTGACCCTGCCGCGCATCTCGCCCGACGGCACCATGGTCGCCTGGACCTCCACCCGCGACGGCGCCCCCGAGATCCACCTCGCCCCCGTCGACGGCGGCTCCGCCACCCGTCTGACGCACTGGGGGAGTCACCGTACCCAGGTGCGCGGCTGGACCGCCGACGGGCAGGTCCTCGCGATCTCCACCTACGGCCAGGCCAGCCTCCGGCGCAGCTGGGCGCACACCGTCCCGCTCGACGGCGGCCCGTCCACCGTCCTGCCGTACGGCCCGGTCGGCCATGTCGCCTCCGGCCCGTACACCGTGCTGCTGTCCGCGCAGATGGGACGGGAGGCGGCCTGGTGGAAGCGGTACCGGGGCGGTACGGCGGGCAAGCTGTGGATCGACCGGGAGGGCGCCGGGGAGTTCGTACGGCTGCACGCGGAGCTGGACGGGAACCTGGAGTACCCCGTGTGGGCCGGCGACCGGATCGCCTTCCTCTCGGATCACGAGGGCACCGGTGCGCTGTACTCCTCCCTGGCCGACGGCTCCGACCTGCGCCGGCACACCCCGCTCGACGGTTTCTACGCCCGGCACGCGTCCGGTGACGGCACCCGCGTCGTCTACGCCTCGGCCGGTGAACTCTGGCTGCTGGACGACCTGGAGGGCGCCGAGCCGCGCCGCCTGGACATCCGGCTCGGCGGGTCCCGGGTGGACCGGCAGCCGTACCCGGTCAACGCGGCCCGCTGGTTCTCCCACGCCTCGCCCGACCACACCGCGCGCGGCAGCGCCGTCCTCGTGCGCGGCGGCGTGCACTGGGTGACCCACCGCTCGGGCCCGGCGCGTGCGCTCCTCGCCCAGCCCGGGGTGCGGGCCCGGCTGCCCGTCACCTTCCGCGTGGACGCGGAGGAGTGGGTGGTGTGGGTGACGGACGCCGAGGGCGACGACGCCCTGGAGTTCGCCCCCGCGACCGGGCTCGTGCCCGGCAACACGCCGCGCCGGATCGCCGCCGGACAGCTCGGCCGGGTCCTGGACCTCGCCGTCGCCCCCGACGGCGGCCGGGTCGCCGTCGCCGCCCACGACGGACGGCTGCTCCTCGTCGAGCGCGAGACGGGCGAGGTCCGCGAGGTCGACCGCAGCGAGGACGGCGACGTCTCCGGGCTGGCCTTCTCGCCCGACTCCGGCTGGCTCGCCTGGTCCCACCCCGGCGCCGGCGGGCTCTGCCAGCTCCGCATCGCCCACACCACCGACCTCACCGTCACCGAGGCGACCCCGCTGCGGTTCCGGGACTACGACCCGGCCTTCACCCGTGACGGCAAACACCTCGCCTTCCTCTCCACCCGCTCCTTCGACCCGGTCTACGACGAGCACGTCTTCGACCTGGCGTTCGTGGTCGGCGACCGCCCGCACCTGATCACCCTCGCGGCCACCACCCCCTCGCCGTTCGGCCCGCAGCGGCACGGCCGCCCCTTCGAGACCCCCGACAAGGACGAGACCCCGGACGCCGAGGGCACCCCCGCCACCCGCATCGACCTGGAGGGCCTCGCCGACCGGATCGTGCCCTTCCCCGTCGAGGCCGGCCGCTACTCCACGCTCCGTGCCGCCAAGGACGGCGTGCTCTGGCTGCGCCATCCGGTGCGCGGCGTGCTCGGCGCCTCCCGCGCCCACCCCGAGGACCCGGCGCCCAAGACGGAGCTGGAGCGCTACGACCTCGCCCAGCAGCGCATCGAGTACCTCGCCTCCGACGCCGACCACTTCGAGGTCAGCGGCGACGGCAAACGTGTCCTGCTGTGGGCCGACGGCAAGCTCAAGGTCGTACCCAGCGACCGCCGCGCCTCGGGCGACGAGGACAGCGACACCAACATCACCGTCGACCTCTCCCGGGTCCGGCAGACCGTCGACCCGGCCGCCGAGTGGCGGCAGATGTTCGACGAGACGGGTCGCATCATGCGCGACCAGTTCTGGCGGCCCGACCTCGGCGGCGTCGACTGGAACGGCGTCCTCGACCGCTACCGCCCGCTCGTCGACCAGGTCGCCACCCACGACGACCTCGTCGACCTGCTCTGGGAGGTCCAGGGCGAACTCGGCACCTCGCACGCCTACGTCACCCCGCGCGGCGGCCACGGCCGCGGCGCCCGCCAGGGCCTGCTCGGCGCCGACATCTCCCGCCACGACGACGGCAGTTGGCGCATCGACCGGATCCTGCCCGCCGAGACCTCCGACCCCGGCGCCCGCTCCCCGCTCGCCGCCCCCGGCGTCGCGGTACGCCCCGGCGACGCGATCGTGGCCGTCGCCGGCCGCCCCGTCGACCCGGTGACCGGCCCCGGCCCGCTCCTCGTCGGCACGGCCGGCAAGGCCGTCGAACTGACCGTGTCCCCGGCGGGCGGCGGTGAGTTGCGGTACCCGGTGGTCGTGCCGGTCGCGGACGAGGAGCCGCTGCGGTACCACGCGTGGGTGGCCGGCCGGCGGGCCCGCGTCCACGAGTTGTCCGCCGGCCGTCTCGGCTACCTCCACGTCCCCGACATGCAGGCGCCCGGCTGGGCCCAGATCCACCGCGACCTGAGCGTGGAGATGGCACGCGAGGGCATCGTCGTGGACGTCCGCGAGAACCGCGGCGGGCACACCTCCCAACTGGTCGTGGAGAAGCTGGCCCGGCGGATCGTCGGCTGGGACCTGCCGCGCGGCATGCGGCCGTACAGCTACCCGAGGGACGCGCCCCGGGGGCCGGTCGTGGTCGTCGCCAACGAGTTCTCCGGCTCGGACGGCGACATCGTCAACGCGGCGATCAAGGCGCTGGGCATCGGCCCGGTGGTCGGCACCCGCACCTGGGGCGGCGTGATCGGCATCGACAGCCGCTACCGCCTGGTCGACGACACGCTGGTCACCCAGCCGAAGTACGCGTTCTGGCTGGAGGGCTACGGCTGGGGCGTGGAGAACCACGGCGTCGACCCGGACGTGGAGGTCGTACAGACACCCCAGGACTGGGGCGCGGGGAGAGACCCCCAGCTGGACGAGGCGGTGCGGATAGCGCTGGAGGCCTTGGAGACGGCTCCGGCGAAGACGCCGCCCACTCTGCCGACCTCATAGGGGGCGGGGCCGGCCGCGCCCCCGCGGCGGAGCCGCGTGTCGGAACGGCCCCCGCCGGACCCGTACCCGACGACGATACGATGCCCCCGGAACCGATCACCGGGCAAGGAGAAGACGTGGCAGGGGAACCCCAGGACGACTGCCTGTTCTGCAAGATCGTCGCGGGCCATGTCCCCGCCACGATCGTCCGCGAGACGGACACCACCGTCGCCTTCCGGGACATCAACCCCCAGGCCCCCACCCACGTCCTGGTGATCCCCAGGGTCCATTACCGGGACGCGGCCGAACTCGCCGCGGGCGAACCCGCGATCGCCGCCGACATACTGCGGGAGGCCCAGGCCGTCGCCGACGAGGACAAACTGGAGAGCTACCG
The DNA here is from genome assembly GCF_040686075.1 of Streptomyces sp. NPDC086519. Lineage (NCBI taxonomy): Bacteria > Bacillati > Actinomycetota > Actinomycetes > Kitasatosporales > Streptomycetaceae > Streptomyces > Streptomyces sp. NPDC086519. The sequence continues at coordinate 60,973 of NZ_JBFBJL010000042.1, forward strand.
CATCGTCTTCAACACCGGCAGCGGCGCCGGCCAGACCGTCTGGCACACCCACGCCCACGTCATCGGCGGCCGCGGCCTGCAGTGGCCGCCCGGGTGACCAGTCATGTCCGTACGTGAACTGGTGGTCCTCGGCACCGCCAGCCAGGTCCCCACCCGGCACCGCAACCACAACGGTTACCTGCTGCGCTGGGACGGCGAGGGCATCCTCTTCGACCCGGGCGAGGGCACCCAGCGGCAGATGCTGCGGGCCGGGGTCGCCGCGCACGACCTGAACCGGATCTGCGTCACCCACTTCCACGGCGACCACTGCCTCGGTCTCGCCGGCGTCATCCAGCGCATCAACCTCGACCAGGTCCCGCACCCGGTCACCGCCCACTACCCACGCTCCGGGCAGCGCTTCTTCGACCGGCTCCGGCACGCCACCGCCTACCGCGAGACCGTCGGCATCACCGAGGCCCCGGTGGACGCGGACGGCGACCTCGCGGTCACCGGGTCGTACCGGCTCGAGGCCCGCCGGCTCTCCCACCCCGTCGAGTCGTACGGCTACCGGCTCACCGAGCCCGACGGCCGCCGCATGCTGCCCGAACGGCTCGCCGCGCACGGCATCGCCGGCCCCGACGTCGGCCGGCTCCAGCGCGCAGGCGTCCTCGGGGACGTCACGCTCGACCAGGTCAGCGAGGTACGGCGCGGCCAGCGGTTCGCGTTCGTCATGGACACCCGGCTCTGCGACGGGGTGCACGCCCTCGCGGAGGGCTGCGACCTGCTCGTCATCGAGTCGACCTTCCTCGACGAGGACGCCCGACTCGCCGCGGAACACGGCCACCTGACCGCCGGACAGGCGGCGGCCGTCGCCCGCGACGCGCGGGTACGGCACCTCGTGCTGACCCACTTCAGCCAGCGCTACACCGACCCCGACGCCTTCGAAAAGCAGGCCCGGGCCGCCGGATACGACGGCGAGCTGACCGTCGCCTACGACTTGCTCCGAGTGCCGCTCCCAAAGCGCAGGTGAAGCGGCCGTACGATGCTTTGATGCCCCTCCCGAAAGCAGAACTGCACCTCCACATCGAAGGCACCCTGGAGCCCGAGCTGGCGTTCCTGCTGGCCGCGCGCAACGGCGTCGAACTGCCGTACGCGGACATCGAGGCGCTCCGCAAGGCCTACCAGTTCGAGGACCTCCAGTCCTTCCTGAACCTGTACTACGAGCTGATGGTCGTCCTGTGTACCGAGCAGGACTTCGACGACCTCGCCGACGCGTACCTCGCGCGGGCCGCCGCGCAGGGGGTGCGGCACGCCGAGATCTTCTTCGACCCGCAGGCGCACCTCGCGCGGGGGGTGACCATGGGCACGGTGGTGGAGGGCCTGTGGCGGGCGCTCGGCCGGAGCGCCGAGAGCCACGGGATCTCCACCCGCCTCATCATGTGCTTCCTGCGCGACGAGTCCGCCGAGTCGGCGATGGCGACGCTCGAGGCCGCGAAGCCGTACCTCGACCGGATCACCGGTGTCGGGCTGGACTCGGCCGAGGTCGGGCATCCGCCGGTCAAGTTCCGCGAGGTCTACGAGGCCGCGGCCGCGCTCGGGCTGCGGCGGGTGGCGCACGCCGGTGAGGAGGGGCCGCCGGAGTACATCACCGAGGCGCTGGACCTGCTCGGCGTCGAGCGCGTCGACCACGGGCTGCGCTGCATGGAGGACCCGGAGCTGGTCGCCCGTCTGGTGCGCGAACGGGTCCCGCTGACGCTGTGCCCGCTGTCCAACGTCCGGCTGCGCGCGGTCGACGTGCTCGCCGAGCACCCGCTTCCGGCCATGATCGACGCCGGGCTGCTGTGCACGGTCAACTCCGACGATCCCGCCTACTTCGGCGGTTACGTCGCCGACAACTACCACGCCGTGCGCGACGCCCTGGGCCTGTCCCGCGAGCAGATGCGGGAACTGGCCCGCAACTCCTTCCTCGCGTCCTTCCTGGAGGACGACGAGGAGCTGCGGGCGCGGTACCTCGCCGAGGTGGACGCCTACGAGTTCGGGTAGGCCGCGACGTCCGGCCGTACCCCGGGCCCGTCGGTGAGCGCCGGGCCGGTCGTGACGGTGGTGGTCCCGCGCCGCGGCGCCACCGCCGTCAGCGGTACCGCTGCCGGCGGCCGGCCGGCCGCAGCGACGGCGCCGACCCCGCCGCACCGCCCGGAGCGGCGGACGGTCAGCGCCAGTCGACCGTGCCGCCCGTGGTCGCCGACTCGATCCGCGTCCGGGTTTCCCGCATCACCGCCACGATCTCTGCCTCGTGCCGCGGTGTCAGGCGGGTCACCGGCACCGAGCAGCTGATGGCGTCCTGGGCCGGGGTGTCGTAGCGCAGGGCGAAGCCGAAGCCGGTGATGCCGAGGACGCTTTCCTCACGGTCGACGGAGTAGCCGCGGGTGCGGACCCCGGCGAGGTCGGCGCGGAGGGCGTCGGGGGTCGTGCGGGTGTGGGGGGTCAGGGGCCGGTAGGGGCCCTCGGGGAGGTCGGTGTCCGGGCGTTCCGCCAGCAGGGCCTTGCCCAGGGCGCCCGCGTGGGCCGGGAGGCGGCGGCCGACCCTGCTGATCGTGCGCAGGTACTCGTGGGACTCGCGGGTCGCCAGGTAGGCCACGTCCGTGCCGTCCAGGCGGGCCAGGTGGACCGTCTCGCCGAGTGCCTCCGAGGCCTCGTCGAGGTAGGGGCGTACGAGGCGCACGCGCGGGTCGGAGTCCAGGTAGGTGGTGCCGGTCAGCAGCGTGCGGATCCCGATGCCGTAGAGGGAGCCGGTGGTGTCGGTGCGCACCCAGCCGCGGGTGATCAGCGTCTGGAGCAGGGCGTACATCGAGCTGCGCGGGACGCCGAGTTCGTCCGCCAGTTCCTGGAGGCGGGCCGGGCGGTCGCCGCGGGCGGCGAGGAGCTCCAGCAACTCCACGGTGCGCGCCGCGGACTTCACCTCGCGGACCCCTGCTGTCTCGGCCATGTGCAGATCGTATGGGGGGCGGGTGGTGTGCGCCGTTGACCGGGGGCGCGCTGGCACAGCTGGTCGCAGTCCTCATGAAGGGGGCGGCCCGGCTGCGCGGGCGGTCGGTGGGGCCCGTGCGCGCCCCGCTCACCGACCCCTCCGTCCCCGACCTGGCCGCCCTCCGGGCGCCGGTCACCGCCGGCCTCGACCCCGCGGGAGCCGCCGCGCCGACGACGCCGCGCTGGTAGGGGCGCTCGTTCAGGCGGTCGCACGGTGAGAGCGGCCGGCCGGCTCCGACATGGTGCAGACTGGCCGGGTCCGCACAGCCAGGGAGCACACCGTGACCGCGTCCAACGCGTTCGCCGGAGAGGAACCGGAGTACCTCGACGACGACAGGGGAGCCACAACACCGCACTGCGCCGCACAGGTCGACCCGCTGGCCGCCCTGCGCACGCCGGACGACCCGCCCTGGGACGTCTACCTCACCGGCACCGTCTTCCTCGACATCATCTTCACCGGCCTGGACTCCGCGCCGGTGCGCGGCACCGAGTCCTGGGCCCGCGGCATGGGCTCCAGCCCCGGCGGCATCGCCAACATGGCCACCGCCCTCGCCCGCCTCGGCCTGAAGACCTCCCTCGCGGCAGCCTTCGGCGACGACCACTACGGCGAGTACTGCTGGGACGCGCTCGCCCAGGGCGAGGGCATCGACCTCTCCCCGTCCCGGACCGTGCGCGGCTGGCACTCGCCGGTCACCGTGTCCATGGCGTACGAGGGCGAGCGGACCATGGTGTCCCACGGGCACGAGCCGCCCGCCGACACGCTGTTCCGCCAGCAGAACGCACCCGGCCGCCCCGCCCACGCGCGCGCCGCCGTCGCCTCCCTCACGCCGGGCAAACGCAACCCGTGGATCGCCCGCGCGGCCGCCGAGGGCACCCGGATCTTCGGTGACATCGGCTGGGACGACACGGGGGAGTGGGACCTGGCCGCGCTCGTCGATCTCGAACACTGCGAGGCGTTCCTGCCGAACGCGGAGGAGGCCATGCGGTACACCGGCGCGGACTGCCCGCGGGCCGCCGCGCACGCCCTCACCGAGTACGTGCCGCTCGCCGTGGTCACCCTCGGGGGGGAGGGGGCGTACGCGGTCGACGGGCGGACCGGGGAGTCCGCGGAGGTACCGGCGATCGCCGTGGAGGCCCTCGATCCGACCGGGGCGGGCGATGTCTTCGTCGCCGGGTTCGTCACCGGGACGCTGGCCGACTGGACGCTGGCCGACCGGCTGGCCTTCGCGGGGCTGACGGCGGCGCTGTCCGTCCAGGAGTTCGGCGGCTCCCTGTCGGCTCCCGGCTGGTCGGAGATCGGGGCGTGGTGGCGGAAGGTGCAGTCGGTGGCGGGGCAGGATCCGGCGGCGCTGCGGCGGTACGCGTTCCTGGAGGGGCTGGTGCCGGAGGAGGACCAGGTGAGGCCCTGGCCGTTGCGGAGGGCGGTGCCGACGATCGGGTTCGGGCGGGCGGGGTGACCGTGGCGCCGCGGAGCCGGGGGCGCGGGTGCGTGGGGGCCGGGGCGGGGGGTTTCGCTTACGGCGCTGGCACGGTGCCGCTGCGCCCACCCGTGCCGCCCTGCGGCACGCCTGCCCGCAGCTGGGGTGCTGCTTGCCCGCGGCTGGGGTGCTGCCTGCTCGCGGCTGGGTTGCTGCTTGCCCGTAGCTGGGTTGCTGCTTGCTCGCGGCTGGGTTGCTGTCTGCTCGTGGCTGGGGTGCTGAGTACGTCTGCTCGCGGACGGTGACCGGCCCTCACCCCCTGAGTACCCCGGCCACCTGCTGACGCACCAGTTCCCGCCCGGCCTCCGACACCCCCGACAGCGCACCGGCGAACAGTTCCGTCATCCCACTGCCGTCGGCCGCCGCGCTCCCGCCGCTCACCGCGTACCCCTCCCGCACCGCGACCCGCAGCACGCCCTCCGGGTCCACCGCCGCGGCGGCGATCGTCGGCACCTGCCCGCCCGCCGGGTCGGGCACCTTCGTGTACACGCCCTTCACCGGCTCCCGCCAGCGCAGCGAAAGCAGGACCGGCGACTTGGCCTGGACCTCCGCGAGGTCCACCTCCTCCACCCCGTCCGCCGTGAGCACCTCGGCCCACGCGTCCAGCACGATCGCCGCCGGCAGCAGATCCCGCAGACTCGACCCGGCGATGTTCCCGCCCACCGTCGCCGTCCGGCGCACCGCCCCCGTGCCGACGCCGTTCGCCGCCCGCCGCAGCACCTCGGGAACCCGGTCGTCCAGCTGATGGAGCAGGACCGCGCCCCCGAGCACCCCGCTCCCCATCGCCGTCGCCTCCGGTACGTTCCGCAGGGACACCGCCTGTTCCGGGAAGCCGTCCCGCTGCCACATGGCCCATATCAGGGTCGCTCCGCCTACGGGGACCGCCCCCTCGGCCAGGCATTCCCGGGCCTCGGACACCGACGTCGGCAGACGCAGCAGCACGGCTACCTGCTTTCTGTGCGGACGCGACCCCCGGCCACGTAGGGCAGTGACGGCACGGATTCTGCCGGGGCGTGCCGGAGCGCATGCAGGGCTCACGGCGGCAGCGGGGGCGCCTTTCTCCGGGAAAAGGCCTACGGCGATGTCAGCCCGGCGTCGTACGCTTGGTAACGCGAGGCCGCCCTCAGCTACGCGGCCGTGACGAGGAGGAACCGCAGGCCTTAAGCGCCGGCCCATGACTCAGACACCAACAGCTCACACTCCCGCGCAGCAGCAGGCCCGAGCTCAGTTCGAGGTTCCCGCCCAGCACCCTATGGTCACCGTGCTGGGATCCGGCGACTCCCTGCTGCGCGTGATCGAGAAGGCCTTCCCGGCGGCCGACATCCACGTCCGGGGCAATGAGATCAGCGCGGTCGGCGATGCCCGTGAAGTCGCCATCGTCCAGCGCCTGTTCGACGAGATGATGCTGGTGCTCCGCACCGGGCAGCCGATGACGGAGGACGCAGTGGAACGCTCGATCGCCATGCTGCGGGCGAGCGAGAACGGGGAGGGCCCGGAGGAGACCCCGGCCCAGGTTCTGACGCAGAACATCCTGTCCTCGCGCGGCCGCACCATCCGCCCCAAGACCCTCAACCAGAAGCGGTACGTCGACGCGATCGACAAGCACACGATCGTCTTCGGCATCGGCCCCGCCGGTACCGGAAAGACCTACCTGGCCATGGCCAAGGCGGTGCAGGCTCTGCAGTCCAAGCAGGTCAACCGCATCATCCTGACCCGGCCCGCGGTCGAGGCGGGCGAGCGGCTCGGCTTCCTGCCGGGCACGCTCTACGAGAAGATCGACCCGTACCTGCGCCCGCTGTACGACGCGCTGCACGACATGCTCGACCCGGACTCGATCCCGCGCCTGATGGCGGCCGGGACGATCGAGGTGGCGCCCCTCGCCTACATGCGCGGCCGCACCCTCAACGACGCCTTCATCATTCTCGACGAGGCCCAGAACACCTCGCCCGAGCAGATGAAGATGTTCCTCACCCGGCTCGGCTTCGACTCGAAGATCGTGATCACCGGTGACGTGACGCAGGTCGACCTGCCCAACGGCACCAAGAGCGGTCTGCGGCAGGTCCAGGAGATCCTCGAAGGCGTGGAGGACGTGCACTTCTCCCGGCTGTCGTCCCACGATGTCGTACGGCACAAGCTGGTGGGCCGTATCGTCGACGCGTACGAGCAGTACGACAGCACGCACGGCACGGAGAACGGCACGCACAAGGGCGGCCGCTCGAAGTCCGCGCACAAGGGGAAGTAGACAAGCACAGCGTCATGTCGATCGACGTCAACAACGAGTCCGGAACCGAGGTCGACGAGCAGGCGATCCTCGACATCGCCCGCTACGCGCTCGCACGGATGCGCATCCACCCGCTCTCCGAGCTCTCGGTGATCGTCGTGGACGCCGACGCCATGGAGCAGCTGCACATCCAGTGGATGGACCTGCCCGGGCCGACGGATGTCATGTCCTTCCCGATGGACGAGCTGCGGCCGCCGTCGAAGGACGAGGACGAGCCGCCGCAGGGGCTGCTCGGTGACATCGTGCTCTGCCCGGAGGTCGCCGCGAAGCAGGGTGCCGAGGCCGAGACCCAGCACTCCATGGACGAGGAGCTCCAGCTGCTCACCGTCCATGGCGTGCTGCACCTGCTCGGCTACGACCACGAGGAGCCCGACGAGAAGGCCGAGATGTTCGGCCTTCAGGCGGCCATCGTGGACGGCTGGCGTGCGGAGCAGGGCCTGACCGGGCCCTCGCCGGCGCCGACGGTCTCGTAGGCGGGTCGTCCTCGTATGAGTCCGCAGATCGTCCTCGGCGCGATCGCGCTGGTGGTCGTCGCCTGGCTGGCCGCCTGCGCCGAGGCCGGTATCGCCCGCGTCTCCAGTTTCCGGGCCGAGGAGGCGGTGAAGTCCGGGCGGCGCGGCAGCGCCAGGCTCGCCGAGCTCGCCGCCGACCCCACCCGCTACCTGAACGTGGCACTGCTGGTCCGCGTCGCCTGCGAGATGGCCGCCGCGGCCCTGGTCACCTACGAGTGCCTCCAGGAGATCCCCAGCACCTGGCAGGCGCTGCTCGCCGCGATCGGCGTGATGGTGCTCGTGTCGTACGTCGCCGTCGGCGTCTCGCCGCGCACCATCGGCCGCCAGCACCCGCTGAACACGGCCACGGCCGCCGCGTACGTGCTGCTGCCGCTGGCCAGGATCATGGGCCCGATCCCGTATCTCCTCATCCTCATCGGCAACGCCCTCACCCCCGGCAAGGGCTTCCGCCGCGGCCCGTTCGCCTCCGAGGCCGAGCTGCGGGCCCTGGTCGACCTCGCCGAGCAGGAGTCCCTGATCGAGGACGAGGAGCGCCGGATGGTGCACTCGGTCTTCGAACTGGGCGACACGCTGGTGCGCGAGGTCATGGTCCCGAGGACGGACCTCGTCGTCATCGAGCGGTACAAGACCATCCGTCAGGCCCTCACCCTCGCGCTCCGGTCCGGTTTCTCCCGGATACCCGTCACCGGGGAGAGCGAGGACGACATCGTCGGCATCGTGTATCTGAAGGACCTGGTCCGCAAGACGCACATCAGCCGGGACGCCGAGTCCGACCTGGTCTCCACCGCGATGCGGCCCGCGTTCTTCGTGCCCGACACCAAGAACGCCGGCGACCTGCTGCGGGAGATGCAGAAGGAGCGCAACCACGTCGCCGTCGTCATCGACGAGTACGGCGGCACGGCCGGGATCGTCACCATCGAGGACATCCTGGAGGAGATCGTCGGCGAGATCACCGACGAGTACGACCGTGAGCTGCCGCCCGTCACCGAGCTGGGCGACGACCGCTACCGGGTCACCGCCCGTCTCGACATCACGGATCTCGGCGAGCTGTACGGCCTGGAGGAGTACGACGACGAGGACGTGGAGACGGTGGGCGGACTGCTCGCGAAGGCCCTCGGCAGGGTGCCGATCGCCGGTGCCTCCGCACAGGTCGAACTCCCCGACGGGCGCAGGCTGGCGCTGACCGCCGAGTCCGCCGCGGGCCGCCGCAACAAGATCGTGACGGTGCTGGTGGAGCCGGTGCCGGTGCCCGACGCCACGGAGGGCGATCCCGAGTGACCCCGGACCAGCTCCGCGCCTTCTGCCTCTCCTTCAACGCGGCCGAGGAGGACTTCCCGTTCAACCCGGACGTCTCGGTCTTCAAGGTGCTCGGCAAGATGTTCGCGCTGAGCTGGACGGCCGCGAAGCCCCTCAAGGTCAACCTCAAGTGCGACCCCGAGGACGCGGTGCGGCTCCGCACCGACCACGAGGGGCTGATCGCGCCGGGATATCACATGAACAAGCGGCACTGGAACACCGTGACCGTGGACGGCGGCCTGCCCGACCGGCTCGTCAGAGAGCTGATCGAGGACTCGTACGACCTTGTCGTCGCCGGCCTGCCGAGAGCGCAGCGGCTGCGGCTGGACCGGCCGTGAATCCGGTTGCCCGGGGCGGCCCGGGCGCGGTCGGATGTCCTCGTGACCATCAGATACCCGCGCCCCCTGCGCCCCGGTGACCGTGTCGGTGTGACCTCCCCCTCCAGCGGGGTGCCCGAGCCGCTTCGCGCGCGGTTCGACGTGGCCGTCCGTACGGTCGAGGAGGCCGGGTACGAGGTGGTGGTCGGGCGGTGCATGGACGGCGCCACGCATGTCAGCGCATCGGCCGCCGAACGCGCCGCCGAACTCACCGGGATGCTGACCGACCCGTCGATCCGGGCCGTCGTGCCTCCGTGGGGCGGCGAGACCGCGGTCGACCTTCTCCCGCTGCTCGATTTCGAGACGATCGGGCGGGCCGAACCCACCTGGGTCGTCGGCTACTCCGACATGTCGACCCTCATCACCCCGCTGACCCTGCGCACCGGGGTCGCGACCGTACACGGCAACAGCCTCATGGAAACGCCCTACCGGCCGCCGGAGGGCCTCCTGTCCTGGCTGGACGTCGTGGCCGCGCCGCAGGGGCAGCCGTTCACCCAGACCCCGCCGGGGCGCTACCGGGTGGCGGGCCGGGACGACTGGATCGCGGATCCCGGCATCCGGGATCTCACACTGGATGCCGAGAGCACCTGGACCCGGCTCGACGGGGACGGGGACGTGGAGGTGGAGGGGCGGCTGATCGGCGGTTGTGTCGAGACCCTCGCCCACCTCGCCGGGACACGGTATTTGGACACGGCCGGCTTCGCCGGGGACGAGCCGCTGCTCGTGTACGTCGAGGCCTGCGAGGACAGCGCGTTCACCATTTGCCGGCAGTTGCACGGTATGCGGCTCGCGGGGTTCTTCGACCGGGCCGCCGCGGTGCTGGTCGGGCGGACCAGGGCGACCGACAGCCCCACCCTCACCCAGCACGAGGCCGTGCTCGACGCGCTCGGACCGCTCAGGGTGCCGGTCGTCGCCGACGTGGAGTGCGGGCATGTGCCGCCGTACCTGCCGCTGGTGAACGGCGCGCGCGGGCGGGTGCTGCACACGGCCGTACGGAGTCAGATCGTCCAGACCCTCGGCTGACTCCGTCCGGTGAAGGGGGAGGAGAGCGGAGCCGGGGCGGGGAGTTCGTATGCTCGGGGCATGACCGACAGCAACGCGCTTGATCCCGAGGACCGCAAGATCGTCGTCCTGGCCCGCTCGGCCCGGGCCCGCAACCAGGTGCCCGAGGGGGCGGCCGTACGGGACTCCACGGGCCGTACGTATGTGGCGGGGACCGTGGAACTGGCCTCGCTGAAGCTGAGCGCGCTGCGGACGGCGGTGGCGATGGCGGTGGCGTCGGGGGCGGAGTCGCTGGAGGCGGCGGCGGTGGTGTCGGGGGCCGAGGAGGTTTCGGCCGAGGACCTGGCTGCGGTGCGGGATCTCGGGGGGCCGGGGACGCCGGTGCTGCTGGCGGGGGCGGACGGGGAGGTTCGGCTCACAGTCTCCGTCTGACCCCTGCCCACCCGCCCACCTGACTCGCTGTGCTGAGAGGCGAGGCGTTCTCTGACTCCGTCGGGGGAGGGCGGGGGTGGATTGACTGGGGGCGGGGGAGGAGGGGGACGGGTGCGGCGCCGTCGTGGCTGGTCGCGCAGTTCCCCGCGCCCCTTCGGGGCGGTTGTGCTGGTCCCACCTGAAGAGGCGCGGCGAACTGCAGTCGGCCAAATTTCAACCTTGTAGGTCGGTGTCGCTCGCGCATCAATGGGTCACGTAAGTTCCGACGGACCGTCAGATTCGGCCCCGCGGTGTGCCCGCACCCACCCGGACCGGGGTCACCATCCCCACATGGCATTCCCACGTAACGGGAAGGGAACTGATCCCCATGAAACGAATAGCCACCGGTGCGGCACTCGCGGCGGGTGCCCTCGCCGCCACGGCGCTGGCCTTCGCGCCCTCGGCCGCCGCCGTCACCCCGACCACCGCCACCGTCACCGCCAGCTGCGGCGTCTTCGGCGGCGGCACGGCCACCCTCACCGCGACCCAGAGCGGTACCTCGGCCACCCTCACGCTCACCTCCAGCGCGATCACCACCCCGCTCGCGCTGTCGGCGAACTCCATCGCCTCCACGCTGACCATGGCCAACTCGACCGGCGCCAACCGGGTCTTCAGCGGCACCGTGAACCCGGCCATGGCCGCCGGCTCCCCGGTCACCGTCGGCCCGCTCCCGGGCACCGTGGCCGCCGGTGACAGCCTCGACTTCTACAAGGGCTCGCTGAAGATGGTCATCTTCGGCGTCACCGTCACCTGTACGTCCAGCGCCGCCCAGTCCCCGGGCCCGTTCGTCTTCTGAGTCCGTCGACGGGTTCGTTCCGGATGCCGCAGAAGCTGATGAACCGTCAGGTTTCTGCGGCATCTCCATTGACTTCTCACGCGGCCTCCACATCAATGGCCCCCTGTCGGCGCAGAGGAGCCGCTGCGCCCGCAACCCTCAGGAGGGGGCAAACATGGGTTCACCCCCAGGATCACGAAGATCCCGACGGTGGCGCTGGATCTCACTGTTCGGGGCGACCGCGCTCGCGGTCACGGCGGGTGGCGCGCTGGCCTGTCCGGCCGGTGCCGCCGGGACGAACGTCGACTTCGCCACGCACTGCATCCCGCCCGCCGTCGCGGGCCTGCCGCCGATCGACGGCACCACCACCGCCAACATCTCGGTGGACAACGCCAGCCCCAAGGTCGGCGACACGGTCACCGTGACCTACACCGTGGTCACGCCCGCCGCCAACAACCCCACCGCCCTCGCCCTGCCGGCCGACATCATGACGCCGACGGGGAAGGTGGAGTTGGGCGGCGCGCAGACCGGGGACGTCACGGTGACCGGGCCGAAGAAGAACGATCCGGTGCCCGGGTACGGGACCTTCCCGTCGTTCTCCATGACCGGGACGTTCACGGTCACCTCACCGGGCGCCATCACGCTCTCGCCCGGCGACTACAACATCCACACCAGCTACATCCTGGAGCTGGACACCCCCTGCACGGTCACCAACCCGCCCGCCCCGGTGTCGCAGACCGTCACGGCGACCTCGACCACCCCGGTCAACAACCGTGCCGTCAGCCTGGACAAGGCCTCCGGGAACCCCGGTGACAGCGTGACCGTCAGCGGGCAGAACTTCACACCGGGGGCCACCGTGACCCTGGCCGGGCGGTCCGGCAGCACCCAGACCGCCGACACGGCGACGGCCACCGCGGGCTCCGACGGCTCGTTCAGCGCGCCCCTCGTCATCAACGACAAGACGACGACGGGGGTCGTGGCGTACGAGGGCGGTGCGTGGAGCGCTGACCTGGGGGCCGGGCCGGCCGCCTATGTCGTCAACGACACCACGCCGGTGCCGGACGGGAGCCAGAAGCTGACGACCACGGTCAAGGCGGGGACCCTGTCCATGTCCCAGGCCGGGGACTCCGTCGCGCTGTCGGCGGTCGACTTCGGGCAGGGCGGGGCGTCCACGGGCGACCTGCAGACCGTCACCGTCAAGGACTTCCGCGGCGGACCGGCCGGCTGGTCGCTCACCGGCAAGGTCACCGACTTCACCGGTCCCGGCGCCAAGATCGACGCCGGGAAGCTGAGCTGGACGCCGAGCTGTGCCACCAAGTCCGGCAGCCCCAGCACCTGTGCGGCCGGTTCGGCGGGCACCGTCGGCAGCTCCGGGGCGACCCTCGCCTCGACGCCGGACGGCACGCTCACCGGCGGTGAGTTCACGGTCGGCGCCGGGCTCTCCCTGGACGTACCGGCGTTCACCCCGCCGGGGTCGTACTCCGGAGTCCTGACCCTGACGCTCACCTGAACCGACTGCCAACTCCACCGTGGCGACCGGGCTTTCGGCCAGTGAAGGACCCGGTCGCCACCGATCCGCTTTCGACCGGGGGCCGCACCCATGCGTCGCGTCAAGCCGTATGTCCTCCTCCTGAGCCTGATCCTCGGCGTCCTGTGCACGGCGTCTCCCGCGCGCGCCGCCGACAACGGCAGCTGGTCCGTGTACCCGGTCGCCTCCAGGATCGCGGCGCGGCCGTACTTCTACCTCTCCCTCGACCCCGGGCAGACGATCACCGACAAGGTGGCCGTCGCCAACAAGACCGGCCGACCGCTCACCTTCCGGCTCTACGCGGCCGACGCCTACAACACCGCGCGGGACGGCGGCTTCGCCGTCCGGACGGTGAAGGAGAGGATGCGGGGGGTGGGGGCCTGGGCGAGGCCGGGGAAGGCGCGGGTCACCGTGCCACCGCACCGGACGGTCACGGTTCCGTTCACGCTGCGGGTGCCGAAGGGCGCCGAGCCCGGTGACCATCCCGGTGCGATCGTCGCACTGGACGAGCGGGTCGACCCGGGGGCGGGCGCCCTGGCACTCGGCGTGCAGCGGGCGGTCGGCGCCCGCGTCTATCTGCGGGTGAGCGGGCCGACGCTCCCGGCCCTCGCCGTCGAGAACGTGCACATCAGCCATCACCAGCCGCTCGTCCCCGGCCTCGGCGACAGCACGGCGACGATCTCCTACACCCTGCACAACACCGGGAACGTCACCCTGGAACCGAGGGTGCGGCTGCGCGCGCAGGGCCTGTTCGGCCGTACGCTGCTCAGCCGCGACCTCACCCGGATCCCCTCCGAGCTGCTGCCCGGGGAGCGGGTCAGGCTCACCGCGCGCTGGCGGGACGCACCCCAACTCGACTGGGGCGACGTGACGGTGACGGCCAGCGCGACCGGCACCAGGGAGTCGGCGAGCGCGTCGTTCCTCGCGCTGCCGTGGCTGGTGGTGGCGGTGGCTTTCGCCGCCGGGGCGGCGGGCGGCGCGCTGTTCGCCCGGACGCGCCGCAGGGGCGGCAGGCCGTTCGCCGGACCGTTCAGAGGGCGTCGGGGCCGCGTTCGCCCGTCCGCACCCGTACGACCGTCTCCACCGGCACCGCCCACACCTTCCCGTCCCCGATCTTCCCCGTCTGCGCGGCCTTGACGATCGCCTCGATCACCGGCTCGGCGTCGGCGTCCTCGACGACGACCTCGATGCGGACCTTGGGGACCAGGTCGACGCGGTACTCGGCGCCCCGGTACACCTCGGTGTGGCCGTGCTGCCTGCCGTACCCGCTGGCCTCGGTCACGGTCAGACCGTGCACGCCGAGCTCCTGGAGCGCGGTCTTCACCGCGTCGAGGCGGTAGGGCTTGACGATCGCGGTGATGAGCTTCATGGCTGGCTCTTGACCTTCTGGGCGGTGGGGAGGGCGGAGTGGGAGACCGGGGCGCCGTGGCCCAGGACCCCGTGATCGTAAGCCGTCTCGGCGTGCACCGTAAGGTCCAGACCGGTGTGCTCGTGGTCCTCGGCCGCCCGGAAGCCCATCGCCTTGTCGAGCAGCTTGCCGATGCCGTACGTCACGGCGAACGCGTACGCCGCGACGGCCGCCACCGCCACCGCCTGCCTGCCGAGCTGGGCGAGCCCGCCGCCGTAGAAGAGGCCCTCGGCGCCGCCGGTCATGGCCTTCTCGGCGAACAGGCCGATCAGGAGGGTGCCGACGATGCCGCCGACCAGGTGGACGCCGACGACGTCGAGGGAGTCGTCGTAGTTCAGCTTGAACTTCCAGCCCACGGCGTACGAGCAGACCACGCCCGCGGCGAGGCCGACGACCAGCGCGCCGAGCAGGGAGACCGAGCCGCAGGACGGGGTGATGGCGACCAGGCCGGCGACCGCGCCGGAGGCAGCGCCCAGGGTGGTGGGGTGGCCGTCGCGCTTCTGCTCGACGAAGAGCCAGCCGAGCAGGCCGGTGCAGCCGGCGGCGAGGGTGTTCAGGAAGACCGCGGCGGCGAGGCCGTTCGCCCCCATCGCCGAACCCGCGTTGAAGCCGAACCAGCCGAACCAGAGCAGACCGGCGCCCAGGATCACCATCGGGAGGTTGTGCGGCCGCATCGCGTCCTTCCTGAAACCGAGCCGCGGCCCGAGGACCAGGCACAGGGCGAGGCCGGAGGCGCCGGAGGTGATCTCGACGGGCAGACCGCCGGCGAAGTCCAGGGCGCCGAGGCGGTGCGCGATCCAGCCACCGGGGCCCCACACCCAGTGCGCGACGGGAACGTATACGAGCAGCGCCCAGACGGGCACGAAGGCCAACCACGCGCCGAACTTCGCCCGGTCCGCGATCGCGCCGCTGATCAGCGCGGCCGTGATGATCGCGAAGGTGAGCTGGAAGGTGGCGAAGAGGAGGGTGGGGACGGTGCCCTGGACGCTGGCCGGCCCGAGGCCGGTCATGCCCGCGTGGGCGAGGCCGCCGAGAAGCCCGGCGCCGAGGTCGTCCCCGAAGGCGAGCGTGTATCCGCCCGCCAGCCACACCACCGTGACCAGGGCGATCGACACGAAGCTCATCATCAGCATGTTGAGGACGCTCTTCGTGCGGACCATGCCGCCGTAGAACAGGGCCAGGCCCGGGGTCATCAGCAGGACCAGGGCGGTGGCGGCGAGCAGCCAGGCGGTGTCGCCGGTGTCGGCGTGCGCGGCGGAGAGGAACACGGGCGTCTCCCACGTGGGTCGGGGCTCGTCCGAGGGTCACCGGTCTCCGTTTCCGGTTGCGTACGGCTGTGTTTCCGTGACGTTTCGTTGCGTCGGGGTTACCGAAATCTCACGGTGCGGCGGGGCCTTGTGGATCAGGGAGAATGGGGGCCATGAGCGTTCGCAGCCAGTCAACCGAGCCGTCGGAACCGTCGGAGGCCGTCCACCGGGCGGGCTTCGCCTGTTTCGTCGGGCGCCCCAACGCGGGCAAGTCCACCCTCACGAACGCTCTGGTGGGGCAGAAGGTGGCGATCACCGCGAACCAGCCGCAGACGACGCGGCACACGGTACGGGGGATCGTGCACCGGGAGGACGCCCAGCTGATCCTGGTCGACACCCCCGGCCTCCACAAGCCGCGCACCCTGCTCGGCGAGCGGCTGAACGACGTGGTCCGCACCACCTGGGCCGAGGTGGACGTGATCGGCTTCTGCCTCCCGGCGAACGAGAAGATCGGTCCGGGTGACCGTTTCATCGCCAAGGAGCTGGCGGGGATCCGCAAGACCCCCAAGGTCGCCGTCGTCACCAAGACCGACCTCGTCGACTCCAAGACCCTCGCCGAGCAGCTGATCGCGATCGACCAGCTCGGCAAGGAGCTGGGCTTCGAGTGGGCCGAGATCGTCCCGGTCTCGGCGGTCGGCGACAAGCAGGTGGGCCTGCTGGCCGACCTGCTCGTGCCGCTGCTCCCCGAGGGCCCCGCCCTCTACCCCGAGGGCGACCTGACCGACGAGCCCGAGCAGGTCATGATCGCCGAGCTGATCCGCGAGGCCGCGCTGGAGGGCGTCCGCGACGAACTGCCGCACTCCATCGCCGTCGTCGTCGAGGAGATGCTGCCCCGCGAGGACCGCCCCGCCGACAAGCCCCTCCTGGACATCCACGCCAACCTGTTCATCGAGCGCCCCAGCCAGAAGGGCATCATCATCGGCCCCAAGGGCAAGCGCCTGAAGGAGGTCGGCATCAAGAGCCGCAAACAGATCGAGGCCCTGCTCGGCACACCCGTCTTCCTGGACCTGCACGTGAAGGTGGCCAAGGACTGGCAGCGGGATCCGAAGCAGCTGCGGCGGCTGGGGTTCTAGGAGCGGCCGGCACGACGGGCACCGTGGGGCACGAGGAGCCGGCAGCGGCGCCCGAGCGGTCAGGGACGGCTCGGGGTCATGTCCTGGAGGCCCACCACCTGGAGCAGGCGCAGGCGTTCGTGGGAGTCCGTGCCCGGGTGGGCCGTGTGGATGACGAGGTGCTGGCGGGTGTCGGTGCTGACGAGGACCTCGCAGTCCAGTTCCAGGAGGCCGACGGCCGGATGGAGGAAGCGTTTCGTCGTCGCGCGGCGCACCGCCACCTCGTGTTCGGCCCAGAGGCGGGCGAACTCCTCGCTGCCCGCGAGGAGTTCGGCGACCAGGGCGGCGGGGGCCGGGTCGGTGGGGCGGGCGGCGGCCACCGCGCGGAGGTTGGCGACGTGCTCGCGGGTCCGTGCCGGGCGGTCCTCCGGCGGGAAGAGGTCGCGGGCCGACGGGTCCAGGAAGTAGCGGCGGAGCAGGTTGCGGTCGCGCGGCGGGCGGGCCAGGACGTCGCCGCTCAGCGCCCGTGACAGGGCGTTCTGGGCGAGGACCTCGCCGCAGTCGGTCGTCACCAGCGCCGGGGTGTCGTGCAGCCGGTCCAGGACCAGCAGCAGCCCCGGCCCGACGTGCGTGCTGGTCCCCTCCCGGCGCGGGGGTTCCTCCCCGGCCAGGTGGAACAGGTGGTCCCGCTCGTCCTGGGTCAGGCGCAGCGCGCGGGCCAGTGCCGTCAGCATCTGGCGGGACGGGCGCGGGCCCCGGGACTGTTCGAGGCGCGTGTAGTAGTCGGCGGACATGCCGGCCAGCGACGCCACCTCCTCGCGCCGCAGCCCCGGGGTACGCCGCCGGGCGCCCTGCGGCAGGCCCACGTCGGACGGGTCCAGGCGGGTGCGGGTGTGGCGCAGGAAGTCGGCGAGTTCGGGACGGTTCACCTCTCCAGGGTGGCCCGGGCCGTCCGGCTTATCCAGGGACTGCCGGTCCCCTGATCGGGAGGTCTCTCCCGGCCGCGCCGGGACACGGCGAGGGTGGTGGCAACGGAACGAAGGAGAACACCGTGATCACTCTTGTCACCGGTACGACCGGCCAGGTCGGGCGGCGGTTCGTGCCGCGGCTGATCCAGCAGGCCCGGAAGGGGGAGCGGGTACGCGTGCTGGTGCGGGACGCGGCCCGTGGGGAGCCGCTGGCCGAACTGGGCGCCGAGGTCGTCGTCGGCGACCTGCGGGACGAGGAGGCGCTCGGCAAGGCCGTCGCCGGGGCGGACGCCGTCGTGAACGTCGCCGCCGCCTTCCGCGGGGTGCCGGACGAGGAGGCGTGGGCCGTCAACCGGGACGCGGCCGTCGCCCTGGGCAGGGCCGCGGTCTCGGCCGGCGTACGGCGGTTCGTGCAGGTCAGCACCGGGAACGTGTACGGCACCGGACGCGGCCGTCCGCTGACGGAGGACGACGAGAGCCGGCCCGGCGGCGAGATGTGGGGCGCCTACCCCGAGTCCAAGGCGGCCGCCGAGCGGGAGCTGCTCGCGCTGGCGGGCGGCATGGAGGTGCGGATCGGGCGGCTGCCCTTCGTCTACGGCGAGGGCGACCCCCACCTCGTCAACGTCATGCACTGGGCCGCGCACTGGGCCCCCGCGCAGCGGCTCCAGATGGCCCACCACGCGGACGTCGGGCAGGGGCTGCTGCGGCTGCTGTACGCGCCCGCGGTGAACGGCCCGGTCTACAACATCGCCGACGACGCCCCGGTCACGACCGTGGAACTGCACCAGCTCAACGGCGTCGAGGTACCCGCCGACCTGTACACCCGCACCGACCCCGACCCCTGGTTCGGGATCATGTCCAACCAGAAGATCCGGCGGGACCTGGGTTTCCGGCCCGTCTACCCCAGCGTCTGGAGCGCCCGGGACGCGGGAGCCCTGTAGGGCCGGATCAGTCGACTCCCCGTATCCGCCCCACCAGCCACGCCCCCGCCAGCCCGATCACCGCCGCTACCAGGTACAGGACGCGGTAGCCGCCGAGGTAGGTGACGACCGGCGCGGCGAGGGCGGGCGCCGCGACCTGCGGCAGGGCGTTGGCGACGTTGATGACGCCGAGGTCCTTGCCGCGGTCCAGGGCCTTCGGCAGGACGTCGGTCATCAGCGCGAAGTCCACGGAGGTGAAGACCCCGAAGCCGACGCCCAGCACCGCCGCGGCCACGACCGCCCCCGGCCAGGTCTGCCACACCGACAGCAGCGCCGTCGCCGCCGCCATCAGCATCCCCGACCAGATCACGAACGGCTTGCGGCGGCCCGTCCGGTCCGACCAGACCCCGCCGACCACGACCGTCGCCATCAGCGTCAGCCCGTTGACGGCGGTCAGGACCAGCACCCCCTGGTCGGGGTCGGCGTAGTGCAGGCGGTCGCGCAGGTAGTAGAGCAGGTACAGCAGCACCAGCGCGTTGCTGAGATTGATCAGGAAGCGGGTCAGCCAGGCCCAGCCCAGGTCCGGATACCGGCGCGGGCTCAGCCAGAAGCCCGCCAGGAAGCCCCGCCAGGACCACTCCGGCCGGTCCGCCGGCGCCAGCCGCAGATCCGGGTGGCGCAGGACGTACGGCAGCACGCCCAGCGCCGTGAACACCGCGCACGCCACGTAGCCGGCCCCGACACCCCCGGCGGCCGTCGCAAGCCCGGTGCCGCCGACCACGCCGAGGATCTGCGCGGCCCCCAGCCAGCCGCCCACCGAGCCCCGCTGGAGCCTCGGCACCCGGTCCGGCACCGCCGCCGTCACCGCCGCGAACGCCGCGTTCAGGGTCAGCTGGACCAGGCACCAGCCCAGCATCATCGTCCACATGCCGCCGGCGCCCGCGAGGAGCAGCAGGGACAGCGCCCCGCCCGCCGCACCGGCGACGATCCACGGCGTGCGGCGGCCCCAGCGGGACGTCGTACGGTCCGACAGCGCGCCGAAGACCGGGTTCGCCGCGAGCGAGGCCACCGCGCCGGCGCCGGTCACCCACGCCAGCATCGTCTCCTTCGACATCCCGGAGCCGGGCGCGAAGTCCTTGGCCTGGGAGGCGAGCAGGATCTGGAGGGGGCCGTACCAGCCCACCCAGATGGCCCCGTTGGCCAGCGAGAGCGCCGCCGTCCAGCCCCGCCCGACCCGCTCGACCGGCTCCGCCAGCGCGGCGGCCGGCTCCCGGAGCGTCGTCATCTCTGCGCCCGCAGGACGTCCCGGTACCAGCCGTACGACGACTTCGGCGTCCTCTTGCGGGTCGCGTAGTCGACGTGGACCAGGCCGAAGCGGCGCGCGTACCCCTCGGCCCACTCGAAGTTGTCGAGGAGCGACCAGACGAAGTAGCCGCGCACGTCCACCCCGGCCTCGACGGCCCGGTGCAGGGCCCGGATGTGGCCGTCCAGGTAGGCGATGCGGTCCTGGTCGTCGACGCCCTCGTACGAGCAGCCGTTCTCGGTGACGACGACGGGCGGGAGGCGGTCGCCGTAGCGGTCGCGGAACGCGGTGAGGAGCTCCGTGAGGCCCTCCGGGACCACCGGCCAGCCGAAGTCCGTCACCGGGACGTCCTCGATCTCC
Source organism: Streptomyces sp. NPDC086519 (assembly GCF_040686075.1). NCBI lineage: Bacteria > Bacillati > Actinomycetota > Actinomycetes > Kitasatosporales > Streptomycetaceae > Streptomyces > Streptomyces sp. NPDC086519. The sequence continues at coordinate 81,017 of NZ_JBFBJL010000042.1, forward strand.
CGCACCGAGAAGGGGAGTTCGGCCGGCATGGTGACTCCGCCGAACTCGATCTCGGTGCCCTGCGGGGCGCCGACCCGGGTCGGGGAGTAGTAGTTCACGCCGTAGAAGTCGACCGGTTCGGCGATCACCTTCAGGTCGGACTCGACGTCCCCGGGCATCAGCTCGCCCATGCCGTCCGGGTAGGCGCCCAGGATGACGGGCTCGGCGAACAGCCGGTTCAGGAGGATGTCGTAGAAGCCGGCCGCCTCCAGGTCGGCGGGCTCCTGCGAGGCCGGCCAGACCGGGCCGTGGGAGTTGGTGATGCCGACGTCGGCGGCGCCGGCCGCACGCAGCGCCCGGACCGCGAGACCGTGGGCGAGGAGTTGGTGGTGGGCCACCGGGAGCGCGTCGAAGAGCAGCTGCCGGCCGGGGGCGTGGGTGCCGAGGGCGTGGCCGAGCAGGGTGTGTTCGGCGGGCTCGTTGAGCGTGATCCACTGGGTGACGCGGTCGCCGAGCCGGTCGGCGACCACACTCACGTGGTCCGCGAACCGGAAGGCGGTGTCCCGCTCCAGCCAGCCGCCCCCCGCGGCGGAGCCGCTGTCGGACGCAGCCTGAAGGGCCACCGGCAGGTCCCAGTGGAAGAGGGTCGCGACCGGCCGCACGCCCGCCGCGCACAGCTCGTCCACCAGGCGGTCGTAGAAGTCCAGGCCGCCGGCGAAGCGCACCCGCGGCCAGGAGACGGAGAAGCGGTACGCGTCCACGCCGAGGCCGGCCAGGAGCGCCACGTCCTCGCGGTAGCGGTGGTAGTGGTCGCAGGCCACCGCCGCCGTGGAGCCGTCCTTGATCCGGCCCGGCTCCGCCTCGAACACGTCCCACACGGACGGTTCGCGCAGGTCGGCCGCGCCCTCGATCTGGTGCGCCGAGGTCGCGACACCCCAGAGGAAGCCGTCGGGGAACCGGGGGAAGGGGGGCATCGGATGGACCGCGTCTGTCGCCATGGCCGGGATCATCCTTACCCCCGGTAACATAAGTCAACGCCCGGGCGTGAACTACCCGTTACGGGACCTGGTCACGCCCCTTCCTTCAACACCCGCGAGATCAGTTCGCGTTGCTCCCCGGACAGGTGCGGGTCGGCCGCGTACACCGTCCGGCCGTCCACCGTGATCTCGTACGCGAACCCGTCCGGCACCCCCGGCGGCGGTGCGCCCCGGCCGGTCGCGAGCGCGCGCTCGGCCAGGGCCTGCCACTCAGGGGCGTCGGGCGGGGCCGAGGTGTCCACCTCGGCCCGGCGCTCGATGCCCGCGAACCCGC
>NZ_JBFBJL010000043.1:0-82264 GCF_040686075.1 Streptomyces sp. NPDC086519
ACCGGCACGGACCCTGGCGGTGAGCGCCTGGTAGACGGGCAGCGGGGTCGAACCCGTGGCCACCCCCAGCAGCGCCTCCGGCTTGCGCCTGAGCAGCTGCGCCATGGCCTCGGCGATCAGCTCGCCACCCGCCGCGGCGTCCGGAACGATGACAACTTCCACGCTGGGCCTGCCGTTCTCAAGAGGGCTGGAGGATCTGGAAGGTCTATGTGGTTTAGACCAATCTGATGAGGTCAATCTAACAGAACCGACCCCTGTCCCCGCAGGTCGGACGCAGAGAAAGCAGAGAAAAACGGGGACAACTGCGAGGTTACGTGAATGCGTCAGATGGGGTGAATTGCAAGAAACTCTCCCGCCCCCTCGCGGCCCCCTCGCCGGGTCGCGGAAGATTGCCCCGGACATCCGGCCCCACGGCCGCCTCCGGCGGGCTACGCTGCGGTCGGATCAACTGTGAACAGTCTCCAACGCATAGACACACACCGTGGTCTAGTCCACAATTGCGTACGAGTGCTGAATGAGTACGGCACCAGTCGTACCGCACAGTCACACTCTTCCGCTTTCCCCGCACAGGAAGGCGGACCGAGGAACCGGAGCTCTCTGCCCTGACTGCCCCGGCTCCTCACCTTCGGCCGACCGGGACCGCACACCCCACGGCCGTTGCTGCTCCGGGCTGCGGTGCCGGGAGGGTTGAGGGTCCCTCTCAGGCGCCGCGGCCCGCGGGTGTTTCCGGGCCCGCCGTCCTTCCCTGGACCCCTTCCCGGCCGCTGTTTTTCGGCCATCCACATACCGCCAGGTACGCTCACAGATGTGCCCTCCATGAACGAACTGGTCCGCCAGCACACCGCCCTCGACGACTCCGACCTGGAGTGGCTCCATCTGCTGGTCTCGGAGTGGCAGCTGCTCTCCGACCTCTCCTTCGCCGACCTGGTCCTGTGGGTCCCCACCCGGGACGGCACCCGGTACGTCTCGGTGGCGCAGATGCGCCCCAACACCGGCCCCACCTCCTACCAGGACGACATGGTCGGCCACCTGGTGCCGCGCGGCCGCCGGCCCATGCTGGACATCGCCCTGGACGAGGGCCGCATCGTCCGCGAGGGCGACCCGGAGTGGCGCGAAGAGGTCCCCGTACGGGTCGAGTCCATCCCGGTGCGGCGCGAGGGCCGGGTCCTCGGAGTCATCGCCCGCAACACCAACCTGCTGACCGTGCGCACCCCGAGCCGCCTTGAGCTCACCTACCTGCAGAGCGCCTCCGACCTCGCGCAGATGATCGCTGCCGGATCGTTTCCCTTCCCGAACCAGCAGGTCGACATGGACGCCTCGCCGCGGGTCGGCGACGGCCTGATCCGGGTGGACGGCGACGGCATCGTCCAGTACGCCTCCCCGAACGCCCTCTCCGCCTACCACCGCCTCGGCCTCGCCACCGACCTCCTCGGCCACCACCTCGGCCAGACCACCGCCGAACTCGCCCCGACCAAGGGGCCGGTGGACGAGGCGCTCGCCAAACTCGCCAGCGGCTGGGCGCCGCGCGAGTTCGAGATCGAGTCGGACGACGGCGTCATCCAGTTCCGGGCCATCCCGCTCAAGCCCAAGGGAACCCGCATCGGTTCTCTGGTGCTGCTCCGGGACGTCACCGAACTGCGGCGCCGCGAGCGTGAGTTGATCACCAAGGACGCGACCATCCGGGAGATCCACCATCGGGTGAAGAACAATCTCCAGACGGTCGCCGCGCTGCTGCGTCTCCAGGCCCGGCGCATCGAGTCCGAGCGCGGCCGGGAGGCCCTGGAGGAGGCGGTACGGCGGGTCGGCTCCATCGCCATCGTGCATGAGACGCTCTCCCAGAACCTGGACGAGCGCGTGGAGTTCGACGAGATCGCGGACCGGGTGCTCGCCATGGTCGCCGAGATCTCGCCCGGCAAGGTCACCGGCCGGCGCACCGGCCGCTTCGGAATACTGGACGCCGAGGTCGCCACCCCGCTGTCCATGGTTCTCACCGAGATCCTGCAGAACGCCCTCGAACACGGCTTCCGCGAGGGCGACACCGGCACCGTCGAGGTCACGGCGGTCCGCGGCGGCACCACCAAGGAGGCCCGGCTGCTCGTCACCGTCCAGGACGACGGTGTCGGCCTGCCCGAGGGCTTCGATCCGCAGCGCTCCGGCAACCTCGGCCTGCAGATCGTACGGACCCTGGTGGAGGGCGAGTTGGGCGGCACGTTCGACATGGTGCCGGCGCCCGAGCGGGGGACCCGGGTGATCCTCGACGTGCCGGTGCGGCCGCAGAAGTGACACGCGTCGGGGCGCTGGAGACAGCAAAGAGCCCCGGACCTGGTGGGTCCGGGGCTGCTCGCTCGTTGCTGCTGTTTCTAAGCGCATCGGGGGTACTGCGCGCTGCGGCTCGGGGGCGGGAGATGCGTACTCGCTGTACGCGCCGCCAAGCTCAGGCTGTCACCAGGGGTGGGACTGTCAGGCGGTGGCCTGACGGGCCCGGTTGCGGGCGGCACGGCGCTTCATAGCGCGACGCTCGTCCTCGCTGAGACCACCCCAGACGCCGGAGTCCTGACCGGACTCAAGCGCCCACTGCAGACACTGATCCATAACGGGGCAGCGACGGCAGACGGCCTTGGCTTCCTCGATCTGCAGCAGCGCAGGACCGGTGTTGCCGATGGGGAAGAAGAGCTCGGGGTCTTCCTCGCGGCAAACGGCGTTGTGACGCCAGTCCATGGCTGCTACCTCTCCTTGGTATTACATGCACGTTGCTTGTGAATGTGAACGCTTTCACGAATCCCTCAACAAGTGAAGGGCCGACCGCCAGGTTCCCTGGCAGGGGTCCTGTGAGTTGAAGGGGGATTCCGGTGATCAGTGGAGGCCGGTCTTGCGGGCCGTCCCGATCGCCACGTAGAGCCTCGCAAACCTCAGCGACGGATACAACCCCTTCCGGAAAGTTTTTTTTGATTCCTCGGTGTCGACTGGGTCACAGCCGTACTTCCATGGGGTGGATCCTGGCCTAAACGTTCGAGTGAAAGGACTTTAGGCCGTTCCGCTCACACAATCACACGCAGTGCACTGCGTACGCCTGTGAACGTCACGCTCGTACGCAGTCCTAGGTGGTCGCCGTCCATCTGGAGAGGGAGGGGGACCTTCGAATGCAAGGTGAACTGGTCCAGGTCGTGCAGTGCCACCGCATGCTTGCCATGGGGTCCGCGCTCGGGGGACGAAGTGAGCAACTGCGTGCCATACCGGGCAACCGCGGCGGTCGACAGGCGGCTGAGACCGAGCACATCGATGCCTTTATCGAACGAGGCCTTAGGCGACGTGTACATCGGGCGATTGCCGAGATACGTCCACGGTGAGGTGTTCGAGACTATCGCCACGACGAGATCGCCGATCGGGTCGGCACCGGGCCGCTCAAGCGTGATCGGGCCGTGCCGGCGGTGCTGTTCGCCGAGGAACTGCCGGACCACCTGGCGAACATACAGCGCATGTGTGGATTTCTTACCGCGCTCGCGCTGCTGCTCGACCCGGCCCACCACGCCGGCGTCGAAGCCGAGCCCCGCGTTGAAGGTGAACCAGCGGGCCGGGACCGCCTCGTCCTCGGTGCCGGGCGTCCCGGCGGTCAGACCGAGGCCGACGAGGCGCTCGCGTTTCTCGCGCAGTGCGTCCAGCAGTTCACCGGTGGCCTCGACCGGGTCGTTGGGCAGGCCGAGGGCGCGGGCGAAGACGTTGGTGGAACCGCCGGGGACCACGGCGAGGCCGGGCAGCCGGTCCGGGTCGGGGCCGTTGTGGAGGAGGCCGTTGACCACCTCGTTGACCGTGCCGTCGCCGCCGAGCGCCACGACCAGGTCGATGTCGTCGCTCTCCGCCGCGTGCCGCGCCAGGTCGCGGGCGTGGCCGCGGTACTCGGTGGTGACCGCCTCCAGTTTCACTTCGCTCGCGAGCGCGTGGATGAGGACGTCGCGCCTACGTGCGCTTGTGGTGGTTGCCGCCGGGTTGACCACGAGAAGTGCACGCATGGATTGCAGCGTACCTACTGGAAAGTACCGGGCCCAGACCGAGTTAGGGATCCGGTAAGAGACGGGGGCGTGAGCCTGAACACTTACGGGTGCCGGCCGAGGGCTACCCTGCTGGGGTGAGCGATGCGTCTACGGCTGTGAAGGCCGACGGAACCGAAGGCCCCCGTCCGCGGCGGCTGACGTACGCCGCTGCGCTGGCCGGGCTGGAAGGGCTCGCGCTGGTGGCCGGCGGGGTGTGGATGCTCGTGCTCGGGCTGACCGGGGACCCGGACGACCGGGGGCAGGCGGTCACGGGGGGTGTCACCGTGATCGTGCTGGCGCTGCTGCCGCTGCTGGCCGCGCGAGGGCTGCTGCTGCGGAGGAGCTGGAGCCGGGGGCCGGCGGTGATCACGCAGATCATGGCGTTGCCGGTGGCGTACAACCTGCTGAAGGCAGACAGCGTGGCGATTCCGGTGGGGATCGTGCTGGCGGTGGTCGCCGTGGCTTCGCTGGTGCTGCTGGTGAACTCCGCCACCACCCAGGCCCTTGGGATCAAGGGGCCCGGGCGGAGTAGCTGACCTGCGGGTGGGCGGCCGCCGAGGGCGGCGGGATCTACTCCTCCACCAGCAGCTTCTCCCGGAGCTGAGCCAGGGTTCGGGCCAGCAGCCTGGAGACGTGCATCTGACTGATGCCGACTTCCTGGGCGATCTGGGACTGCGTCATGTTGCCGAAGAAGCGGAGGAGAAGGATCCGCTTCTCTCGGGGCGGGAGGTCTTCGAGGAGGGGCTTGAGGGACTCGCGGTATTCCACGCCCTCCAGGGCCTCGTCCTCCGCGCCGAGGGTGTCGGCGACCGCCGGGGACTCGTCGTCGGTGTCGGGGACGTCCAGGGACAGCGTGGAGTACGCGTTGGCCGACTCCAGGCCCTCCAGGACCTCCTCCTCCGAGATGGCGAGCTTCTCGGCCAGCTCGTGGACCGTGGGGGAGCGGCCGTGCTGCTGGGAGAGCTCCGCGGTGGCGGTGGTGAGCGCGAGGCGCAGCTCCTGCAGACGGCGCGGGACCCGGACCGCCCAGCCCTTGTCGCGGAAGTGCCGCTTGATCTCGCCGACCACGGTCGGGGTGGCGTACGTGGAGAACTCCACGCCCCGGTCGGGGTCGAACCGGTCGACCGACTTGATCAGGCCGATGGTGGCGACCTGGGTGAGGTCGTCCAGCGGTTCGCCGCGGTTGCGGAACCGGCGTGCGAGGTGCTCCACGAGCGGCAGATGCATCCGGACCAGCCGGTTGCGCAGCTCCGCGTACTCGGCGCTGCCCTCCTTCAGCCCGCGCAGCTCGATGAACAGGGCGCGTGCGCCGCTGCGGTCCTGAGGGTCGTGCCGGGTCGCCTGCACCACCTCCGCGGCCAGCGCCTCGTCCTCGGCGTATCGCTCGTGCTCGCTCATCGTCCCGCCCGTCGCCCTTCCGCGAGCCTTCGCCCCGGCTCGGTGCGGGGCCGTGACCCCGTTCCGCCCTTCCGGGGGCGCGCTCTGCGCGGCACCCTCCAGACCGGCCGGCGCGGAGGGGTCCTCCGGGTGCGGCCTGGCCTGTTCCGGGATGCCGTCGATGCCGTCAGCCATGCGGCAGGGGCCGGCCCCGGGGCCTTCGCCCCCGGCCGACAGCTCCCGTGTGCCGCGCTCTTCGTCCCGCACCGGCCCGTCCCCGTTCCTCACGCCGGCCCGGGTCCCGCGCCGCGCTGTTTGTAGAGGCTGATCGACACGGTCTTGTCCTCGTCGACGGCCGACGAGACCTTGCCGGCCAGGGCCGAGAGCACGGTCCAGGCGAAAGTGTCGCGCGACGGGGCGTGCCCGTCCGTGGTCGGGGCGGAGACCGTGACCTCCAATGAGTCGTCGACGAGGCGGAAGACACAGCTGAGCACCGAGCCGGGAACGGCCTGCTGGAGCAGGATCGCGCAGGCCTCGTCGACCGCGATGCGCAGATCCTCGATCTCGTCCAGGGTGAAGTCCAAGCGGGCGGCGAGACCGGCCGTGGCCGTGCGCAGCACCGACAGGTAGGCACCCGCAGCCGGCAGCCGGACTTCCACGAAGTCCTGGGTCGCGGGCTCGCCTGCGATCTGGGACACCCTCACCTCCATGGTGGTACAAGCTTCTCGGGGCCGAGGGTCGCCCCCCGGGGGTAACGCACAACGTGGTTCAGCGGTGACGCTACCGCGCTCCGAACTTTTCTGTCCCCGGGACCCCAACCCCCTGGCGTCACTCACAGTAAACCTGTGGATACGCTCCGTGTCTAGAGGTCTGCCTTGCCCAATTGGGAAGAGCGCGCGCCGGGTTGACGTACCCCGGCGTCGAACCGTCGAACCGTCGGTGCCGTCGTCTTCAGCAGCCGTAGTGCAGTGTCACACGAGGACGTGGTCGACGAAGCACCAGCGCCAGTCCTCGCCGGGTTCGAACGTCCGCATCACCGGGTGACCAGACGTCTCATGGTGGCCTGTCGCATGTCTTCCCGGGGACGAATCGCAGCAGGCGACGTGGCCACAGGTCAGACAGAGCCGCAGCTGTACCGGGTGCCAGCCCTTGGCGAGACATTCCGGGCAGGTCTCGTTCAATGGCTCGGGTTCCGGGAGCGGCAGCGCGTCGCGGTGCGTGCACTGTTTCATGATTGCCAGATTACGACGGGTGTGCGGGTGGCCGCGCGAAAAAAGAGGGCGGGCGAGGACCATGGACGTGATGCCACTGCTGTTGCTGGTGGCGGGGAGCGCCGCGATCGCCGGTGCGGCCCGGCGCACTCCGGTGCCGGCGCCCCTGCTGCTGGTCGCGGTCGGCCTGGTGGTGTCCTACGTGCCCGGCATCCCGGACTACACCCTCGACCCCGAGGTGGTCCTGCCGCTGCTGCTGCCCCCGCTCCTCTACACCTCGGCGTCCGACAGCTCCTACCTGGACCTGCGGGCCCAGCTGCGGCCGGTCGCGCTGCTCTCGGTCGGCTACGTGCTCTTCGCGACCTTCGTGGTCGGCTGGGCGGTCTACCTGCTGGTCCCGGGCATGCCGCTGACGGCCGCCGTCGTGCTGGGCGCGGTGGTGGCCCCGCCGGACGCGGTGGCGGCGACGGCGGTCGCGCGCCGGGTCGGGCTGCCGTCCCGGATCACGACGATCCTCCAGGGCGAGTCGCTGCTGAACGACGCCACCGCGATCACCGCCTACAAGGTCGCCCTCGCGGCGGCCGTCGGCGAGGGCGCCACCTGGGCCGGCGGCATCGAGGAGTTCCTGCTCGCGGCGGTGGGCGGGGTGGGCGTCGGCCTGATCCTGATGGCGCCGCTGCACTGGCTGCGCACCCACCTGAAGGAACCGCTGCTCCAGAACACCCTGTCCCTGCTGATCCCCTTCGTCGCCTACGGCGTCGCCGAGCAGTTCCACGCCTCCGGCGTCCTCGCCGTCGTGGTCGTCGCCCTCTACCTCGGCCACCGCGCGTGGGAGGTCGACTTCGCCACCCGGCTCCAGGAGGAAGCGGTGTGGAAGATGGTCGCCTTCGTCCTGGAGTCGGCGGTCTTCGCCCTGATCGGCCTGCAACTGCCGATCGTCCTCAGGGGGCTCGGCCAGTACGAGGGCGTGGCGGCCGCCTGGTACGCCGTCGCCGTCTTCCTGGTGGTCGTCGCGGCCCGCTTCGCCTGGGTCTACCCGGCGGCCTTCCTGCCCCGGATACTCTCCGCGCGGATCCGCGGACGCGAGGCGAACCCCACGTGGAGAGGCGCGATGGTGACCTCCTGGGCCGGGATGCGCGGGGTGGTCTCCCTGGCCATCGCCTTCTCGATCCCGGTCACCGTGCACGGCGCCCCCTTCCCGCACCGCAACCTGATCCTGTTCCTGACCTTCACCACCGTCATCGGCACACTGGTCGTGCAGGGTCTGACCCTGCCCCCGCTGATCCGCCGGCTGAGATTCCCCGGCCGCGACCCGCAGGCGGAGACCCTCGCCGAGGCGAACGCGCAGGCCCAGGCCTCGCGCGCGGCCGAGGCCCGCCTCGACGAGCTCCTCTCGGACGACCGCAACGAACTCCCGCCCCCGCTCGCCGACCGCCTCCGCACGGTCCTGGAGCGCCGCCGCAACGCCGTCTGGGAACGCCTCGGCCAGACCAACCCGATCACCGGCGAGTCCGTCGACGACACCTACCGCCGCCTCTCCCGCGAGATGATCAGCGCCGAACGCACGGTCTTCGTCCGGCTCCGCGACCACCGCTACATCGACGACGAGATGCTGCGGACCCTGCTGCGCCGGCTGGACCTGGAAGAGGCGGCCGCGTACCGGGAGGCCGGGTGAGCCGGCGCACGGCCGGTGCGGCTGTCCCGCGGCCGCCCGCAGCACCCCTGAAGCGTCGGCTGCGCCGCGGGGCCGACCAGCCCGGGATCCGGGCCTGATCCGCGCGGGACTCCCGCACGCCGATCAGGCCGTCAGTACCGCCGCCACGGTCACGTCCCGGCCCAGGCCGCCCTCCCGTGCCAGCTCGACGAGTCCGTACAGCAACTTGGCGACATACAGCCGCTCCACCCGCACCCCGTGCCGTTCCCCGAAGTCCTCGGCGAAGGCGTCGAGTTCCGGTGTCGTACGCCCGTACCCGCCGAAATGGAACCGCTCGTCGAGCGACCACCGCCCGCGCCGCCCCCCGAACGCCTCCTCCTGCAACCGCAGGATCTCCCCCGCCAGGAACCCGCCCCTCAGCACCGGCACCCCCAACGCCCGCTGCTCCGCGCCCAGTCCGGCCGCCAGGCCGGCCAGTGTGCCCCCGGTCCCGCAGGCGATCGCCACCACGTCGGCCCGCCCGCGCAGCTCCGCACCGAGGGCCCGGCAGCCGCGCACCGCGGCCGCGTTGGTGCCGCCCTCCGGCACCACGTACGCGCCCTCGGCCCCCGCCGCCCGCAGCAGCCCGGTCAGCACATCAGGCTCGGCCTTGCGCCGATATGTCGACCTGTCGATGAAGTGCAGCCGCATCCCGTCGGCCGCGCACCGTGTGAGCGAGGGATTCAGGGGCCGGCCGCCCAGTTCCTCGCCCCGCACCACCCCGATCGTCGGGAAGCCGAGGAGACGGCCCGCGGCGGCCGTGGCGCGCAGGTGGTTGGAGTACGCGCCGCCGAAGGTGAGGACCGGACGGCCGGCCGCCGCCTCGATGTTCGGGACCAGCTTGCGCCACTTGTTGCCGATCAGCTCCGGGTGGATCAGGTCGTCCCGCTTGAGGAGGAGACGGACGCCGTGGCGGGCGAAACGGTCGTCGGTCACCTCCTGCAGCGGCGAGGGGAGCCGGGGGGTGAGTATGTCGGCGCTGGTCACGTCGTCATTGTCGCCCGGGGCGGCCGCGGGCTCACTTCAGCCGGTCCCTGACGCGTTCGCGCAGCCAGGCCATCGAGAAGCCGCGCGGGTCCACCTTTCCCGGCTGCCATTCCAGGTGCCCGATCACCGACCGCTCCGACCAGCCGTGCTGCCGGCACACCGCCGCGGCCACCTTCTCGATCGCCTCCAGCTGGGCGTCGGGCCAGGGGTCCTGGCCGTCGCCCAGGTTCTCGCACTCGAAGCCGTAGAAGTGCCGGTTGCCGTCGGTGTTCGCCTCGTTGTCCGGGGGCAGGGCCTTCTCGGCGATCACCGCGCGCAGCACGTCGTCGTCGCCCGGGCCCGCGTGGTTGGCGCGGCCGTAGCCGACGAGGTGGACCGTGCCGTCCTTGGTGACGACGCCGTGGCACAGCGGTCCGGGCAGGTCCGGATGGCCGTCGCGGCAGATCCGGACCGTGGCTTCGGCGCCGTGGGTCGCCGTGTGGTGGATCACCACGCCGTGGACGGGCCCCCAGGGCCCCTTGTGGTTCCGGTTGTGCTCTCGCCAGTCGCCGACCTCGACGACCGTGGCGCCCTCGGCCCGCAACGCGTCGAGGAAAGCACCCGCGGACATGGGTGGGGCCATGGCCGCCTCCTTCGCATCCGAACTGCCTGAACTGTCTCAGTGCCTGGATCTTCCAGATCTTCTGGATTTTCTACAGAAGTCGCGTGTATCGGGCCATACCGCTTCGAACCCGTTCGGATCCCGTGCGAGTCGATCCGGACAGGCCGGTGATCCGGACGGGCCGGTGTGTCGCAGGATGATGGATGAGGTGATTTGTCGGCATGCCCAGCGGTGCGATGATCTATTCCCGCTCTTTCGGGTAATGGTCTGGACACTCTCCGTGATGACAAAGTGGTCCGCGAGACCGATGCGCGGGCAGTTCGGCGTCCGCGCAGGTATGGGAGGGCATTTCCTTATGTCGGTAGGCGAAGAGGTCCGCACGGATCAGGGCAAGCCGCAGCAGTCTCTGGACACGGCGGCAGCGCGGAACCTGGCCACCACGACCAAGTCCGCGCCACAGATGCAGGAGATCAGCTCCCGCTGGCTGCTGCGGACACTGCCCTGGGTCGACGTCCAGGGCGGCACGTACCGGGTGAACCGGCGGCTCACCTACACGGTCGGCGACGGCCGTATCACCTTCCTGAAGACCGGCGACCGCGTCGAGGTCATCCCCGCGGAGCTGGGCGAACTGCCCATCCTGCGGTCCTACGAGGACGAGGAGGTGCTGGCCGAGCTGGCCCAGCGCTGCCGGCAGCGCGACTTCGCCCCGGGCGACGTCATCGCCCGGTTCGGCAACGGCGCGGACGAGGTCCACCTGCTGGCCCACGGCCGCGTCGAGAAGGTCGGCACCGGTCCCTACGGCGACGACGCGGTGCTCGGCGTCCTCGCCGACGGCGCCTACTTCGGCGAGCAGGGCCTGATCGACCCCGACGCCATCTGGGAGTACACCGCCCGCGCCGACACGGCCTGCACCGTGCTGACCCTGTCCCGGCGGGACTTCGAGCAGGTCGCCGAGCGCGCCGACTCACTGCGCGAGCACCTTCGGCAGCTGCGCGCGATCCCCGAGCAGCGCACCAACAAGTACGGCGAGAAGGAGGTCGCCCTCGCGGCCGGCCACAGCGGCGAGCCCGACATCCCGCACACCTTCGTCGACTACGAGGCCCGCCCGCGCGAGTACGAGCTGAGCATCGCCCAGACCGTGCTGCGCATCCACACCCGCGTGGCCGACCTCTACAACCAGCCGATGAACCAGACCGAGCACCAGTTGCGGCTCACCGTCGAGGCGTTGAAGGAGCGCCAGGAGCACGAGCTCATCAACAACCGGGAGTTCGGCCTGCTCAGCAACTGCCAGTACGACCAGCGGCTGCAGCCGCACGACGGCGTGCCCGGCCCGGACGACATGGACGAGCTGCTCAGCCGCCGGCGCGGCACCAGGCTCTTCCTCGCCCACCCGCGCGCGATCGCCGCCTTCGGGCGTGAGCTCAACAAGCGCGGACTGGTCCCGGAGACCGTCGAGATCGGCGGCAACCGCATCCCGACCTGGCGCGGAGTCCCGATCTACCCCTGCAACAAGATCCCGGTCACCGAGGCCCGGACCACCTCGATCATCGCGATGCGTACCGGTGAGGACGACCAGGGCGTCATCGGACTGCGGCAGTCCGGAATCCCCGACGAGATCGAACCGAGCCTCTCGGTCCGCTTCATGGGAATCAACGAACAGGCCATCATCAGTTACCTGGTCACGGCCTACTACTCGGCCGCCGTTCTGGTCCCGGACGCTCTCGGAGTGCTGGAGAACGTCGAGATCGGCCGATGGAGGTGACGTTTCCGCACTTGGCGGCCGTGTCCCCGGCCTCCGAGGCGGGTACACCCTCGGGGTACGTGCCGAGCCGTGGCGGGGACGCCACCGTACGCGCACTCCGCGAGGGGGAGGCCATGGCTGAGTTCGTGACGGAGCGGGAACAGCGCGCCACGCAGCTGCCGCCGGGGAGGTCGGAGCCGCTCGACGGGTCCGAGGCGGCGGTGATACTGGAGCGGGTCCGGGCGTCCGTCGACCCCGAACTGCGCACCGCCGTGGCGTCGTTGCCCGGATCGATGCGGCGGATAGCGCGCTACCACTTCGGCTGGGAGCACGCGGACGGCACCCCGGCGGACGGCAACGCCGGCAAGGCCATCAGGCCGGCGCTGGTCCTCGCCGCCGCCGACGCGCTCGGCGGTCCGGCCGCCCGCGCGGCCGCCGTACGGGCCGCGGCCGCCGTGGAACTGGTGCACAACTTCACGCTGCTGCACGACGACGTCATGGACCGGGACACCTCCCGCAGACACCGGCCCACCGCATGGACCGTGTTCGGCGACGCCGACGCGATCCTCGCCGGGGACGCCCTCCAGGCGCTGGCCCTCCGGCTGCTCGCCGAGGACCCGCACCCGGCGTCCGCGGCGGCCGCCGCCCGGCTCGCGGACTGCGTCCTCGAACTGTGCGCGGGACAACACGCGGACACGGCCCTGGAGGACCGGGCGCCCGACGAGGTCGCCCTCGACGAGGTGCTCGCCATGGCCGAGGCCAAGACCGGGGCGCTGCTGGGCTGTGCCTGCGCCCTGGGCGCGCTGTACGCGGGGGCGGGAGCGGCGGAGGTGGCGGCGCTCGACGGCTTCGGCCGCCAGGCGGGGCTGGCCTTCCAGCTGATCGACGACGTCATCGGGATATGGGGCGATCCCCGGCGCACCGGCAAGCCGGCCGGCGCGGACCTGGCGGCCCGCAAGAAGTCGCTGCCGGTCGTCGCGGCCCTCACCTCCGGTACCCCGGCCGCCGCCGACCTCGCCGAGCTGTACGCCAAGCCGCATGTGCGGGCCGACGCCGACGAGATCGCGCGGACCGCACTGGCCGTGGAGCGGGCGGGCGGCCGGGACTGGGCGCAGGCCGAGGCGGCCGACCGGATGGCACGGGCGATGCAGGAGCTCGCCCGCGCCGTGCCCGACCCGGAGGCGGCCGGCGGCCTTCTCGCGCTCGCCGAGTTCGTGACCCGGCGCAGCAGGTGAAGACCCCGGAGCCCCCGGGATCGTGCGGCTCCTGACCCCGCACGGTGCACCGGGGGCTCCGGTCCGACGGGTCCCGCGCATCCCCACGGTGCGCGGGGCCCGCCGATTCCCGCCGGGGCGGCCTCCTGGCGGGTGGCCGGCGGCGGGCGCGGCTGCCGGACCCGGCCTACGCTGGAGGCATGGACGGCCAGGACCAGGTCTGTCCGGTCTGCGGACGGACCGTCGAGCGCGTGGTGGGACGGCACAAGACGCTGGGCGCCTGGGTTCCGGTCTGGGGACCCGGTCCCTGCCGCAACCCCGACTGCGCCGCGTACCCCGGCCCGCAGGGCCCGCAGGAGGCGGCACCGCCCAGCTCTCCGCCGCCCGAATCCGCCGGGAGCCGTCCCACGCCGTAGCGTGTCCGCATGACGGCGCTCCCGAACATCCTGCACATCACCGAACGCTCCCTGTGGGAAGAGGCCCGCGCGCGGGGCGGCTACGAGATGTCCACCCGTGGCCGCACCCTCCAGGAGGAGGGCTTCATCCACTGCTCCACCCGCGACCAACTCCCGCGCGTCGCGGCCTTCCTGTACGGCTCCTACGACGGCCCGGACGAACTGGTGGTCCTGGTCGTGGACCCGGCCCGGGTCGGCGCCCCCGTGAAGTGGGAGGCGCCGGCGCCGGGCGGTGAGGAGTTCCCGCACGTGTACGGACCGATACCGGTCACGGCCGTGGTGGACGTGGAGCCCTGGATCCAGCACCCGGCCGGCTAGGGCCCGCGCCCCCGCCACGGGCCCGGCTACCGGCCCCGGCCCGGGAGGCCGCCGGTCTCCGGGTCGCGGCCGGTGAGGCAGTAGGTGCCGCCCGCCGGGTCGCGCATCACCGTCCAGTGGCGGCCGTCGGCCACGTGCGCGGCGCCGAGTTCCTCGTGCCGGGCGCGGGTCGCCGGGATGTCCGCGCAGGCCAGGTCGAGGTGGGCGGCGGCCGGCTGTTCGTCGTCCAGCCGCTGGAGCAGGATCCGCACCGGCTGGCCGGCCGGCGGCCGGAGCACCCGGAACTCCGGCAGTGAGCCGGTCAGCAGCTCCCAGCCGGTCAGCTCCGCCCAGAACGCGGTCTCCGTCTCGTACGCGGACGGCGGGATGTCGAGGCTGACCTGGTCGAGCCTGCTGCCCGCCACGACCGGCGGCTGTACCGACTCGCCGTGCCAGGGCGCCGCGCACCACACCTGCCCGGCGGGCGAGCGCAGGACGGCCCAGCCGTCGTGCTCGGCGACCGTCTCGGCACCGAGTTCCCGGGCCCGCTTCACCAGGCCCCACACGTCCTCGACGCAGAGGTCCAGGTGGGCTCCGCCGGGGCCGGACCAGACGCCCTGGAGCTTGACGCAGGCGTCGACGCCGGAGGCCGGCACCAGCGTCACGAACTCGTCGTGCTCGCCGCGGGGCGCGGAGAGGAAGGCGCCGGTGACGGCCGTCCAGAACGCCTGGGCGACGGCGAGGTGCGCGGCGGGGCGGTCGGCGAAGGCGTACGTCCAGCGGATGGTCATGCGGTGATCGTAAGTGCGCTACTCGGCCGGCCGGCGCTCGGTGAAACGCAACAGGTTCCCCGCCGGGTCCCGGAACGCGCAGTCCCGCACCCCCCAGTGCTGGTCCATCGGTTCCTGGATCACGTCACCCCCGTACTCCCGCACCCGCTCGTACAGCGCGTCGCAGTCGGTGGTGGAGAAGATCACCCCGCGCAGCATGCCCTTGGCGAGCAGCTCGGCCATGGCCTGCCGGTCGGCGGGGGAGGCGTCCGGGTTGGCGCCCGGCGGTTCCAGCACGATCTCCACGCCCGGCTGCTGCGGCGACCCGACGGTCACCCATCGCATCCCCTCGAACTCCACGTCGTTGTGGACCTCCAGGCCGAGAACGTCACGGTAGAAGGCCAGCGCCTTGTCGTGGTCGTCGACGGCTATGAAACACTGCGCGAGTTTTACGTCCATGGGGTCAGGCTAGGAGGAAACGCCCTGCCGCGCCCGGAGGAGGCTTCACGCCCGTGCCGCCGGTCAGTACGGCCTGCGGCGTGGGCGGGTGAAGGTGCGGGCCACGCAGGACGGGATCACCGTGCTCTCCTCGTGGTCCCGCGCCCGGTACGCGCTCGGCGTCTCCCCGACCAGCTCGGTGAACCGTGAACTGAAGGACCCCAGCGAGGTACAGCCGACCGACATGCACACCTCCGTCACCGTGAGGTCGCCGCGCCGCAGCAGCGCCTTGGCCCGCTCGACCCGCCGGGTCATGAGGTAGCTGTACGGCGTCTCCCCGAAGGCCTTGCGGAAGCTGCGCTGGAAGTGGCCCGGGGACATGAGGGCGGTACGGGCGAGCTCGGCCATGTCGAGCGGCTCGGCGTACTCGCGGTCCATCCGGTCGCGCGCCCGGCGCAGCCGCCTCAGGTCCTCCAGGGGGGTCACCCGTCCAGCATGGCATGCACATCGCACACACGGAGGGGATTGTTCTTGGACGTGAGTTCGCTTCCGGTTCTCGCGCAATTGGCCCGCGCTTGTTTGCATTAAGGAATGGACCACATCACGTTCCTCGTGGCGGTCGTGATCGTCACCGCACTCGCGTTTGACTTCACCAACGGGTTTCACGACACGGCGAACGCGATGGCCACGTCCATCGCGACCGGCGCGCTCAAACCGAAGACAGCGGTCCTGATCAGTGGCGTACTGAACCTGGTCGGAGCCTTCCTCTCCACGGAGGTCGCCAAGACGGTCTCCGGCGGCATCGTGAACGACGCCGAGGTGACCCCGGCGATGATCTTCGCGGGCCTCGTCGGCGCGATCCTGTGGAATCTGATGACCTGGCTGGTCGGGCTGCCCTCCAGTTCCTCGCACGCCCTGTTCGGCGGGCTGATCGGAGCCGTGTGGGTCGGCGCGGGCTCCGGCGCGGTCAACTTCGACAAGGTCGTCGAGAAGATCATCATCCCGGCGTTCGCCTCCCCGGTGGTGGCGGGCGTCGCCGCGCTGGTCGCCACGTACAGCGCCTACAAGCTCACCGCCCGCGGCCGCGCGGACTCCGTGAACAGGGGCTTCCGGCTCGGCCAGATCGGGTCGGCCTCGCTGGTCTCGCTCGCGCACGGCACCAACGACGCCCAGAAGACCATGGGCATCATCACCCTGACCCTGATCTCCGTCGGCGCGCTCCCGGGTGACGCCGGTCCGCCGGTCTGGGTGATCTTCACCGCCGGTCTCGCCATCGCCCTCGGCACCTACATCGGCGGCTGGCGGATCATCCGCACCATGGGCAAGGGCCTGACCGACATCCGGTCCCCGCAGGGCTTCGCGGCGGAGACCGCCTCCACGGCCGTCATCCTGACCTCCGCCCACATGGGCTTCGCGCTGTCCACCACGCAGGTCGCCTCCGGTTCCATCCTCGGCGCGGGCGTCGGCCGGCGGCTCGCGGAGGTCCGCTGGGGCGTCGCCGGCCGCATGGTGGCCGCCTGGGTGATCACACTGCCCTGCGCCGCGCTGGTCGGCGGCGTCTCCGCGTACGCGGTCAAGCACGGCGGCAACTTCGGCACGGTCGTGGTCGCCCTGGTCGGCGCCGCGCTCGCGGCGGGCATCGTCATGCTGTCGCGCCGTAACCCGATCCACGCGAAGAACGTCAACGCCGGCCACGAGGTCGCCGTCCGCAGCACGTCCCCGTCCCGCGCCGGCACCGCCGCCTGAGTGAGGGAGTTCCCATGAGCATCGACTGGACCGCACTCGGCCAGGTCACCGCGGTGAGCATCGGCGTCACGTTCGCGGTGGTGGTCGTCTTCGCCCTCGGCGTCCTCGGGCTCGCCCGCTACGAGGGTGCCAAGGAGCAGGGCGGCACCCGCGCCGCCGGGGTCGCCCAGGCAGGGCTGTGCTTCCTCGCCTGCGTGGCGGTGGTGGCGTACGGCATCTACCTGATCGTGCCGCAGTTCCACTGACCCGCAGCCGGACCTGCTGGCCGACCTGGCGGGCCTGGCCCGTCTGAAGGTCGACCACAGCGACCCCGACGACCCCGTGCTCATCCGCCCGGACGACCACGGCGAGCGGTAGAGCCGGTCGCCTGGCGAAGGGCCGGCCGGACATCCGGTCGGCCCTTCCTCGTTTCCTCCCGCAACCCCCGTGGGCCCCGCCGGCTTGGCGGAAAATCGACCCGACACGGCCGACCGGCTCACCAATGATGGACTTCATGATCGAGATTGCGCCCGTGAACGGCCGTGGAGACAACCGGGTCGCGACGCGGGCGACGCGGGCGTGAGCGGTCGCGGCGCGTCCACGGCCATCGCCAGGGCGGCGCTGCCGCTGTACGTGTCCACCCTCGCCGCGGCGGCGGCCTCACTCGTCGACACGGCGCTCCTGGGCCGTCACGCCACCGTCTCCCTGGCCGCGTTCGCCGTCACGGTGGCCGTCTTCAGCCCGGCCGCGGCCACGGTGGCGGGTGCGCTGCGCGGGGTGATGCCGTTCGTCGCACCGCACCGGGACGACCCCGAGGAGCTGCTGCCGCTGGTGCGCGGCGGCATGTGGCTGGCGTTCGCGGTGGGCGGGGGGTGCGCGGCGGCGGTCGCGGCGGTGCCGCTGCTCGGCGGTGCGTTCGGGGTCCGGCCCGAGGTCCTCGCCGCCCTCGGTGGGTTCCCGTGGCTGCTGGCAGGCGCGGTGCTGCTGATCGCGGTCGGCTCGTCGGCGACGTCCGTGCTGGTCGCCCTCGGCCACTCCGCCCAGGTGATGCGGTCCGGACTGGTGGGCACCGCGGTCTCCGTGACGCTGTCGGTGCTGCTCGTCGGCGGTCCGGGGCCGCTGCCGAGCCGTGGCCTGACCGGCGCCGGCCTGGCGGTGCTCGCCGCCGCCCTGGTCGGTGCCGTGCTCAACCAGCGGGCGCTGCGCCGCCGTACCGTCCTGGTCGGCCGGCGCATCCGCCCCGGGCGGCCGGATCCGCGGCTGATCCTGCGGCTGGCCCGGGTGGGGATCCCGCTCGGCGCGACCGTGCTGGTGAAGTTCTCGGTGCTCGGGGTGCTGACCTTCGCCGCCGCGCGGCTCGGCACGGACAGCGCCGCCGTGCACGGTGTCTGCGAGGCGCTGGTGAACGTGGTCTTCACCGCGGCGGTGGCGGTCGGGCAGGCCACGGTTCCGCTGGTCGCCGGGTACGCCGGGGCCCGGGACGCGGCGCGGATCCGTGGCAGCGTGTGGGCCGGTATGCGGGTGGCGCTGTGCGCGGTGGGCGTGCTCGGGGCCGCGCTGCTCCTGTTCCGGGACCGGGTGCTGCACCTGTTCACCGGGACCCCGGCCGTGGCGGACCAGGTGATCCGGCTGCTGCCGCTGGTCCTGGCCGTGGTGGTCACCGACGCCTTGCAGGCGGTCGCGGGCTTCGGGCTCGTCGGGCTCAAGCGGGCCGGGCCGAGCCTGGTGTCGACGGCGGTGTGGTTCGGGATCCTGGCCGCGGTGTCCGTACCGGTCGCCGACGAGGCCGGACTGCCCGGTCTGTGGGCCGCGCTGGCCGCCGCCAACCTGCTCCAGGCCGTCACCAAGACGGTCTCCTTCCGGCGCCGCACCGGCCGCCTCGGCGCGGCCGCCGCGGCGCCGGGGAAGCGGGTGTGGCCGGACGCGCATGGACACGGACCGGACCGGTGACCCATCATCCGTTGCATGATCCGCGCCGCCACCGAGCACGACGTCCCCGAGATCCGCGCCATGATCCGCGAACTCGCCGCGTACGAACGGGCCGAGGAGCAGGCCCGGGCCACCGGGGAACAACTCCGCGAGGCGCTGTTCGGCCCCCACCCCGCGGCCTACGCGCTGGTCGCCGAGGACGAGACCACCGGCGGACTCGTGGGCTACGCCCTCTGGTTCCCCCGCTTCTCGACCTGGACCGGAACCCGGGGCATGCACCTGGAGGACCTCTACGTACGCCCGCACGCCCGCGGCGGCGGCCACGGCCGGGCCCTGCTCGCCGCCCTCGCCGCGCTCTGCCTGCGCAGCGGCTTCGAGCGCTTCGAGTGGTGGGTGCTGGCCTGGAACGAGCCGGCGGTCGGCTTCTACCGGTCGCTCGGTGCGGAGTTCCTCGACGAGTGGCGCATCTGCCGCCTGACCGGCGCCCCGCTCAAGGAACTGGCCGCCGCCTCATAGGTCGTCGTCGCCGACGGGTCCGGGCTCCCGGACGCAGGCGAGGTCGAACACGTAGCGCTCGGGGACCGGGCTGTCGTCCCACGCCTGCCTGAGGCGGTTCTCGAAGGTGCCGTCGGTAAGCGGAATGATCGAGGCGCGAGAGACTAGCCTCGGGCCATGGTGACGCGCACCCGGCTGTATCACGACGGCACTCTGGTCCTGGAGGACTTTCCCGCCGGTGACGTCTCCGCGCATCTCGCCGATCCGGAGTCGGTCGTGTGGCTGGACCTGTACCGGCCCGGGACCGCCGAGTTCACCATGCTCGGCCAGGAGTTCGGCATCCACGAACTGGCTCTGGAGGACGCCGCACAGCGTGGGCAGCGGCCGAAACTCGACCGCTATCGCACCCACGAGTTCCTCAGTGCCTACGCCGTGACCGTCAGCCCGGACGGTGCGGAACTGACGTACAGCGAGATCGCCGTATTCCTCACCGGCCAGGCCATGATCACCGTCCGCAAGGACGACGGTCTCGACATCGAGGAGGTCGTCGCCCGCTGGGACGAGAGCCCGGACCTGGCCGGCCACGGTGTCGGATTCCTGCTGCACGGCCTCCTCGACCATCTCGTGGACGGCCACTTCGCCGCGGTCCAGCAACTGGACGACGGCATTGAGGAGTTGGAGGGGCTGCTCTTCGTGGCCGGGCGCCGTGAGATCGAAGCCGTGCAACGCCGGGCCTTCGCGCTGCGCAAATCGCTCGTCCGGTTGCGCCGCGTCGTGCTCCCGATGCGGGAGGTGGTCAACACCCTCATGCGCCCCGGCCTGCACGTGATCAACGACGCTCTCGTCCCGTATTACCAGGACGTCTACGACCACGTGCTGCGTGCCACCGAATGGACGGAATCGCTGCGGGACCTGGTGTCCTCGGTCATGGAGACGAACCTCTCGGTCCAGGCCAACAGCATGAACCTGATCATGAAGAAGGTGACGAGCTGGGCCGCGATCATCGCCGTACCCACCGCGATCACCGGCTACTACGGCCAGAATCTCCCCTACCCCGGCTTCGGCCGCGAGTCCGGGTTCATCACCTCGGCAGCCGTCATCGTGGCCCTGTCCGCCCTGCTGTATCTGACGTTCAAGCGCAAGGACTGGCTCTGACCGGCCCGGTGCCGGGCACCGGCGACCAGGTTCCGAAGGCAGGAAAACACCTGGTCACCCCCGGCTTTCCGGGCTGGTGAGCGGAGTAGGGTGGAGACACCGGGAGTTCTTCGCGTACCGGCTCCGCTGCGGGTGCCGTTTCCGGTGGTCTACAACGCCGGGCCGCACCGAGAGCCCGGGGACAGGTCCGCGCCATGCCCGTGACCATTGACCGCACGACATCGGGCAGGCACGCGCCGCCCCAGCCGGTTCGGCTGTCCCTGACGCCCGCGCCGGGCGGGCTGGACGGCATGTGGTGGCCTCGCTCCCGTGCCCTCACCCGTGAGCTGCCCACTCTGATGGCCGCACTGGTCGACCATTGGGGCTGCATCACAGGTGTCACCGTGCACCCGGCCTACTGGCCCGTCGTACCGCATCGCGTGTCCGTCGCCGGGCGTACCGTGCGGGTGGGCTGGTCCATCCAGGCCCAGGATCCGCACAGACTGACTCTCTGCCTGCCCGATGGTCAGCACCGAGACGTCCTGGTGATTCCGCCGGAAACCGGTGCGGAGGCAGCCGCGCAGCTGATGGCCGACGACGGCGGCGATGACCCGGCCCGGGAGGAAGCGACAGACGGGTTCGATGCCCGGATCAGGGAAGAGGCGTGGGAGAGCGACGGCGGAGCGGGCCGGCCGTCGTTCCTGTCCCGGCCCATCGGCTCGACAGGGCCTTCGCCCGCTGGTCGGCGGAGGTGAGCGAACCATGACTGTCATCGCCGTGGCCGTGCTGCTCCTTCTGATCGCCGTCGGAGTCGTTCTGATCCACCAGCTCAACGGTCAGCACGACGAACGGATCGCCGCCTTCCACTACAGCGATGTTCTGCCGGGGATCGGGCGTCGGCCCGGGAGGCACCGTCGGTCGGCGGTGGACGCGACCGTTCCGACGCGCCCCACCACGAAGGCGACCGCGGATGACATCGGCTTCGGCCCGACCGCGGGCAGTAGAGAAAGGCGCGTCATGGCGATATTGCGAGACCGGAAGACGTACCGCGAGAGGATCATGCAGGCCCTGTACCAGGCCGCCGAAGGCAATCGCCTCCTGGGCGTCGATGGGACGAAGCTCCGTACCGACCTCGGTATCCCTGAGCAGGACATGGCCGCTGCCTGTATGTACCTGGCGGGCGAAGGCTGGATCGTCGTGGACTGGGGGAGGGGCAACACGCCCGCGATGATCACGCTGACGCACCAGGGGATCCGGCAGATGGAGACAGAAGAGGAAGAGCGCGGCTGAGCCGCGGCGTCGGCTTCTCGGACCGAAGTGAACCTTCGCAAGGATGTCGCGCACGCGAGGGGACCCCGGGACTGCGGGGAGCCGCAAGGGAGCTGGGGCGGGGACGGCCGGTCTCCTGATCACTCCACGCGGTGTGGTCCGTGGCGTGCGACCTGCAGGCGGACCTCGGTGGGCGGGTCAGGGAGGCCGGTGGACCGGCGAGCGGTGCTGAGCGGGCCTTCGCACAGGGCACCGAGAGTGGTACCGGGCGCACCCTCGGGGGTGAGGGTGAGCCTGATGAGGGTGCGGTGGCGGGCTGGTCGGCCGGTGATGCGTACGGCCGCGTGTTCGATCCCTGGCAGCACACCTGCTTCGTTCGCGATCGCCTCGCTGAGTGCGCGGTCGCGCAGTTCGACGCCTTCCGGCGGTGGTGTGCCGCCGAGGGGCAGGAAACCGGGGCGGCGTCGGCTCAGCTGCGCGAGCAGCCACCACAGGGCGAGCAGGGCGGTGAGGGCGAGGGCGGCGATGACCGCGGGCCACCACCAGCCCTGGCTGCTCCAGCGTGCCCGGTCGGCGGAGCCGAGCAGGACGTCGGACGGGTTGGTCAGGGGCCAGTCGGCGGGCGGCACCAGACCGCGCCGCCGGTAGAGGTCGAGCCCGGCGAAGAGGACCAGCAGTCCGCCGCCGAGCAGAACCAGTCCGGCGAGGGCCAGCAGACTGCGGTTGAGTGCGGATCGCGGTGACATGGTGCGGGCTCCCGGTGGTGCGGTTGTCGGTCAGCCGGTGCGTTGCCGCACCCGTACGGCGATGCGGGGAGGGCGAGCGAGGGCCAGCTGGTCGCGTTCCTCGCCGAGGACGGCGGCGAGGTCGTCCTTCACTCGCTGGGGGTCGCGGAAGCGGACCTCCGCGCGGGCGTGGATGCGGTGGCGGCCTATCCGGACATGCGCGGCGCCTACTCCGGGGACCCGCATCGCGGCGTCGCGCAGCAGACCGGCGGCGCCGTCGCGGTCCAGGAAGGCGCGCAGCCGGGGGCACCCGGCGGGGGAGCGCAGGGGCAGCCAGTGGCGTTGACCGGGGGTGAGGGCGAGGACGATCAGCCAGACGCCGAGGGCGGCGGCCACAGCGGCTCCCGTCAGCATCCACACGTCGTCCACCGGGCGGGTGGCCAGTTCGTCGGCCAGATGCCGTCGCCAGGCCGCCGCCGGACGTCCCGCCCGTACCGCCATGACGTCGACCAGCGCCGCGGCCGCGGCCACGAGGATCACGGTGGCGACCAGCGCCGCCGGGATACGACGCCCGGACCACTTGCGGTGGGTTCGGTGCCCTCTGTCCCGCTCAGCGGGTGGCAGGTCCGAGGCGGACACGTCCCGTCGGGGCGGGTCGGGCTCCTTCGTCAGCGGCACGGCGCCACGGTGTGCGGACGGCGCGCCGCCGCGGCCAGGAGCACCGGGATCGGGTGTCATCGCGATCGGCCTTCCTCCACGGCGTGCTGTGCGACCCGGGCCGCGTGGCCGCTCACTGGACCCGCCCCCGGCTCGCGTCGGCGGCGGTCACCAGCCGCCGGACGGTGAGGAGGACCTCTCCCACCCGCAAGCCGGTCAGCTGGGCGACCCGTTCGGCGACGTCCTGCTGGATCCGCCCGCAGACGCGGGGGATGTCGGTGGGGTAGGGCAGGTCCATGGTCAGATGCAGGCGCACCGAACCCCTGCGGACGGCGGCGGAGGCACTCGGCGTCGTCGGCCCGCCGCGGTCGGGGGGCACGGCGGCGCGCCGGGACTGGGCCGTGCGTGCGGCCTGGGCGGCGATACGGGCGGCCACCCTGTCCGGGATGACGGTGGCGCCCCGCTCGGCCGGGGGCGGCAGCCCGGCGGCCGGCGCCGGCGGGCTCGGCCGCTCGCCCGGGGGAACGGGCCGGGTCCTCACCGGTGCCTCCGGGTCCGGAGGTCGAGGTCGCCCTGTACGGCGAGGCCGACGATCAGCCCCGCCGCACCCAGGACCAGCACCAGCAGAAAGGCCCAGAAGCCGCCGAAGTAACCGGCGAAGCCCAGGGCCATACCGGCTGCTAGGCCCGTCGTCGCTGTGTTCATCTTGCACTCACCCGTCTCGCGCACGTACGTGACCGTGCGCGCGATCACCCACGCCCGCTCAGGGCGCGGCGGCGGCTCACCTCACGCGGGCCTCGTCCGGTCCGGCCTCTTCCTCCTCGTCGGGCAGGTGGACGTCGTCGACGGCGACGTTCACCTCGACGACCTCCAGGCCCGTCATCCGCTCAACGGCGCTGATGACATTGGTGCGCACGCCGCCGGCGACGTCGACGATGGAGACGCCGTACTCGACGACGACGTCCAGGTCCACGGCGGCCTGCCGCTCGCCGACCTCGACCTTCACCCCTCGCGTGACGCCCCCGCCTGCGCCTGCGCCGGGGACGCGTTCCCGCATGGCGCCGAAGGCGCGCGCCATCCCCGCTCCCAGGTTGTAGATGCCCGGTACCTCGCGGGCCGCCATGCCCGCGATCTTGGCCACCACACCGTCGGCGATGGTGGTGTTCCCCCGTGTCTCGGCCGGAGTCCCGGCCCCGGTGCGGCCCTTGAGCGCGCTCACGCCCGCCTCGGGCCGGCTGCCCCCGCCGACGCTGGTGATGTTGTCCGTCATGACGGTCGCCTCGATCGGTCGCTCGGACACCGGTGTGGCGCCCTTCGAGAGATTGGACATATCGGGCGCCATGTTCCTCACGCGCATCGTGCGTGATGTGTGTCACATCCGGCCGGTCGGGTACGCGTTGGGTCCGAACGTCGTGTGAGGGCGCCATGACCGAAAGCGCTGTTTCCCCATCACCGGGCCCCGGCCTGATGGGACGGGATCTGCCGGACGGCGTGCTGACTGTACGGGCGGCCGAGGGGGACGAGGACTCCTTCGCCGTTCTCGTCCAGCGGCACGGCCGGCCCCTCCTCGCCCTGGCCCGCTGCATGCTCAACAACCCCCAGGACGCCGAGGACGCCGTTCAGGACGCCTTCGTCAGCGCCTGGCGCCGGTTGCCGGAATACCACCACAGGGCGGAGTTCCGTACCTGGATGTACCGGATCACCGTCAACCGCTGCCTGACCATGCGCCGCCGCCGGTCGCGGCCCCTCCCGCTGGACGCGGTCGCCGAGCCCGCGGCGACAGACGCCTGGACCCAGCCCGCCCGGTCCGCCGAGCAGGACGCGGCCACCGCCGCCCTGTCCCGCGCGCTCGGCGAACTCGACGCCGGGCAGCGACTCTGCTGGATCCTGCGGGAGGTGCAGGGCCTGTCCTACGAGGAGATCTCCCACGTGACGCGGACCAGCGAACAGACGGTGCGCGGCAGGCTGTTCAGGGCGCGCAGATCCCTGCAGGAGGCGATGGGCCCATGGCGCTAGACGACCCGCACGCCCGGCCTTCCGAACCACTCGGGAGCGACGGGACCGGTCCCGAGCCGGATGCCACCGACGTCCCCCCGTTCGCAGGTGACGAGGTCCTGCCCTGCGGCCGGCTGCTCAGCCGGGTCTGGGAACAGGCCCTGGACGCCGCGCCGGCCGCGGACCCGCACACCCTCTCCTGTCCTCACTGCCGCGAGGCCGCCGAGGGACTGGCCGCGGTGAACGCGGCCACCCGAGCGCTGCGTGCCGAGGGCACACCAGGCCTCCACGAACTCGCCGCCCGCGTCATGAACATCGTCAGGGCAGAGGTACGGCTCGGACGGATGCTGCCCCTGCCCGACCCGGACCGGGAACTGCGAATCGCCGAGAGCGCCGCGGCGAAGGTACTCCGGCAGGCCGCGGACGCGGTGCCCGGTGCCAGGGCCGAGTCCTGCCGGCTTGTATCCGTGGGCGAAGGCACCGACCTGCGGGTGACCATGACCCTGGCCGCGGCTCTCGACCGTCCCCTGCCCGACCGGGTCCACCAGGTGCGCCGATCGGTCCTCCACTCGGCCGGACAGGACCTGGGTCTGGCCGTGACGGCCGTCGACATCGCCGTGGTCGACGTCCTGGAGACGGAGCCGTTCCTCCGTCCCGGCCTCCCGACCGGGGGCGGTACGAGATGACCGTCATCCGCACGCCCACACTTCTTGGCGCCGCGGCGGCCGAGGCGGCCCTCGCGGTTCCCGGCGTGGCGGGCCTGCAACCCCGTCTCTCCCACCGGCTGGCGGCAGCCGCCGCGCCCACCCGGGCGGACGCCGTGCCGCACCGCACGCCCGAGGCGGGCATCCGCGCCGACCGGGCGCCGGACGGTTCGGGATGGCACATCGAGGTGCGCTGCGTCCTGTCCGAGGGCCGGCGGGCGCTGGACGTCGCCCAGAACGTCCACGACCGGGTGGGGGCCGCCGTCATCTCCCACCTCGCCGCCCCCGACGCCGTGGAGCGGGTCACCGTCGAGGTCATCGTGACCGGCATCGCCACCCGGCACGACATGGCGTGAGTCCGGTTGCGCCTTTCCAGCCACGGCTCCTAGGAGATCCGGCACGCTGTGGCGGGGACCGCCCGCACCCTCACCGACTGCATCGAGTGCGGCGGCTGCCACCGACAACCAGCCCAGGGCAGAAGCCACTTGGCCAACACTCAGAAGCGCCCCAACGGCAAGTGGCGGGCCCGCTACGGCGATCTCGACGGCACGGAGCACGCCCGCCACGTCGACCGCAGACCCGACGCCCAGCGCTGGCTCGACGAGGTCAGGACGAGCATCGTCACCGGGGCGGGTCTACGCGCACCTGAGGCCGGGCGAAGAAGACCGCACCCGGTCCGTCATGGACGCCGTGCTCGGCGGCCTGCGGACCGGGTGCGGACCCGGAGACACTGCAACCAAAGTAATCGCAGGTCAGAAGGCATGAAGAAAGATCAGGCCTTCTTGGTCTCCCAGAAGATCTTGTCGATCTCGGCGATGAGCTCCAGGGCCTTCTCGCCGGTCTTCGGGTCCGTGGACGCCTTGGCGGCGGACAGGGCCTTCAGGGTGTCGTTGACCAACTGGTGCAGCTGCGGGTACTTCTCGAAGTGCGGGGGCTTGAAGTAGTCGCTCCAGAGCACCGAGACGTGGTGCTTGGCAAGCTCGGCACGCTGCTCCTTGATGACGGTGGCGCGCGCCTGGAAGTGCGGGTCGTCGTTGGCGGCCATCTTCTCCTGCACGGCCTTCACCGACTCCGCCTCGATGCGGGCCTGGGCCGGGTCGTACACGCCGCAGGGCAGGTCGCAGTGCGCGCTGACCTTGACCTTGGGGGCAAACAGGCGGGAAAGCATGGAGCATTCCTCCCTCGTGATCGTCTTCTCAGGTGGGACATTACTCCCTGGGAAGCCTGATTTCGCGAGTGCCCCCATGGGCTTAGGACAAAAGTCCAGGGTCAGACTGAGACTGGTGGAGGAACGGACCGGGGAGGTGCCGGCGATGCCGGAGCTGTCGCAGGAGACCGAGCGGGGGAGGGGCGCCGTGCTCTTCGGACTGGCCGAGGTGACCGGCCCGTCCATGGTGCCCACGCTGTATCAGGGGGACCAGCTCCTGGTGCGGTACGGGGCCCGGGTACGGGCCGGTGACGTCGTCGTCCTGCGTCACCCCTTCCAGCAGGACCTGCTGGTCGTCAAGCGGGCCGTGGAGCTGCGCGAGGGCGGCTGGTGGGTGCTCGGGGACAACGCGTACGCGGGCGGGGACAGCACGGACTACGGGACCGTGCCGGAGGACCTCATCCTCGGCCGGGCCCTGTTCCGCTGGCGGCCGCGCCGGGCGGATCAGCGTTCGCCGCTGGCGCTGGTGCGCTGGGCACTCGCGGCCGCCAGGCCGGTGCCGGCCGACCGGTCGGGCCGGTCGGGGCGTTCCGCCTCCAGGCGTTTGCGGGCCCGGTAGGCGGCCACGTTGGCGCGGGTCGCGCAGCGGTCCGAGCAGTAGCGCCGGGAGCGGTTGGTGGAGGTGTCGAGGTAGGCGTTGCGGCACGGCGCGGCCTCGCACAGGCCGAGGCGGTCGACGCCGTACTCGGTGAGATGGAAGGCCAGGCCCATCGCCGCGATCGCCGTGTAGCCGGCGGTGGCGTTGGACGGGTGGTCGGCCAGGTGCATGTGCCACAGCGGGCGGCCGTCCTCGTCCCGGAAGTCGTGCCCGGAGATCTGCGGGCTGACCGGGAACTCCAGAAGGAGCGAGTTCAGCAGGTCCACCGCGAGGGTCTCCTCGCCCCTGTCGGCCGCCTCGAAGACCGCGCGCAGCCGGGCCCGGACCGAGCGGAAGCGCGTGAGGTCGGCTTCGGTGGCGCGCCGGGCGGCCTGCTGGTTGCCGCCGAAGAGATCGCGGACGGCCTCCACCGAGGTCAGGGAGT
This sequence comes from Streptomyces sp. NPDC086519, assembly GCF_040686075.1. Classification (NCBI taxonomy): domain Bacteria; kingdom Bacillati; phylum Actinomycetota; class Actinomycetes; order Kitasatosporales; family Streptomycetaceae; genus Streptomyces; species Streptomyces sp. NPDC086519. Next base: position 27,675 of record NZ_JBFBJL010000043.1, read on the forward strand.
CCTTGCCCCGGCCCGGTTCCTCGCTGTTGACGAGCCGGACGGCGTAATCCGAGTAATAGGCCAGTTCCACTTGTAGTCCTTACGCGGGCGCTCTATGGTCGGTCGTGCGGTCGGGTAACAGCCGGTCGTGCTTACAGGGTATTACGGGATGTGCGCGGCGGAGGGTTGCCATGACGGACACGCCGATGACCACGACGGCCGCGAACGGGGCCGACTGGGGTGCCTGGCAGGAGAGCTGGGACCGCCAGCAGGAGTGGTACATGCCGGACCGCGAGGAACGGTTCCGGATCATGCTCGACATGGTGGAGGCGCTGGTCGGCACCGCCCCCCGCGTCCTCGACCTCGCGTGCGGCACCGGCACCGTCACCGCCCGGCTGCTCGCCCGCTTCCCGGACGCGGTGAGCACCGGGGTCGACCTCGACCCGGCCCTCCTCGCCATCGCCGAGGGCACCTTCGCGGGCGACGAGCGGGTCACGCTTGTCAACGCCGACCTCAAGGACCCGCAGTGGGCGGCGCGGCTGCCGTACGACTCGTACGACGCGGTCCTGACCGCGACGGCCCTGCACTGGCTGCACAGCGAACCTCTCGCGGCCCTCTACGGTCAGGTCGCGGGGCTCGTCCGCGACGGCGGTGTCTTCATGAACGCGGACCACATGATCGACGACAGCACGCCCCGGATCAACGCCGCGGAACGGGCGCAGCGGCATCGCCGCATGGATCAGGCCAAGGCGGCGGGGGCGCGGGACTGGGCCGAGTGGTGGCAGCTGGCGGCCCAGGACCCGGTGCTCGCCGGGCCGACGGCCCGCCGCTTCGAGATCTACGGCGAGCACGCCGAAGGAGACATGCCCTCGCCCGCCTGGCACGCGCGCGTGCTGCGCGAGCAGGGGTTCGGGGAGGCGCGGCCGGTGTGGTGCTCGCCGTCGGACACCCTGCTGCTGGCCGTCAAGTAGACCCCGCGGGGGCGGCGGCGGACGCCGAAGGGGCGGTACGAGCAGCCTCGTACCGCCCCTTTCGCGCCGTACGGCTACAGCACCTTCGACAGGAACGACTTCGTCCGGTCGTGCTGGGGGTTGGTCAGGACGTCGCGCGGGTGGCCGGACTCGACGACCACGCCGTCGTCCATGAAGACCAGGCTGTCGCCGACCTCGCGGGCGAAGCCCATCTCGTGCGTGACGACGACCATCGTCATGCCGTCCTCGGCCAGGTCCCGCATCACGTCCAGGACCTCGCCGACCAGCTCCGGGTCGAGCGCGGAGGTCGGCTCGTCGAAGAGCATCAGCTTCGGCTGCATGGCCAGCGCACGGGCGATCGCGACGCGCTGTTGCTGGCCGCCGGAGAGCTGCGCCGGGTAGTGGCCGGTGCGGTCGCCGAGGCCGACCCGGTCCAGCAGGCGCTGCGCCCGCTCCCGGGCCACCGCCTTGGACTCGCGCTTGACCTGGACCGGCGCCTCCATGACGTTCTCCAGGGCCGTCATGTGCGGGAAGAGGTTGAAGCGCTGGAACACCATGCCGATGTCCCGCCGCTGCGCCGCGACCTCCTTCTCCTTCAGCTCGTAGAGCTTGTCGCCCTGCTGGCGGTAGCCGACCAGGTGGCCGTCGACGTACAGCCGGCCGGCGCTGATCTTCTCCAGATGGTTGATGCACCGCAGGAACGTGGACTTGCCGGAACCGGACGGGCCGATCAGGCAGAACACCTCGCGCGGCAGCACCTCCAGGTCGATGCCCTTGAGGATGTGCGCGAGACCGAACGACTTGTGCACGCCCTCGGCCTTGACCATCGGGGCGCCGCTGCTCGGCGGGGTGATGTCCTTCGCGAGACCGCTCATCGGGCCACCTCCGGGCGACGGAACGAACCCCACTGGCCCAGGTTCTTCCGCAGCCGCTGCAGCGGGGTGGGCGGGAGGTTGCGCGAGGAGCCGCGGGCGTAACGGCGCTCGATGTAGTACTGGACGATGCTGAAGATCGTGGTCAGGAACAGGTACCAGATGCAGGCGACGAAGTACATCTCGACGACCGCCAGCGAGGTGCTGGAGATGTCCGTGGCCTTCTTGATCAGCTCGGGGAGCTGGACCGCGTAGGCCAGCGACGAGGTCTTCAGCATGTTGATGAACTCGTTGCCGGTCGGCGGGATGATGACCCGCATGGCCTGCGGGAGGATCACCCGGCGCAGCGTCTGGCCCTGGGTCATGCCCAGCGCGTGCGAGGCCTCCGTCTGGCCCTCGTCGACCGACTGGATGCCGGCCCGGACGATCTCCGACATGTACGCGGCCTCGTTCAGGCCGAGCCCCAGCAGGGCCGTGAGGACCGGCGTCATCACCTGGTTCATCTCGTCCTTGTAGAACCCCAGGTTCAGGATGGGGAAGACGAGCGCGATGTTGTACCAGAGCAGCAGCTGGACCAGGACCGGGGTGCCGCGGAAGAACCAGATGTAGAACCAGGACACCGTGCTGGTGACCGGGTTCGACGACAGCCTCATCACGGCCAGGACCACGCCGAGGGCGACGCCGAGCACCATGGCCAGCACCGAGATGTAGAGCGTGGTCCAGGCGCCGGAGACGATGCCCTGGTCGAAGAGGTAGTCGGGGATGACGCTGTAGTTGATCTTCGCGTTGGAGAAGGCGATCCCGACCAGCACCACCAGGGCGAGGACCACGACGCCGGACACCCAGCGCCCGTAGTGGCGCACCGGGATGGCCTTGATCTGCTCCGGCGGCACGGACGGCGCCGGAGTTCTGTCGACCGTGTCAGTCACAGTGACGGCCCTTCAGTCGTGCCCGTGTGATCAGGAGCCGCCGTTGATCTTCGCCTCGGTCACCGCGCCCTGCGTGACGTTCCACTTCTCCAGGATCTTCTGGTACTCGCCGCTCTTGACGATGGCGGCCATGGCGGCCTGGATCGCGTCGCGCAGCTGGGTGTTCTCCTTGCTGACCGCGATGCCGTACGGGCCGGCCTCGATCTGCTCGCCGACGACCTCGAAGTCCTTGCCGCCGCCGGAGGTCTTGGCGTTGTAGGCGGCCACCGGGAAGTCGTTCAGGTCGGCCACGGAGGCGCCCTGCTTCAGACGGAGCAGCGCCTCGGGGTCGGTGTCGAAGGTCTGGAGGTCGATGGCCTTGTTGCCGTCCTTGGTGCACTTCTGGCTCTGCGCCTTGGCGATGCCCTCGGACGTGGTGCCCTTCTGGAGGGCCACGACCTTGCCGCACAGGTCGTCCAGGGACTTGATGCCCTTCGGGTTGCCCTTCTGGACGAGGATCGAGGTGCCGGCGGTGAAGTAGTCGACGAAGTCGACGCCGTTGCCGACCTTCTTGCCGGTGTCGGAGTCGATGCCGTTCTGGCGGTCCTTGGTGTCGTTCATTGCCGACATGATCACGTTGAAGCGGTTGGCCTGCAGGCCCACGATGAGCTGGTCGAACTTGCCGTTCTGGAAGTCGAACCGGACGCCCAGCTGCTTGCCGAGCGCGTCCGCGATGTCCGGGTCGACACCCACGGCCTTGCCGCTCTGCATGTACTCGACCGGCGGGTAGGCGATGTCCGAGCCCACCTTGATCACACCGGCCTTGCGGATGTCGGCGGGCAGCTTGCCCGCCAGCGGAGCCGAGGACGACGAGGACGAGCCGCTGTCGCCGCCCTTGTCCGTCTGGTCGCCGCAGCCGGTGAGGATCAAAGCGCCTGCGACCGCGATCGCACCGAACGCGGCGGTCCTGTTGCGCGCGACGGTGGTACGACGGGTGGAGCTTGCGGTCATGGTGGGTTCCTCCGGCGGTGGGTAGGACAAGCCGATATACCGATGTGTCTGATATGCCGATATGCCGATGGGTCGACGGAAACACACACCTTCGGGTGTCGCGACCTCGTGGGTTTACGGCATCCTGCCATTGGGATTGGTCCAAACAGACCTGCGACCATGTCAAAATCGGATAACGGGTGACCCCCGAGACGCGTCAGGCCGGTCCTTCCTCGACCCGCCGCCCCGCACATCTGCGGGAATCCGACCTTCTGGCCGTAAGATCTTCGGTTCACCGCCGGTTCATCCCAGGCCCTGTCTGGTGGCCGTCCGCCGGTCACCCGGCCGCTCATCTGTCGGTTACCTACGACATCCGTGATGTGACCTTGCGCCTATTCGACTCGTCGGGAGCGCTGTCTGTCCGGTAAGAAGGTTCTTTACACCCCTCATCCGGGGCTCAGGGCGCGTGTGCGGCGCGCCCGTCGCGCAGGCGCTCGTACGTGCCACTCGTACGTATCAGTGATCGGGCCCTGCGCGGTGCCCGCCCACTCCCTCACCGGGAGTGGCCGACCCTCAAACCATGCATACCTAAGGGGTAAGACAAGTGGCAGCGGAGATCGTCAATCCTCGCAGCGACAGCGCGTCGGGCACTACGGACCAGGACGGCGGGGCCGAGCCCCTCGATTCCTTCGATCCGGTGTTCGCGCTGCACCGCGGCGGCAAGATGGCCGTGCAGGCCACCGTGCCGCTCCGTGACAAGGACGACCTTTCCCTCGCGTACACGCCCGGAGTCGCGCGCGTGTGCACCGCGATCGCGGAACAGCCCGAGCTGGTCAACGACTACACATGGAAGTCGTCCGTCGTGGCCGTCGTCACCGACGGTACGGCCGTGCTCGGCCTCGGGGACATCGGTCCCGAGGCCTCCCTCCCCGTGATGGAGGGCAAGGCGATCCTCTTCAAGCAGTTCGGCGGCGTGGACGCGGTCCCCCTCGCCCTCGCCTGCACCGACGTCGACGAGATCGTGGAGACCGTCGTCCGGCTCGCCCCGTCCTTCGGCGGGATCAACCTGGAGGACATCTCGGCACCGCGGTGCTTCGAGATCGAGCGCAGGCTCCAGGAGCGGGTCGACATCCCGGTCTTCCACGACGACCAGCACGGTACGGCCGTCGTGACGCTGGCGGCGCTGCGGAACGCGGCGCGGCTCAGCCGACGGGAGATCGGGCAGCTGCGGGCGGTGATCTCGGGCGCCGGCGCGGCCGGGGTCGCCATCGCCAAGATGCTGGTCGAGGCGGGCATCGGGGACGTCGCCCTCGCCGACCGCAAGGGCGTCATCTCGGCCGACCGCGACGACCTCACCGCGGTCAAGCGCGAGGTCGCCGGGTTCACCAACAAGGCCGGGATCAAGGGCTCCCTGGAGGACGCGCTGGCCGGCGCCGACGTCTTCATCGGCGTCTCCGGCGGTACGGTCCCGGAGGAGGCCGTCGCCTCGATGGCCGAGGGCGCGTTCGTGTTCGCCATGGCCAACCCGAACCCGGAGGTGCACCCCGACGTCGCCCACAAGTACGCGGCGGTCGTGGCGACCGGGCGGTCGGACTTCCCGAACCAGATCAACAACGTGCTGGCGTTCCCGGGGATCTTCGCGGGCGCGCTCCAGGTGCGGGCCTCCCGGATCACCGAGGGGATGAAGATCGCGGCGGCGGAGGCGCTGGCCGCGGTCGTCGGCGATGATCTTGCCGCCGACTATGTCATTCCGTCTCCGTTCGATGAGCGGGTGGCGCCTGCGGTGACCGCGGCGGTGGCTGCTGCCGCACGGGCCGAAGGGGTTGCCCGGCGGTGACTCGAATGGCCTCGCTCTTCTTGGGCGGGGCCATTTCTTTTCCCGCCGGCCCACCCGTTCGGGTGGCTGCAAAGGTGGCCGTTGTGCCGGGGGCTGCTGCCCCCCGGACCCCCGCGATCGGGGTGCAGCCGGACGTCTGCGGGTGGCCGGTCGGTGGGGGCTGAGCGCGCCCACGCGGCGGAGCCGCACATGTCACGGCCTCGCGCCCCTTACGGGGCGTTTGTGCGGGCGTCCCGTGCGAGGTGGCTGTGCGCAAGAGGGGATGTGTCACAACGGTCCCCGGTTTCGTGCCCGGCTCCGGGAACCTATCGTCGGCCCTATGTTCGCCGTCTACGCCGCCCGAATCGACCGCGACCAGCCGCTCTCCGGCCTTGAGTCGGGGGAGCGCCCCGCGCCCTTGGCCCGGCCCGGCTGGAGTACCGTCGATGTGCGGGCCGCCTCCCTCAACCATCATGACCTCTGGTCCCTGCGCGGCGTCGGTCTCCCCGAGGACCGGCTGCCGATGATCCTCGGCTGTGACGCCGCCGGTGTCGACGAGGACGGCAACGAGGTCGTCCTGCACTCCGTGATCGGCCAGAGCGGCCACGGGGTCGGTCCGGACGAGCCCCGGTCCATCCTCACCGAGCGCTACCAGGGCACCTTCGCCGAGCAGGTCGCCGTGCCCACCTGGAACATCCTGCCCAAGCCCAGGGAACTGTCGTTCGCCGAGGCCGCCTGCCTGCCGACCGCCTGGCTGACGGCTTACCGGATGCTCTTCACCAACGCCGGCGTCCGCCCCGGCGACTCGGTCCTCGTGCAGGGCGCGGGCGGCGGTGTCGCCACGGCCGCGATCGTCCTCGGCAAGGCCGCCGGGCTGCGGGTCTTCGCCACCAGCCGCGACGAGGCGAGGCGGAAGCGGGCCCTGGAACTGGGCGCCGTCGAAGCCGTGGAGCCGGGGGCCCGGCTGCCGCAGCGCGTGGACGCGGTCATCGAGACCGTCGGCGCCGCCACCTGGTCCCACTCGGTGAAATCGCTGCGGCCCGGGGGCACCGTCGTGATCTCCGGCGCCACCAGCGGCGACCGTCCCCCGCACGCCGAGCTGACCCGGATCTTCTTCCTCGAGCTGAAGGTCGTGGGCTCGACCATGGGCACCAAGGACGAACTGGAGGACCTGCTCGCCTTCTGCGCCGCCACCGGCGTACGTCCCGTCATCGACGAGTTGCTTCCGCTCGACCGCGCCCGCGAGGGCTTCGAGCGGCTGGAGTCCGGCGATCAGTTCGGGAAGATCGTGCTGACCAGCTCCTGAGCGGCCTGAGCGGCCGGCCGGGTGGGGCGGGGCCCGTACCCGTACGGCCGTTCCTCAGGGTGTGGGGGTGCGCAGCAGCGCTCCGATGCGGGCCGCCGCCGTCGACAGGTGGTGGCGGGCCTCGCGGAGCTGGTCCGCGGTGACTCCGTGGTCGCGGGCCGCGTCGCGGAGGTCGTCGCGGAAACGGTCCAGGAGCCGGTCGAGGTCGCGGGCCGGGTCGCCGGTGCCGGTCTCCTCGCCGTGCGCCCACGCGGGGACGTACTGCGCCGGGAAGTCCTCCGGGGTCTGCGAGTACTCCGGTGCCGGTGTCGGTGCGGGTGTCGGCTTGCGCAGGTCCGGGCCGGTTCGGGAATCCGGCTCGGGGCGGGCGCCGGAGCCGAAGTCCCTGCCGAACTCCTTTCCGTAGTCCTTTCCGAACTCGCCGAATTCCTTGGCGAGTTCGGCGAGGCCCTCGCGGACGCCCGTCGGCCAGTCGCCGCGCGAGAAGTGGTCCTGGACGTGCTCCTGCACCCGGCGGGCGATGCGCTGCATCTCCTCCTGGGCCTGGGCACGTGCCCGGGCCTGGGCCTCCTGGGCCTGCCGGCGGGCCCGCTGGGCCTCGTCACGGGCCCGGCGGCTCTCGTCCTTGGCGCGGCGGGCCTGCTCCTTCCACTCCTGCTTGACCCGGCGCATCTCCTCCTTGGCGGCCCGCCACGACTCCTTGTCGCCGAGGTCGCCGAGGTCGCCGTTCTCCCCGGTCCCCTTCCCGGCGCCGTGCCGGGCCTCGGAGGCGGCCGCGCGCACCTCGCGGCGCAGATCACCGGCCGCACCGCGCACGTCGGCCCTTATCTCGGCGGCCAGTTCGGCGACCGACTCGCGGATCTCCAGCTCCAGGTCCACCAACTCGCCGCTCCGGTCGGCGAGTTCAGCCCGGCCGGCGTCCGTGATGGCGTAGACCTTGCGGCCGCCCTCGGTGGTGTGCGTGACCAGGCCCTCGGCCTCCAGCTTGGCGAGGCGGGGGTAGACGGTGCCCGCCGACGGGGCGTACAGGCCCTGGAAGCGCTCTTCCAGCAGGCGGATCACCTCGTATCCGTGGCGCGGGGCCTCGTCCAGCAGCTTGAGGAGGTAGAGGCGGAGGCGGCCGTGGGCGAAGACGGGAGGCATGTCAGAGCACCTTCTTGTCGGTCGTGCCGCCGGTTGTGCCGTCGGCCGTGCTGTCGGCCGGGGTCGTGGGACCGGAGTCGGTGGTGGCCGCCGGGGGAGCGGCCGGCTGTGCCGGTCCCGTGGGCGGCTCAGCCGTCCAGGCCGTGCGCTCGTCGTCGTCCTCCGTGGGCGGGCGGCGCAGCAGGGCGATGGAGCCGGAGACCGTGGTGGCACGGAGCTTGCCGGTGCCCGCGCCGAGACGGCCGGTGATCTTGTGGGCGCCCCACTGGCCGTGCACCCGCAGTCCGTCGAAGGCGTTGGAGATCGTGCCGCTCGCGGTGTTGGCCTCGACCTCGGCGTCGGCCGGGTGCGGCAGACGGATGGCGATCTCACCGGAGACGCTGGTCAGCCGGACGTCGGTCGGGCCGTCCGGATCCAGGTCGATGATCATGGAGCCGCTGACCGAGTCGGCGCGCACGGCGGGGCCCGAGCCCTCGACGACGGTCAGGTCGCCGGAGACGGAGTTGAACCGCAGGTTGCCGGTGACGGCCTGGGCCTCCAGGTTTCCGGACACCGTGTCCGCGCGGACCTCGCCGGAGAGGCCCACCAGGGTGGTGTCGCCGGTGACGCCCTTGACCACCGACGTGCCGCTGATCCCGGAGACGACGGCCGCCGCGCCGACCACGCCCACCTCCACGCGGGTGTCCGCCGGGACGGCGAGCGAGACCACCGCGCTGCGCCGCCAGCCCTTGCGGTCGAGCCACTTGAGGAAGCCCTTCCAGGGCAGGTCCTCGTAGGCCACCGTGAGGGTGCCGCCCTCGTGCGTGACGATCAGGGGCGGGCCCTCGATCTCGGAGACCTCCAGGCGGGTGGAACCCTCGTCGGTGCCCACGACGTTGACTGTTCCGTTGACGATGCGGACGTGCAGGTCGCTCACGGGGGTGTCGACGTCGAGCTTCCTGGGCTCGGCGACGGACCACTCGGACTTGGACATGGTGCGGACCTCCTCGGGCCGGACGCGACGGCTGGGCGCGGCGGACGAACGGAACGCGATCGCATGGCTCGCGCCATATCGCGTCTCCCGTAAAACACGATATATCGTGGGCGTCGGAAGTCAAGACACCCTTCGGGGTGGCCGATCGGGTGTGAGTTGACCCCGAGGCGGGGTCAGGAAAGCCGTATATCGGGCGGCGAGTGGATGAATTGCTTACCGTGTGTCCATGTCGACGGATGCACACAGGGCCGTCTCCCGGCCCGCGGGGACCGGTGAGCGTACGCAGCTGGGCGATGAGGCCATGCCGAGGGCCCGCCGGCTGGCCCTGGCCGAGGTGGCGGTGGGGGTGCCGGCCGCCGCGTGGGGGGTGCGGCGGCGCAGCGTGGGATGGGCCGTGGTGGGGGCGGTGCTCATGGTGCACGGGGCGCTGGAGCTGTCGTACGAGACGGTGCTTCCCCGGGACTAACCGGCAAGCGGCCGCGGGCACCGGCCCCCGACCTGGCAGGGGCTTCCTACTCCTCGTCCTCGTCGTCCAGCCGGGCCAGCCAGGTCGCCAGGCGCTCCACCGGGACCTCGAAGTCGGGGTTCAGGTCGACGAACGTGCGGAGCTGCTCCGCGAGCCACTCGAAGGTGACCTCTTCCTCGCCGCGCCGCTTCTCCAGTTCCTCGATGCCTCGGTCGGTGAAATACATGGGTCGCTCTCCTGCTGCCTGCCGGTGTGGGTGCCCGGTGCCGGGCGTCTACCAGACTAGGCGGATGACAAAGGTGCGCCGCCGGTGAAGGGTAGGCCGCGCCCCGCGTGGGAAGGACTCCTTCTCCGCGGACGGCGAACCACGAACGGCACGGCGCGGGGAGCACACGGGCCCGGGTGAGCGGGGAGTGGGGGAACGGGGATGGCACAGGACGCCGGGACGGCGGCCGGACCGCTCGCGGCCGGTGAGCCGAAGGCCCCGAGCATGGTGCCGCTGACCAGCGGTACGACGGCGCTGCTGCTCCGCCGCCGGGCCCGGGGCGGTCGGGTCGGACTCCGGAGGTCCGAGGCGTACCGGAGCCCCGGGCGGGCCACCGGGGCGGCCCTCCCGTGCCAGGAAGCCGTGGAACTGGTGCGCAGGGATGCCACTGGCGGGGTATGTCCTACGAGGCGGCCGCCCGCGCGGCAGACGGCGCGGCGCCGGGCGGGGCCGGAGCGGGACTGAGCAACTGAGCAGCACCACGATTCGAGGGGAGCCTGGGGTGGATGCACGGGAGCAGTCCTTGCCGGAGGCCGAGCCGGCCGGGGCGGTGGAGCCGCTGCCGGACCTGCTGGAGCTGGACCTGGCGGAGCTGAAAGAGGTGGACCATCCCGTGCTGCGTGAGGTGCTCGCGGAGCTCCGGGAACGGGCGGTACGGCCGACCGAGATGCTGTGGGGGTTCAACAACGCTTTCTAGAGGGCGCGACGACCGTACAAGCGTTGACGCCGTGGGGGGTGACCGACGTGTCCGCACAGACCGCGGCCGGTCCTGGTGCCGGGAGCGGGCAGGGCGGCACCGGGCCCTCGCCGTTCCGGCAGTTCATCGTCAAGGTGCACGGCCGCTGCAATCTGGCCTGTCGCTACTGCTATCTGTACGAGGGCCCCGACCACACCTGGCGCGGGCGCCCCGCGGCGGCCCCGGCCGCGGTGCTCGACCGCACGGCGGACCGGATCGCCGAGCACGCACGCGGCCACGCGCTGACGGCGGTCTCGCTCGTCCTGCACGGCGGTGAACCCCTGCTGGCGGGGGTCGACACGCTGGTCCGTTTCACCGGTCTCGTACGCGACCGCGTTCCCGTCGGATGCACGGTCCACACCACCGTCCAGACCAACGCCACGCTCCTCACCGAGGACCGGATGACCGCCCTGGCCCGGCACGGCATACGGGTCGGCATCAGCCTGGACGGCGGACTGGCCGCGCACAACGCCCGCCGCGTCGACCACGCGGGGCGCCCCTCCTGGCCCGCCGCCGCGCGCGGAGCGCGGCTGGTCGCCGACCGGTTCCCGGCCGCGTACGCGGGAGTCCTCACGGTCGTCGACCCGGCCCTCGATCCGGTGGAGACGTACGAATCCCTGCTCGCGCTGCGCCCGCCGGCCCTCGACCTGCTGCTGCCGCACGGCAACTGGTCCGCCCCGCCGCCCCGCCTGGAAGCCACCCGGTACGGCGACTGGCTCTGCTCGGTCTTCGACCGCTGGTGGCGGTCCGGCCGGCGGCAGGTGCGGGTCCGGCTGTTCGAGGAGTGCATCGCGCTGCTGCTGGGCCTGCCGGCCGCCACCGAGTCGCTGGGGCTCGCCCCGTTCGACGCGGTCGTCGTGGAGACGGACGGCTCCATCGAGCAGGTCGACTCGCTGAAGTCCGCGTACGAAGGCGCCGCCGCGACCGGCCTGGACGTCTTCCGGCACGGTTTCGACGACGCGTTGCGGCATCCCGGGGTGGCGGCCCGGCAGGCCGGCGCGGCGGCGCTCTCGGCGCAGTGCCGGGAGTGCGCGCTGCTCGACGTCTGCGGCGGCGGCCACTACGCCCACCGCTACCGAGCCGGGCACGGCTTCGCGAATCCCTCCGTGTACTGCGCCGACCTACAGCGCTTTATCCGGCATGTGCGCGATCGGCTCACCGGGGCGATGAAGGCGGCCCCGTGACCGTCCAGGCCGCGTCCGCCTCCGCGTCCGCGTCCGCGAAAGAAGCCGAGGAAGAATCCGAGAAAGAAGAGGAAAGGGCCCTGCCCATGGTGTCTCCCGTGCTTTCGGACCGGTCGCTGGCCGCGCTGGGCCGTACCGAAGGCGACCCGGACACCCTGGCACTCCTGGTACGCGACCAGGACACCCGGCGGCTGCTCATGCTGCGCGCCCTGCTCGACGCGGTCGAGGACGGCGCGCTGCTTCCGGCCGGTGCTCGCGAGCGGATGCGGGAGGACTGGCACCTGCTGGAGGAGGCCGACCGGGCCGTCCCGGCCGGGGACGGCGGTACCCCGTCGCCGCCCTACGCGACGACCCCCGCGCGGGCCCGTCTCCTCCACCCCCTCGTCGGCCCCTGGGTCCGCCAGTGCCTGCGGGGACTGCGGCCGGAAGCCGGAGGGCCGACCGAGCGGCGCGTCCGCGAACTCGGACGCGACCTCGCCCACCTCGGCGCGCTCGCCGCCGCGGCCGCCGCCCGCGCCGGCATCCCCTTCGCCGTACGGCTGACCGCCTGGGACGGCGTGCTCACGCTGCCTTCGCTCGGGGCGCTGCGCACGGCAGAGCCGGGCGACGTCCCCGTCGACGTCGTCTGCGCGGACGGCCGGATGACGCTGCGCCAGAAGCACGCGGTGGACGTCACGGTCCAGGTGGAGGACGGCATCGGCGCCTGGTCCGCGGCGCCCGCCTGGCGGCCCGCACACGCCCTGCCCGGCCTGCTGCCCGGGGTCCCGCTCATGCCGCTGGACGACCTGGATCCCTACCGCGGCGCCGCGCACGGCGGCCCCCGGTATCACGAACTGAGCGGCCCGACCGTGCTCGACGAGACGGACCGGAAACGGTGGGCGCAGGCCTGGGCGGGGACCGCCGACGTGCTGCGCCTGGGCGGCGAGCACCGCCTGGCCGAAGCCGTCGCGCTGCTGCGCTGCCTGGTCCCGCTCGCCGACCCGCCCCGGTCCGGCCCGGACGCCCGGGAGACCGGCAGTTGCAGCGGGACGCGTCGTGAGGCCTTCGGAGCGCTGCTCAGCAGCAGGCCACCCACTCCGGCCACGTTCGCCGCGACCCTCGTGCACGAGCTCCAGCACACGAAACTCTCCGCACTCGGCGACCTGCTGGAGCTGCACCACGCCGGGCCGCAGCAACGCCACTTCGCGCCCTGGCGCCCGGACCCACGGCCGTACGACGGCCTGCTGCAGGGCGTGTACTCGCATCTGGCGCTGGCCGACTTCTTCCAGCGGTGCGCGCTGCGCGCCGAGCGCCCGGCGCACCGTGAGGCGGCCTGGTCGCGGCACGCGCGCTACCGCGCCCAGGTGGCGGCGGCGCTGCCCGGGCTGGTGGATTCTCCCGATCTCACCGAGCGGGGGCGCCGGTTCGTGGACCAACTCGTCGCCACCCACGAGCGCATGGCCGAGTACCCCGCGCCGCGGGGACACACGGTGCGGGCACAGGCGTACGTGACAGGGGTGCGGGACCTGTGGACGCGACGGCACGGGCCCGCGGCCGGGCACCCGCGAGTGTGACGAGACGGCGCCCGCCGGCCGGCACCGTATGTCCGCGGCCCGTACGCCGGTCGGGCCGACGGCGCGCGGTGCGGCGCGACAGGCCGACACCATCAGCCACGCCGGAGCCGACAATGCCTGGGCGGCGTGGCGCGGTGCGCGGGGCGCGCGGGCATGCTCGCCGACGGGCGGTGCGTGCGGGCACGCTCGCCGACGGGCCGCTCCTCATCCGGTCCGCAGGCGTCGGCCACAGCGGAGCGGACGGCGAAGGGCCCGGCCCCCGCAACGGGGACCGGGCCCTTCGCCGTACTGGTCGAGGACTACGCGTCGAACACCTCGCGCACCAGCTGCTCCTGCTCGGCCTGGTGGCGCTTGGCCGAACCCACCGCCGGGGACGAGGAGTGCGGGCGGGAGATACGGCGCAGGCGTTCGCCGGCCGGGATGTCCGCGCCGACCGCCAGGTCCAGGTGGTCGATCAGGTTGAGGGCGATGAACGGCCAGGCACCCTGGTTCGCCGGCTCCTCCTGGGCCCACAGGTACTTCTCGGCGTTCGGGTACTTGTTGACCTCGGCCTGGAGCTCCGTGCCCGGCAGCGGGTACAGGCGCTCAAGGCGGATGATCGCGGTGTCCGTGACGCCGCGCTTCTGCCGCTCGGCCTCCAGGTCGTAGTAGACCTTGCCGGTGCAGAAGACGACCTTGCGGACCGCGGCCGGGTCGACCGACGCGTCGCCGATGACGGGGCGGAACTGCCCGCTCGTGAACTCCTCCGCCTTCGAGGCCGCCGCCTTCAGACGCAGCATCGACTTCGGGGTGAAGACGACCAGCGGCTTGTGGTGCGGGTTGTGCACCTGCCACCGCAGGAGGTGGAAGTAGTTCGAGGGGCTGGTCGGCATCGCGACCGTCATGTTGTTCTGGGCGCACAGCTGGAGGAAGCGCTCGATGCGGGCCGAGGAGTGGTCCGGGCCCTGGCCCTCGTAGCCGTGCGGGAGGAGCAGGGTGACGCCGGAGGTCTGGCCCCACTTCTGCTCGGCCGCCGAGATGTACTCGTCGATGACCGACTGGGCGCCGTTGGTGAAGTCACCGAACTGCGCCTCCCACATCACCAGCGCGTCCGGACGGGCCAGCGAGTAGCCGTACTCGAAGCCCATCACCGCGTATTCGGAGAGCAGCGAGTTGTAGACGTTGTAGCGGGCCTGGTCCTCGGACAGGTAGAGGAGCGGGGTGTAGTCCGCGCCCGTCTCCCGGTCGATCAGGACCGCGTGGCGCTGGCCGAAGGTGCCGCGCTGGGAGTCCTGGCCGGACAGCCGCACCGGGGTGCCCTCCATCAGCAGCGAGCCGATGGCCAGGGTCTCGCCCATGCCCCAGTCGATCGTGCCGTCCTCGATCATCGCCGCCCGGCGCTGCAACTGCGGCAGCAGACGCGGGTGGACGGTGAAGTGGTCCGGGATGTTGACCTGGGACTCGGCGATGCGCTTGACGGCCTCCGTGGAGATGGCCGTCGGGACCGCCACCGGGAAGCCGTCCTGCGGCTCGTGGGCGGGTGCGGCGGCCGGCTGCGCGGTGGCCTCGCGGACCTCGGTGAAGACCTTCTCCAGCTGGCCCTGGTAGTCCTGTAGGGCCTGCTCGGCCTCTTCCAGGGTGATGTCGCCGCGACCGATCAGGGACTCGGTGTAGAGCTTGCGCACCGAGCGCTTCTTGTCGATCAGGTCGTACATCAGCGGCTGGGTGAAGGCCGGGTTGTCCGACTCGTTGTGACCGCGGCGGCGGTAGCAGATGAGGTCGATCACCACGTCCTTGTTGAACGCCTGGCGGAACTCGAAGGCCAGGCGTGCGACCCGCACGACCGCCTCGGGGTCGTCGCCGTTCACGTGGAAGATCGGGGCCTCGATCATGCGGGCCACGTCGGTCGCGTACATCGAGGAGCGCGAGGACTCGGGGGCCGCGGTGAAGCCGACCTGGTTGTTGATGACGATGTGGACCGTGCCGCCGGTGCGGTAGCCGCGCAGCTGCGACATGTTCAGGGTCTCGGCCACCACGCCCTGGCCCGCGAAGGCCGCGTCACCGTGCAGCGCGACCGGCAGGACCGTGAAGTCCGTGCCGCCCTTGTTGATGATGTCCTGCTTGGCGCGTGCGATGCCCTCGATGACCGGGTCGACCGTCTCCAGGTGGGACGGGTTCGCGGCCAGCGAGACCTTGATCTGCTCGCCGTCCAGGCCGGTGAAGGTGCCCTCGGCGCCCAGGTGGTACTTCACGTCGCCGGAGCCGTGCATCGACTTCGGGTCGAGGTTGCCCTCGAACTCGCGGAAGATCTGCGCGTACGACTTGCCGACGATGTTCGCGAGGACGTTGAGGCGGCCGCGGTGGGCCATGCCGATGACGACCTCGTCGAGGCGGGACTCGGCGGCCGAGTCCAGGACCGCGTCGAGCAGCGGGATGACGGACTCGCCGCCCTCCAGGGAGAAGCGCTTCTGGCCGACGTACTTCGTCTGCAGGAAGGTCTCGAAGGCCTCCGCCGCGTTCAGGCGGCGCAGGATCCGCAGCTGCTCCTCGCGCTCCATCTTGGAGTGCGGGCGCTCCACGCGGTCCTGGATCCACTTGCGCTGCTTCGGGTCCTGGATGTGCATGAACTCGATGCCGGTGGTGCGGCAGTACGAGTCGCGCAGCACGCCGAGGATGTCGCGCAGCTTCATCATCGACTTGCCGGCGAAGCCGCCGACGGCGAAGTCGCGCTCCAGGTCCCACAGGGTGAGGCCGTGCTCGGTGATGTCCAGGTCGGGGTGCTTGCGCTGCTTGTACTCCAGCGGGTCGGTGTCGGCCATGACGTGGCCGCGGACCCGGTAGGAGTGGATCAGCTCGAAGACCCGGGCGGCCTTGGTGACGTCGTCGTCGTGCGAGGCGTCGATGTCCCGCAGCCAGCGGACCGGCTCGTAGGGGATGCGCAGGGCCTCGAAGATGTCGTCGTAGAAGCCGTTCTCGCCGAGGAGCAGGTTCGCGACGGAGCGCAGGAACTCGCCGGAGGCGGCGCCCTGGATCACCCGGTGGTCGTAGGTCGACGTGAGCGTCATGACCTTCGAGATGCCGAGCTTGTTCAGGGTGTCCTGGCTGGTGCCCTGGAACTCCGCCGGGTAGTCCATGGAGCCGACGCCCATGATGACCGACTGGCCGGGCATCAGGCGCGGGACGGAGTGGACGGTGCCGAGGCCGCCGGGGTTGGTCAGGGAGACCGTGACGCCGGTGAAGTCGTCCATCGTCAGCTTGTTGTCGCGGGCGCGGCGGACGATGTCCTCGTAGGCCTGCCAGAACTCGAAGAAGTTCAGCGTCTCGGCCTTCTTGATGGCCGCGACGACGAGCTGGCGGTCGCCGTTGGGCTTGACCAGGTCGATGGCGAGGCCCAGGTTGACGTGGGCCGGCTTGACCAGGGTCGGCTTGCCGTCCTTCTGGCCGAACGACCAGTTCATCGACGGCATGGCCTTGATGGCCTGGACCATCGCGAAGCCGATCAGGTGCGTGAAGGAGATCTTCCCGCCCCGGGCGCGCTTCAGGTGGTTGTTGATGACGATCCGGTTGTCGAAGAGCAGCTTCACCGGGACCGCGCGGACCGAGGTGGCCGTCGGCAGCTCCAGCGAGGCGTTCATGTTCTTCGCGACGGCCGCGGCGGGACCACGCAGCGTGATCAGCTCAGGACCCTCCGGGGCCGCGGCGGCGGGCGCGGCCTTCGCGGGGGCGGCGGCCGGCTTCGCGGCGGCCGGGGCCGGAGCGGCGGCGGGCGCGGGCGCGGGTGCTGCGGCCTTGGGAGCGGCGGGCGCGGCCGGGGCGGCCGGAGCCGGCGCGGCGGGCGCCTGGGCGGCGGGCGCGGCCGCGGCGGGCGCCGGAGCCGCCGGCTGGGCCGGCGAGGGTGCCGTGGAGGTGGTGCCCGCGGCCCCCGCGGCCGCGGTACCCGCCGGAGCCGAGGCGGCGGGCGCTCCCGGCTTGTAGTCGGCGAAGAAGTCCCACCAGGCACGGTCTACCGAGTTCGGGTCCTGGAGGTACTGCTGATAGATCTCGTCGACGAGCCACTCGTTCGGTCCGAACGCGGCCGCGGGGTTCTTGCCCGCTTGGTCTGCGTCGGTCGAGATACTCGAATTACTGGGGGACTGTGGCGACACGGCGGCAACCGCCCTCTTCCGCTTCACAAGGTGATGGACAGCGGGAATAAAGGCTACGCCTCCAAGACCGCGAAGGTCAGGTCGGGCAGGTCCATCGTCGTGTAAGTCACATCAAAAACCGGGTTTCAGGGCTTGATATGGCGGGAAACAAGCGTGGTTGCGCTGCGAATGGACTGCACCAGGCATGGCTCCGCCGTGCCGGAGATCACCTCGCTTCGGCGCCCGGCGCGACCTGCGCGGGGGCCGCACCTGATCACACGTGTCCGGCTGCGCGGACGGCCGTGCCGACCACAGATGGATCTTGAGGCTCCGGTCGAACTTTACGTCAACTTGGCGAGGATGAAAGCCCCGGGAGAGTGACGATAATCCTGCAGCCCCGTTCGGATTCGGCCACACCGATCCGGCCGCCGTGCAGATCCACCGCCCACCGGGCGATCGCCAGCCCCAGGCCCGTGCCGCCGTCGCTGCCCGGACCGTGCGGCCGCCGTACGGCCCCGCGGTTGAAGCGCTCGAAGACGCGATGCCACTCCGAGCGCGGAATGCCGGGCCCCTCGTCCAGGACCTCCAGCTCCAGCGACTCCGGCCGCGGCCCGCGCCGGGCCTTCACGGTCACCCGGCCGTGCGCCGGGCTGTGCTTGACCGCGTTGTCGATGAGGTTCGCCACCACCTGGTGGATGCGCTCCGGGTCGGCGTGCGCGGTCAGCTCCGGCGGGGAGACGTCCAGGTGCAGATGGACGTCGGAACGGGTGTGGTTCCCGGAGCCCGAGGCCATGCTCGCGCGCGCCCCGGCGACCATGTTGGCCTCCTTCAGCACACCCGAGAGGTACGGCCACACCTCGAAGCGGCGCTGCCTGAGGGGGACGACGCCGTTGTCGAGCCGGGACAGGTCGAGGAGGGTCTCGACCAGGCGTCCGAGGCGCTCGGTCTGCTTCAGCGCCGTGCGCATCGTCTCGGTGTCCGGCTCGGCGAACCCGTCGACGACGTTCTCCAGGACGGCCCGCAGCCCCGCGATGGGCGTGCGCAGCTCGTGCGAGACGTTCGCCACCAGCTCCTTGCGCTGGCGGTCCTGGGCCTCCAGCTCGTCGGCCATGACATTGATCGTCTCGGCCAGGTCGCCCAGCTCGTCCCGGCGGTTCTCGCGCACCCGGCGCGTGTAGTCGCCCTGCGATATCGACCGGGCCACCGCGTTCATGTCGTCCAGCGGCGCGGTGAGCGAATGCGCCACGAACTGCGTGATGAGCAGGGTGGCGATCATCGAGAAGACCGTGATGAAGCGCAGCTCCGTCTTGGTGTGCACCGCCACGATCGACAGACCGGTGGTGATCAGGACCGAGACGACGACCAGCGCGCCGAGCTTGGTCTTGATCGAGAACGGGCGTACGGCGCCCCAGGGGTCCTCCCCGGGAGATCCTGTCGGTCCGGCCGGCCCGCCGCTCATGGCGTCGGGGTCTCCAGCGCGTAGCCCACACCGTGCACCGTGCGGATCCGCTCGGCGCCGATCTTCCGGCGCAGTGCCTTGATGTGGCTGTCGACCGTGCGGGTGCCGGAGGCGTCCGCCCAGTCCCACACCTCGGCGAGCAGCTGCTCACGGGAGAGCACCGCGCGCGGGGTGTTCGCCAGGCACACCAGGAGGTCGAACTCGGTGGGGGTGAGGTGGACGTCCTCGCTGCGCACCCGGACCCGGCGCTGCGCGTGGTCGATCTCCAGTTCGCCCAGGCGCAGGATGCCGGAGCGGGGCGTGGAGGCCGCGACGGCCGCCCGCTCCACCCGCCGCAGCAGCACGTGCACGCGCGCCGCCAGCTCCCGCATGGAGAACGGCTTGGTCATGTAGTCGTCGGCGCCGACCCCGAGGCCGACCAGCATGTCGGTCTCGTCGTCCCGCGCGGTGAGCATCAGCACCGGCACCGGCCGGGCAGCCTGCACGCGCCGGCAGACCTCCAGACCGTCGAAGCCGGGCAGCATGATGTCGAGGATCAGCAGGTCGGGCTGCCAGGCCTCGGCGGTGTCGACGGCGGCCGGGCCGTCGCCCGCTGTTTGCACGAGGAACCCCTCGGCGCGCAGGCGGACCGCGATGGCGTCGACGATCGTGGGATCGTCCTCGACGACCAGAACCCGGCGCTGGGCGCCCGGAGTGGCCGTCGCCGTGCCGTTGTGGGAGGTGTGTGTCTGCTCCATCGCCCGCCCCTGTGTGCTTTCCGGAACCAGTGGGGTGATCCCATGACTGCGATTGACGCTTGAATGACCCGCGTCAGGGATGCACATTACGGGGACAGGAGGCGCACTCGCTATCCAGGGCGGACGGCAAGGTGGACAACGTCCGGAACGCCCCGGGCAACCGGGATCTCTTCGGTACGCACCCGCTGGAACCCGGCATTCCACAAGGATCCCTCGAATTCCGCAGAGGGCTGTGCCGACCAGACGGCCAGTACCCCGCCCGGCCTCAACACCCTTGCGCAGCCCGCGAGTCCGGCCTGTGAGTAGAGCCCCTCGTTGCCCTTGTCGACGGTCCAGCCAGGGCCGTTGTCGATATCCAGGCACAGCGCGTCGAACGTGTCGGATGTCTCATTGACGTATACGACGAGATCGCTCTCGACGATCGTCGTGCGCGGATCGGTGAAGGCGTGTGCGGAAAGCGTGGAGAGCGGGCCGCCCCGGTGCCAGTCGATGACCGCCGGCTCCCGCTCCACGACCGTGATCCGCCCCCAGCGGGGGTCCCGCGCGGCATGGGCGAGTGAGAACCCCACGCCCAGCCCGCCGATCAGCACCGCGGGCTCGCTCCGCCCGTCCAGCGCCTCGAACGCGGCGTCCACGAGCAGCCGTTCCGAACGCCCGTCGGAGGTGTCCATCAGGAAGCAGCCGTTGGCGATGATCTGCAGAAGCTCACCGTGCCTGCGCAGCACCACCTCGCCGTACGGTCCGTCGCGCCGGTCCAGGACCACGGGGGCGCTGCCGGCGCTGCCGGCGCTGTCGGCGGTGGCGGCCGGAGGGGGCACGGGGGCCGGGTTCGTCATGACCGCCATCCTTCCCCAACAGCGCTTTGCCGCCACGCGAATTACGGGTGCCGGGCAGCCGCACGGGTGTCACCCGTTCGAGGGGCCGTCCGGCGCTTCGCGCCCAGGGGGGACCGGATGTGGCTCCTATGGTTCCTCCTGTCCCCTCTCCCCTCTCGGTTCCTCGGTTCTTCGGAAAATCCTGTGAATCGTCCGCCGGGTGGCCTCGGTCACAGACAGCGTCTCGTCGGACGGCGAAGGGTGGGGTGAAACGGAAGGAGCGCCTCACCGTGGAACGGACCGCGAGGGCCACATCGACGCCCACGCCCGAGCCCCTTCCCGCCGGGGACGTCGCCGCGCTGCTCGACGGCGTGCCCCGCCAGCGCGGCCAGGTCGCGGCGCCCGTCTCGCGGACACCGCGCGCGGCCCTCCGCCCGTACCTGTGGCGTCCGCGCCCCTGGCGTCTGCTGCCCAGCCCCACCGGTACCCCGGTCACCTTCGCCTACACGGCGCTCCTGGCCCTCACCTCGCTCTTCGCGAGCCACGCCAGCCCCGGCCTGCTGCGCACCGTCTACCAGGACTCCAGTACCGACGTCGCCCACCTGCTGCGCACCCCGGTCTTCGTCCTGCTGGCCAGCGCGCTGTGGGTCGCGGGCGGGCTGCTCTCGCCGTACGCCCTGGCCTTCGTGCTCGTCGTGACCGCGCTGGAGCGGCGGATAGGCGGTGCCCGCGCGATCCTCGTCTTCCTGGCGGGCCACGTCCTCGCCACCCTCGCGACCGAGGTCCCGGTCGGCCTCGCGGTGCTGGCCGGCCGCCTCCCCGAGACCTCGCTGCACCGCCTCGACTACGGCATCAGCTTCGGCGTGGCCGCCAGCGTCGGCGCGCTCTCCGGCCTCCTCGCGCCCTGGCTGCGCTGGCCGCTGCTCGCCCTGGCCGGCTACAGCCTCGTCACCGACCTCGTCGCCTTCCAGGACCCGATGACCAACTGGGGCCACCTGATCTCGCTGGCCATCGGCACCGGCCTGTGGCCGGTGGTGCGGCGCTGGTACCGGGAGCGGGCCCAGGCCCCGGCCGACGCCTGCGCGCTCGCCTCCTGAGCACTCAGGCGCCCCGCGCCACCGCCGCCCCCTTCGCCAACTCCGGCACGCCGGGGACCGCTTCCCGCTCGGCCGTCGCGCCGTGCGGGCGGGCGGCCGACCGGCACGGGCCGGCGGCCAGGCCGTGGCACTCCCGGAAGAGGACCGCGCCGTCGCCCTGCGCGGTCCGGCCCTGCCCGTCGGGGCGGGTCGCCGCCCGCTGATCCGGTGGTCGGCGGTGGTGGGCCGGGGCGTCGCTCGACGGGGTGAACAGGGGCTGCTTGTCCGGGCGTTGCGCGGGCGTGGAACCGGCCCGGTGCACAGGAAGCCGGCCGACGCCGGCCGACTCCCGCAGGAACGACGCGGGGGAGTACCCCGTGTGCCGCGTCAGTGGGCCGGGGTCCAGACATACGGCGTGGTCGTCGTGACCGCTGTGAAGCCCAGTCGCTTCAGGATCGGGGCGCTGTCGTCCGAGGCCTCCACGAGGAGGTAGGGCGCGTTCCGGGCCGCCGCTCGTCTCGCCCGCAGGGCCACCAGGGCGCGGTAGACGCCCTTGCCGCGCCACTCGGCCAGCGTGGAGCCGCCCAGCAGCATGGCGAAGTCCGTGCCGGCCCGGAAGGCCACCCAGGCCGCCGAGACGACCTGTCCGCCGGCCTCGGCCACATAGACCTCGTTGTCGTCGGGGGCGACCGCGAGCCGGCCCCTCAGGTAGCCGGCGATCCACGCCATGTCCGTGCCCCACACCGCCGTCTCCAGCGCGGCGACGCGGTCCAGGTCCGCGTCGGCGGTGACCCGGCGGAGGGTCACGCCGGGCGGGAGGCCGGGTGGAGCCGCGGCCAGGTCGCCGACCTCGGCGATCACCACCGTCTCCCGGTCCTCGGGCACGAAGCCCGCCGCCCGCAGCCGGTCGGGGAGGTCCGCCGGGGTGTCGTGCCCGCGCGTCTTCCACTCCACGGCCTCCCCGCGCGCCGCGAAGAAGTCCCGCTGCCGGGCGATCAGCGCGTCCAGTTCGGGGCCGCGCACACCGCCCCAGTCGCGCGGCCCGGTCACGAAACCGCGGTGCTGGCCCACGACCCTGAGGACGGGACCGTCGCGCTCGTAGGTGACCCCGGGCGCGGGGACGGGCTGGACGGCGCGCATCTGGGCGTCGTAGGCGGCCAGCAGGGCCGCGGTGCGGTCGGTGTCGGTCACCGGCCGACCGTACGGGGAATGAGCCCGGACCGATCAACTGTTTTTGCGGGCAGAGGCATCGGCCGTACGCCCGGTACCTCCAGGTCAGCAGCTGATCGCTGACAGCGAACGCGGCCCTGGGAACATTCGGCGGCTCACATGCATTGAGTCGGCATAACTCAAGTTGACTGCCGAAGGGGAGATCATGGCTTCGACGTCCGCATCACTCACCCTCCCTGTGCTGCCTCTCGACGGCGAGGTCGTGCTGCCCGGGATGGTGGTCCCGCTGGACTTGAAGGACCCTGATGTACGCGCCGCCGTGGAGGCTGCGCAGGCCGCCGCCCGAACCGAGCCCGGCAAGCCCAAGGTGCTGCTGGTGCCGCGGGTCGACGGGAGCTACCCGAGCACGGGTGTGCTCGGCACGGTGGAGCAGGTCGGCCGCCTGGCCGACGGCGACCCGGGCGCGCTGATCCGCGGCCGCTACCGGGTGCGCATCGGCGCCGGTACCACCGGCCCGGGTGCCGCCCTGTGGGTGGAGGGCACCCGCATCGACGAGAACGTCCCGGACCCGGTGCCCGGTCATGTCACCGAACTGGTCAAGGAGTACAAGGCCCTCGCCACCGCCTGGCTGCGCAAGCGCGGCGCCTGGCAGGTCGTGGACCGGGTGCAGGCCATCGACGACGTCTCCCAGCTCGCCGACAACTCCGGTTACTCGCCCTTCCTGACCACCGAGCAGAAGATTGAACTCCTGGAGACCGTCGACGCGGTCGCCCGGCTGAAGCTGGCCACCCAGCAGCTGCGCGACCACCTCGCCGAGCAGGACGTGGCGGAGACCATCGCCAAGGACGTCCAGGAGGGCGTCGACAAGCAGCAGCGCGAGTTCCTGCTCCGCCGTCAGCTGGAGGCGGTCCGCAAGGAGCTGCGCGAGCTGAACGGCGACGCCGCGAAGGACGGCGAGGAGTCCGACGACTACCGCGCCCGCGTGGAGGCCGCCGACCTGCCGGAGAAGGTCCGTGAGGCCGCCCTCAAGGAGGTCGACAAGCTGGAGCGGTCCAGCGACCAGTCGCCCGAGGGCTCGTGGATCCGCACCTGGCTGGACACGGTGCTGGAACTGCCGTGGAACGAGCGGACCGAGGACGTGTACGACATCCAGGGCGCCAAGGCGATCCTGGACGCCGAGCACGCCGGCCTGGCGGACGTGAAGGAGCGGATCACCGAGTACCTGGCGGTGCGCAAGCGCCGCAACGACCGGGGGCTCGGGGTCATCGGCGGCCGCCGTGGCGGTGCCGTCCTCGCCCTCGTCGGGCCGCCCGGTGTCGGCAAGACCTCGCTCGGTGAGTCCGTCGCGCACGCCATGGGCCGCAAGTTCGTCCGGGTCGCCCTCGGCGGCGTCCGCGACGAGGCCGAGATCCGCGGTCACCGCCGCACCTACGTCGGCGCGCTGCCCGGCCGGATCGTGCGCGCGATCAAGGAGGCCGGTTCGATGAACCCGGTCGTCCTGCTCGACGAGATCGACAAGGTGGGCTCCGACTTCCGCGGCGACCCCGCGGCCGCCCTCCTGGAGGTCCTGGACCCGGCGCAGAACCACACCTTCCGCGACCACTACCTGGAAGTCGAACTCGACCTGTCCGACGTGGTCTTCCTCGCCACCGCCAACGTCCTGGAGGCGATCCCGGAGGCCCTGCTCGACCGGATGGAGCTGGTCCGCCTGGACGGCTACACCGAGGACGAGAAGGTCGTCATCGCCCGTGACCACCTGCTCCCGCGCCAGCTGGACCGGGCGGGCCTGGGCAAGGACGAGGTGACCCTCGACGAGAGCGCGCTGCGCAAGCTCGCCGGCGAGTACACCCGCGAGGCGGGCGTCCGCACCCTGGAGCGCTCGATCGCACGGCTGCTCCGCAAGGTGGCCGCGCAGCACGAACTCGGCGAACGCGAGCTGCCGTTCACCATCAGGGACGAGGACCTGCGCGCCCTGATCGGCCGGCCGCACCACGTGCCCGAGTCCGCCCAGGACCCGGCGGAGCGCCGCACGGCCGTCCCGGGTGTGGCGACGGGCCTCGCGGTCACCGGCGCGGGCGGCGACGTGCTGTTCGTCGAGGCGTCCCTGGCCGACCCGGAGACGGGCGCGGCGGGGCTGACCCTCACCGGTCAGCTGGGTGACGTGATGAAGGAGTCGGCGCAGATCGCCCTGTCCTTCCTGCGCTCCCACGGCGCCGAACTGGAGCTCCCGGTCGGCGACCTGAAGGACCGGGGTGTGCACATCCACTTCCCGGCGGGCGCGGTCCCGAAGGACGGCCCGAGCGCCGGCGTCACGATGACGACGGCCCTCGCGTCGCTGCTCTCCGGGCGACTGGTCCGCACGGACGTGGCGATGACCGGCGAGGTCTCGCTGACCGGCCGGGTGCTGCCGATCGGCGGCGTGAAGCAGAAGCTGCTCGCCGCCCAGCGCGCCGGGGTGACGACCGTCATCATCCCCAAGCGCAACGAGGCCGACCTGGACGACGTCCCGGCCGAGGTGCTGGACAAGCTCGACGTCCACGCCGTGACCGACGTCCGCCAGGTCCTGGAGCTGGCGCTCGCGCCCGCCACGAGCAGCGCGGCGCCGGAGGTTCCGGTAGCGGCGTGACGGACGCTGCCGGATGCCAGAAGGCCCGGGTCCCGCGAGGAGCCCGGGCCTTCGCCCTGTGCCGGCCGGCCCGCGGCGGACGAACCGCACAACCCGCGGAGCGGTCAGCCGACCGCGAGTGCGGCGACCCGGTCCAGGGCCCTGTTGCTGTGTCTGTCCGGGGGCGACCCCCGGGCCCCCGGCCGTGAGGGTGTCGTGCTAGCCGTTGGCGAGTGCGACGACGCGGTCCAGTGCGCCGTTGAACTTGTCGTGGTCGCCGACCGTCGGGCCGGTCGACGTGTACTGCCACATCGTGTAGGTCGGCCAGCCGGCCGGCAGGGTGCCCACGTCCGAGGCGTAGCGGGCGATCCACAGCGGGTTGGTGGCGGCGAAGCCGCCGTAGTCGCCGGTGCAGTCGGTCCACCAGCTGGTCGCCGTGTAGATGACGGCGGCGCGGCCGGTCCGGGCCTTGTACCTGTTCAGGAAGTCGGTGATCCAGGTGACCATCCCGCTCGCGGATTTGCCGTAGCACGCTGCGCCGTACGGGTTCCATTCGATGTCGAGGACGCCGGGGAGGGTCCGGCCGTCCTGGGACCAGCCGCCGCCGTGGTCGACGAAGTAGTCGGCCTGGGCGGCGCCGCCGGTGGTGTCCGGGGTCGCGAAATGGTAGGCGCCGCGGATCATGCCGACGTCGTAGGAGCCGTTGTACTGCTGGGCGAAGTAGGGGTTCGTGTAGTACGTGCCTTCCGTCGCCTTGGCATACGCCCATCTGACCCCGCTGCCCAGCAGGGTCGACCAGGGGACGTCGCCCTGGTAGCTGGCGACGTCGACGCCCTCCGTCTGGGTGGCGAGGCCGGTTCTGGGTGTGCCGCTCTGGCCGTCGTGGGCCGGTACGCCCATGCCCATGTAGGCCGAGCCGCGGGCCGGGACGGTGGGGCCGACCGGGTCGGCGTGGGCCGGGACCGGGGCGAGCGCCGCGAGCAGCAGCGCCAGCAGGGCGGTGACGAGGGTGGGGGCGGGTCTGTGCACGGGCATGACGTGCCTCCGTGGGGTGAGGTGGGGTCCCAGATATGCCAGAGGCGGCCGCGTTGCGCGCTGCGACACGGCGCCGTGTCACACGCCGCGACGCCCGCCATTGGCGTGGGCATGCCATCGTCGTACGGGTGCAGACGCTACGCACGGGGCGGACCCCGGGGAAGGGGGTCCGGGGGCTGCCGTTGGTCTAAGCCTGCGGAATACTTGGCGAGCTGCGGCGATGACGGGGATTGACGGAAATTTTCAGGACTGCGAAACCGATCAGGGGTACTGACGTGCACGAGGACGACAAGGGCGACGGACAGGGCGCCGCCACCGCGTTGACGCCGAGTGGCGCGGACCAGGAATTCCTCGCCCTGGAACGCGAGTTGACGGTGCTGCTGCGCCGCGCCCGGGCCAGCCAGGGCGAGATGGCCCGGGAGGTCCACCCCGACCTGGAGTCCGCCGCGTACGGACTGCTCGTGCGGCTCGACGAGTGCGGCGGCCAGCGCGCCACCGAACTGGCCGCCTACATCGGCGTCGGCAAGGCCACCATGTCCCGCCAGCTGCGCGCCCTGGAGGAGCTCGGCCTGATCGCCCGGGAGCCCGACCCGGCCGACGGACGGGCCTGGCTGGTCGCCCTCACCGACGAGGGCCGGCGCCGGGTCGGCACGGTCCGCGAGGCACGCCGGGGCCGCTACGTCCGCCAACTCGCCCACTGGGAGCGCACCGAGGTCGCGGAACTGGCCCGGCTGCTCCACCAGTTGAACGGCGTCATGGAGAAGTAGCCGCCCCCGGGCGCCAGGGCCTCACAGCTCGACGTACACCACCGTCGCGTCGTCGTGCGTCTTGCTCCGCCGCAGGAACACCCGCTCCTGCCGGTCGGCCGCCTCCAGTTCCCGCACCCGGTCGACCAGCGCCCGCGCCCCCTCCTTGCGTATGACGTCGAGGAGGGCCGTCCAGTCGCCCGCGCGGAACTTCTCCGTCCAGCGGGTCGCCCCGTCCGTGAGGGCGGCCAGCGCGCCGACCTCGGCGCGCGGCACGGTCCCGGTGACCGCGCGGGCCGCCACCGACGGGTCGGCGGCGGCCGTGAAGAAGCCGCCCTCCTTGTTGCGCACCGTCGCGTCGGCGATCGCGTCCGAGGCCAGCGAGGCGCGGGGCACGCGGTCGAGCCGGTCGTCCAGGACCGGGGTGACCGTGCCGTGGGGGGACCTCAGGAGCAGCGCCGAGTCGGACAGGACCAGGAACTCCACGGTGTCCTCGGACCAGCGGCTCAGCACGACCGTCGCCTGGGGCGTGCGCGGGTGAGAAAGGTCACAGGTGTCGGCATGTGCGGCAGCTGTGCGGCCGATCGCTCGTTCGAGGACCTCCCGGAGCGTCAGATCTCCTCGCGAAACGGTCAGTTCGGTCAGCGCGCCGCCCAGCCGCGCGGTGAACCAGGGGACGGAATGCAGACATCCGGTGCCGCCCCGCGGCGGGGTGACCCCGTCCAGGACGATCACGCAGCCCCCCTGTCCCGAGGCCGGAAGTCCGATGCCGGCGAAGTCCTCGTTGGGGCGGTCGGGGGCGCCGGGTTCCGAAACGACTTCAGTACGCATTCGGCCAGTCTGCACGACCCCTTCACAGGCTTCGCCAAAGGCTGGCAACCACCCCGGAATTGCCACGGCCCTGCAGGTCAGCCGCCTGTTTTGGGGTGGAATGGAACAGTCCGGGAAGGTGCGGTGGCGAATCCTGCCAAAGCCTGCCGTCCGCGTCCAACCGGCCAGCCGGAAAAGGACCCCGCACGGGCCGCCGGAACTTGCCCGCCAACTCCCCTCCGATGTTCACTCCTTCGGGTGGCGGGAGGGTCGATGCGAGACCACTGCCCACCGGCGCTGGGAGGGTCGGGGACCGATATGCAGGCGCACGCATCGGGTGCGTGCGCCACTTGGCACCGAAATGCCGGGAACCATGACGGGGTGCCACCCGACCCCTTGGGTAAACGAGTTCAGGAATGCGAGCACCGGTGCAGAAGACGCGGCCTCGGCGCACAGGCAAGAAGACGGCCTCCGAAACGGGCGCCGCGGCCCCCGTCGGCACCGGCCGCCCCAAGCACGTCCGCACCCGGCTGATCGTGGCCGTGGCGGTGGTCGCCGCCGCGATCGCGGGGGCCGGCGTGCCCGCCCTGCTGACCGCCTCCGGGCAGCTGAGCGACTCCCAGGACCTGGTGACGCTCGCCGGGCGCACCCAGGACGCGCTGGCGCTGGCCAGCTCGCTCGCCGACGAGCGCGACGAGGTCACCTCCTATGTCGCGGCGGGCCGCCCCAAGTCCAAGGCGCCCTCGCAGGACCGCGGCGCCCGCGTCGACCGCCAGGTCGAGGACCTGCGTGCGGACACCGACACCCCCGGCTGGCTGCGCACCGACCTCGACGGCATCGCCGCCGTCCGGCGCTCCGCGCTCACCGGCCAGAGCACCGCCCTGGAAGCGCACCAGGCGTACTCCAGAACCATCACCGACCTGCACCGGCTCGCCACGCAACTGGCCGAGCAGACGCCCCCCAGGGCCGGCTCCGGCGCCTACGCGCTCGCCGAACTGGACCTGGCCGTCCAGCAGTCCGCCGCCGCCCGCGGCCTGCTCCTCGCGGCCCTGAACATCCCGAGCAC
Organism: Streptomyces sp. NPDC086519; assembly: GCF_040686075.1. Taxonomy (NCBI): domain Bacteria; kingdom Bacillati; phylum Actinomycetota; class Actinomycetes; order Kitasatosporales; family Streptomycetaceae; genus Streptomyces; species Streptomyces sp. NPDC086519. The sequence goes on from NZ_JBFBJL010000043.1 coordinate 56,459, forward strand.
CACCCAGACCACGATCGACCCGATCACCGGCCTCGCCACGACGACCCAGGTCACCTCGGCCGCCGACAGGAAGCAGCGCGACGCGCTCACCGCCGCCGCACAGCAGGCCAGGCTGCGGGCCGACGCCGCCCTCGCCGACTTCCACGACACCGCGCCCAGGACGGCGGTCGAGTCGTACGACTCCACGGTCACCGGCGGCGACGTCAACGACGCCGACAAGTACCTGGCCGCCCTCACCGACCAGCCGACCCTGTCGGAGAACGACCTCGGCACCGGCGCCAAGAAGCTGAACACGGCGCTGTCCGCCCGGGTCGACCTGATGCGGGGCGCGGAGTCCGCCCTCTACGACCGCCGCACCAAGGACCTCGCCCAGCTCCGCGACGACGACGTCACCGCGCTGGAGATCCGGGTGGCGGTGCTCGGCGCCCTGATGCTGGTCGCGGTCGGCATCGCCACCGCCATGGCCCGCACCCTCACCCGCCCCCTCTCCGTGCTCCGCCGGGGCTCGGCCCGCCTCGCCGGGGCCGAGGACCCGCGCACCGAGGAACCGATCACCTTCACCGGCCGCAACGACGAGTTCGCCCAGGTCGTCCGCGCCGTCAACGCCCTGCACGCGCACGCCGTCGAGCTCTACGACCGCATCGCCACCCTGGAGACCGACCGCAAGCACCTGGTCGGCCAGCGGCAGAAGATGGCCGACGCGCGCGAGGAACTGCGCGCCGAGGTCACCGACGCCACCGCCCAGCTGGAGCGGCTGCGCACCAGCATCGGCTCCACCTTCGTCAACCTCGCGCTGCGCACCCTCGGCCTGGTGGAGCGTCAGCTGGCCGTCATCGAGACGCTGGAGGAGCGCGAACAGGACCCCGACCGCCTGTCGACCCTCTTCAAGCTCGACCACTTCGCCACGGTCATGCGCCGCCACAGCGAGAACCTCCTGGTCCTCGCCGGCACCGAACACGTCCAGCAGCACGCGGGCCCGATCCCGCTGGTGGACGTCGTCCGGGCGGCGGTCAGCGAGATCGAGCGCTACGACCGGGTCCGGATCGCCTCCCTCCCTCCGCACGCGCACGTGGCGGGGTTCGCGGCCGACGACCTCTCCCACCTCCTCGCCGAACTCATGGAGAACGCCACCGCGTCCTCCCCGCCCGACGTCCCCGTCGAGATCTCGGGCTGGCTGCTGGAGAGCGGCGAGGTCATGCTCTCCGTCCAGGACGAGGGCATCGGCATGACCGCCGACCGCATGGTCCGCCTCAACGCCCGCCTCGCCGAGTTCAACTCCGAGTCGCCGTACGAGCAGGAGGGCGAGGACGGTCTCGGCCTCGGCCTCTACGTGGTGGCCCGGCTGGCCCACCGGCACGGCATCCGCGTGCAGTTGCGCGAGCAGAAGCAGGGCGGGGTGGCCGCGGTCGTGGTCCTGCCCCAGCCCCTGCTGGCCGCGGCCCCCGCGACGACGGTGCCGCAGTCCGCGACCGCCGCCGCCGGCGCCCACGCGTTCTCCCTCCCCGGCGCGGACGCGGAGGTCAACTCCAACGTCCTGTACGGCCGTTCCACGCCCGGCGACCCCCTGGTGACGCTGGCGGAGAAGGCGGTACGGGAGGCCGGCGGGCACGGCGCGGCCGGGCCGGGGGCCGACGGGGAGGCTGCGGCGGCACGGCGGGCCGAGGCGGAGGCCGCACCCGAGCAGACGGCCCCGCCCGGGCCGGCGCATCCCGAGCCGACGGCCCGCCCGAAGGCACCGGCGGAGACGTTCGCCGAGACCACGATGGAACTGCTGCTCCCGCCGGAGCCGGAGGCGGACGCGGCGAGGGAGCACGCGCACCCCGCCGACGCCGGTGCTCGCACCCGCCCGCAGCCCGCGGCCGCCGACGGCGAACGCGCCCCGCTGGGGCCGCCCGCGTCCGACCATGAAACCCGCACGAGCGGTGCGCGGGGGAACGGCCTCGGCGAAGCCGAGGAGCACACCCGCCCGCAGACCGCACCCGCCGATGGCGAGTACGCCCCGCAGGGGGACACCGAGGCGGACGACCCGGTCACCAGCAAGGGCCTCCCCAAGCGCACCCCCAAGATCACCGCCCCCGCCCCACCGCCCCGCCAGCGCGGTACCGGCGTCGACGCGGACGCCCTCCGCCGCAGGCTCGGCGGCTTCCGCCGGGGCGCCGACGCCGGACGCCGTGACGTCGAGGCGGAGATCGCCGAGCAGACGGGCCAGAACAAGGTGCCGAGCACCGTGAGAGCCGTACCGGGGACAGCCGTATCCGAAGAAACCACGGGGGGCACAGTCGAGGAGGCAAGCAGTTGACCGCGCCCAGTACCTTCGGACTGAGCAGTGAGGCCCGCAACCTGCACTGGCTGCTGAGCAACCTCATCGAGGAGGTGCCCGGTATCCAGTCCGTCGCCGTGGTCTCCTCCGACGGACTGCTCCTGCTCTCCTCGGATCCCGGCCAGAACGAGGCGGCCCGCGAGGCCAGGAGCGAGAAGCCGACGGGCCCGCGCGGCTCCGCCGCCGACCTCGCCACCATCGTCTCCGGCATCGGCAGCCTCACCGTGGGCGCCGCCAAGCTGATGGACTACGGCCCGGTCAAGCACACGATGGTCGCGATGGACGAGGGCAGCCTCTTCGTGATGTCGATCAGTGACGGCTCGCTGCTGGGTGTGCACGGCAGCGCGGAGTGCGACATGAGCGTGGTGGCGTATCACATGGCACTGTTCGTCGGCCGGGCCGGCCACGTGCTCACCCCCGAACTCCGCACCGAGCTACGCAAGTCCCTGGAGGGCGACGCCAAGAGGAGCGGCCGATGACCAGCGCGCCGAAGAACCGCAGGCAGAACCTCCCGGTACGCGGCGGTGACCGCAAACCCGCCCGCGTCCGCCCCTACTCGCTCACCGGCGGCCGTACCCGCTTCGGTCACGTCCTCCTGGTGGAGACGTTCGTGGCCGCGCTGGAGGCCCCGGAGGAGCGCAAGGAACTGACGAATGGTTCCCTCAGCACCCGGGTGATGCCGGAGATGCAGGCCATCGTCGAACTGTGCCGCCGTATGCGCACGGTGGCCGAGATCGCCGCGCTGCTGAAGATGCCGCTCGGCGTGGTCCGGGTCCTGCTCAGTGACCTCGCGGACCAGGGAAAGATCCGTGTGTACGGCACCGGGACCGGTCACGGCGCCGGCCGCCCGGACCGCGCTCTGCTGGAAAGGGTGCTGAGTGGACTACGCCGTCTCTGACGCCACCGGTGTCAACCCGCTCCTCGACGAGGAGGAGCAGCCGCGGTCCTGGCAGACGGACCGCACCCGGGCCCCCGTCGCCACGAAGATAGTCGTGGCGGGCGGTTTCGGCGTCGGCAAGACCACGCTGGTCACCGCCGTCTCGGAGATCACGCCCCTGCAGACCGAGGCGCTGATGACCGAGGCGAGCGAGGAGACCGACGACCTCACCGCCACGCCCGGCAAGCTCACCACGACCGTGGCCATGGACTTCGGCCGCATCACGCTCGACGACGACCTGGTGCTCTACCTGTTCGGCACGCCGGGCCAGCAGCGGTTCTGGTTCATGTGGGACGACCTGGTGCGCGGCGCGATCGGCGCCGTCGTCCTCGCGGACACCCGGCGTCTGAAGGACTGCTTCCCGGCGCTGGACTACTTCGAGAGCTGCGGACTGCCGTACGTCGTCGCGGTCAACCACTTCGACGGCAGCGAGCGTTTCGAACCCGAGGACGTGCGCGAGGCATTGACGATCCCTCCGCACATACCTGTAATGATCATGGACGCCCGCCGCCGGATCTCGGCCATCGAGACGCTGCTGTCCCTGGTCGCCCACGCCCTGGACGAAACACCCGAGTAGATCTTCTGAACCCTTAGGAGCCACCACCGCATGCGGAAGATACTCGTCGTGGGGGCCGGCCAGTCCGGTCTCCAGCTCGCCCTCGGCCTCCAGTCGCACGACTACGAGGTCACCCTGATGTCGAACCGGACCGCGGACGAGATCCGCACCGGCCGGGTCATGTCGACGCAGTGCATGTTCCACACGGCACTGCAGCACGAGCGCGATCTCCAGCTGAACTTCTGGGAGTCCCAGGCCCCGAAGATCGAAGGACTCGGCGTCTCGGTCGCGGCCCCGGGCTCCTGGGGCGAGGGCCCTGCGGCCCGCGCCATCGACTGGGTGGGAAAACTCGACGGGTACGCGCAGTCGGTCGACCAGCGGGTGAAGATGGCCGGCTGGATGGAGACCTTCGCGCAGCGCGGCGGCCAGCTGGTCATCCACGGCGCGGCGGTCGGCGACCTGGACTACTTCGCCCGTACCTACGACCTGGTGCTGGTCTCGGCCGGCAAGGGCGAACTGGTCCAGATGTTCGGCCGTGACGCCTCCCGCTCGCCGTACAGCGAGCCGCAGCGCGCGCTCGCCGTCGCCTACGTCCACGGCCTCGCCCCCCGCCCCGAGCACCCGGACTACTACGCGGTCCGCTGCAACCTGGTCCCCGGCGTCGGCGAGCTCTTCGTGATGCCGACCCTGACCACCTCGGGGCCGGCCGACATCCTGTTCTGGGAGGGCATACCCGGCGGCCCGCTGGACGTCTTCAGCGGCGTCAAGGACCCCTCGGAGCACCTCTCCCTGACCCTGGAACTCATGGAGCGGTACACGCCCTGGGAGTACGCGCGGACCGCCAAGGTCGAACTGACCGACGCCGGCGGCACCCTCGCCGGCCGTTACGCCCCCACCGTCCGCAACCCGATCGGCCGCCTCCCCGGCGGCGGTCTGGTTCTCGGTGTCGCGGACGTCGTCGTGGCCAACGACCCCATCACCGGTCAGGGCTCCAACTCCGCCGCCAAGTGCGCCGCCGCCTACCTCGACTCGATCCTCGAACACGGCGAGAAGGAGTTCGACGAGTCCTGGATGCAGGCGACGTTCGACCGCTACTGGAACACCGCCCAGCACGTCACCAAGTGGACGAACGCCATGCTGGCGCCCCCGCCGGAGCACATCCTCAACCTGATCGGCGCGGCGGGCCAGCTCCAGCCGGTCGCCGACCGCTTCGCCAACGCCTTCAACAACCCCGCCGACTTCGAGAACTTCTTCTATGAGCCGGAGAAGACGGCCGCCTATCTGGCCTCGGTGACCGGAGCCTGACGGAGCAGCGGGGGCGGGCCACGAAAGGCCTGCCCCTTGCCCCTTGCCTGTTGCCCGGAGTCCGGAGTCCGGGAACAGGCGCATGGACGGCATGCCCCTGCCTCGTCATCTCCCTGTCCCAGGCCCTGCCGTGGCGGGACGGCGGATCGTCTGATTTTGCACTCGGCACAGGGCTGGTCATATGGGGTGTCCTGCTGCCCCTGCTGCTGATCACCTCGCGCTCCTTCGGGATCACTCTCACGCCGTCGGCGGCCGTCGTCCACGACTTTCGCCGCCGCTCCATCCCGTGGTCGGACGTCCAGGCCGTCCAGATCGAGGTGCTCCTCGGAAGCCGGACCGTCGTGATCTGCGAGGCGGGCGGCCGCGCCACCCGCCTGCGGGCGCCGGCCACCGGCTTCCTCGGCTGGGATCGCGGCTTCGAGGAGAAGTTGCACACCATCGGCGGGTGGTGGCTGGACCACCGCGGCCCGGACTGGACCCCCGTCCCGTCGCCGTGGACGCCGTGGGGTGGCCCGGCGGCGCCCCCCGGCAACCCCTACGCCCCGCCCGCGCAGGCAGCCGCCGCCCGCCCAGGACCTGCCGCTTCCTGGTTCCGACCAGCCACAACGCGGCCGCGGCCGGGCGACTACGCTGCTCTCATGACCCCGCCGGCCGCCACCCCCGCCTACCGCAGGCTGTCCGTCGAGGAGCGGCGCAGCCAGCTGCTCGACGCGGCTCTCTCCCTGTTCGCGCACCGCGCGCCCGAGGACGTCTCGCTCGACGACGTGGCGGAGGCGGCCGGGGTCTCCCGTCCCCTGGTGTACCGCTACTTCCCCGGCGGCAAGCAGCAGCTCTACGAGGCCGCGCTCAGGTCCGCCGCCGAGGAGCTGGAGCACTGCTTCGACGAGCCCCGAGAGGGCCCTCTGCTCCCTCGCCTCTCCCGGGCCCTGGACCGCTACCTCGCCTTCGTCGACCAGCACGACGCCGGCTTCAGCGCCCTGCTCCAGGGCGGCAGCGTGGTGGAGACCTCGCGGACGACGGCGATCGTGGACGGCGTACGACGGGCCGCCGCGCAGCACATTCTCAGCCACCTGGACGTCGCCGCCCCGGGCCCCCGGCTGCGGATGACCGTCCGGATGTGGATCACCGCCGTCGAGGCGGCCTCCCTCATCTGGCTCGACGAGGACAAGCAGCCGCCCCCCGACGAGCTGCGGGACTGGCTGATGGACCAGTTCGTCGCCGTGCTCAGCGTGACCGCGCGCCGTGACCCGCAGACCGCCGCCCTCGTCGACGCCCTCGCGGCGGATGGCTGAAACTGGTGCCGTGAAGAGTCAGGAGACCCCCTTCGAGGGCGGCCCCATGGACGGGCGGGTGCTTCCCGTGCTGCTCGGCATGACCGGCCACCCCCCGAAGACGTACCGCATCCCGGTCCCGGACCCGGCCGGCGGTCCGCCCACGGTCCTGGTCTACCGCCGCGTGCCCCGGGGGCAGAGCCGGCGCCTGGGCCTGTCCCAGGGCTGGAAGTACGTGTACGACCCGACGGGCAGGGGCGACGGCGGAGGACCGAAGTGGCCGTGGCGGAGGTCGGGCGACACCAACGGGTGACGTGATTGGGCCGCATCGCGCACATTCACCGCGCGGGCCACGCGTACACATCTGATAATCACGTGATCATCGCGATGTGGAACGGAGAGACCGTCCCGCATCGGAGGTGATGACGTGTCCGGAAGGTACCTGCGACTGGCCTGTACGGCCGCGGTGGCGGCGGCCCAGGCCGTCCTCGCGCCGCCGCTGCCCGCACTCGCCGCCCCCGGCCCCGAGCGGCCGGTCGCCGAACTGCTGACGGACCTTCAGCAGGCGTACCGGCAGGCCGAGCAGGCCACCGAGACCTACAACGCGACGGCGGAACGGCTACAGCGCCAGCGCGCCGAGGTGACCCGCCTGGACGGCGAACTGACCAGCGCCCGGCGCTTCCTGCACACCAGCAGGACGGAGGCCGGCCGGCTGGCCCGGGCGCAGTACCAGAACGCCGGTGGGCTCTCGCCGTACGTACGGCTGCTGCTCGCCCGTGACCCGCAGCACGCGCTCGACGAGGGCCATGTCATCGGCGAACTGGCGCGCGAGCGGGCGAAGACGGTGGGCCGGCTGGCCGAGGACGAGCGCAGACAGGCCGGCCTGGCCCGCCGGGCCCGCACGGCGCTCGACACCCAACTCACCCTCGCCGAGAAGCAGAAGAAACAGCGCGACGAGGTCCGCACCCGCCTCTCCGACGTGGAGCGCATGCTCGCGTCCCTGACCGCGGACCAGCTCACGGCGCTCGCCGGCCTGGAGAAGGACACCACGGCCGCCGCCCAGCGGAAACTCACCACGTCCGGCGCTCTGAGCAGCACCACGCCACCCCCCTCCCCGGAAGGCGACCGGGCGGTGCGCTACGCGGTCCAGCAGCTGGGCAAGCCGTACCAGTGGGGCGCGGCGGGCCCGACGTCGTACGACTGCTCGGGCCTGACCTCACAGGCCTGGGACCACGCCGGCACCCCCATCCCGCGCACCAGCCAGGAACAGTGGGCCGACCTGCCCCATGTCCCCCTGAACCGCCTGCGCCCCGGCGACCTGGTCGTCTACTTCCCCGAGGCCACCCACGTGGCCCTCTACCTGGGCGACGGCAAGGTGGTCCAGGCCCCCCGCCCCGGCGCGAAGGTCAAGGTCTCCCCGATCGCGGCGAACCCGATCCTGGGCGCGGTACGCCCGGATCCGACGGCCCAGCCCTTGCCCCGCTACACGCCCCCGACGATCCCGAAGACGGCGATGGCAGGCCCGGACGAGAGCTTCGGGACCCTGTAGCCGACCCGGCCCACATGCCCCAGGGGCGCGGGGCCGCATCTGATATGCGGCTCCGCCGCGCGGGCGCGATCACCCCGCACCCACCGGCACGGTGAACTCAACCCAGCAGCCCCGAGCTCTTCCACAGCCGCCGCCCCACCCCCCGAAGAACCCCGATGTCGTCCAGGAAGTCGGTCAGCCGCTTCGCCCCCGTCTGCATGACCTCCCGCCGATGCCCGCTCGCCCGCACCTGCGCCACGGCCTCCCGCCGGTCCAGCCCCACGTTCGTGTACACCTCGGGGTTGATGAACGCCACCGAGAACACCCGCGCGAACTCGCCGGAGGTGATCCGGGTGAACTCCTGCGACCACCGCGGCGCCGTCACCATCTGCCGGCGCAGCTCCTCGCGGGCGTAGCGCACATGCCGGGCCTCCTCGACCACATGGATCCGGGTGACCCCCCGCACCAGCGGCTGGATCCGCTCGTCGGGGAAGGTCAGCCGCTGCATCCAGTCCAGCACCTCCTCACCGAGCAGGGTGGCCGTGAACGACCCGGGGGTGGTGGAGATCGTCTTGAAGAGGCGGCCCAGGTGCTGGTGAGCCCGGCTCACCGGGTACCAGGGCGCGTCCCCGCGCGCTATCAGCCGCGCGAACATCTTCGAGTGCCGGCACTCGTCCTCGATCTCGGTCAGCGCGTAGCGCACGTGCGCACTCGTCGCCGCCTTGTCGTAGATGTGCCGGACCAGCAGCTGCATCAGGATCAGCTCGAACCAGATGCCCAGCGAGGCCAGTGCGGCGGCCTCGTGCTGCGACAGCAGGATCCGCTGCTCCTCGCTCATCCGCTTCCACAGCGGCGTGTCGTAGAGGGACACCAGCTCCGGCGGCCAGAACCACTTGCCGTCCTCGAAGGGCGCGTCCCAGTCCAGCTCCTTGTCCGGGTCGAAGGAGTGCTTCGCGGAGGAGACGAGCAGTCGTTCGGCCACCTGCTCGCGGTCCTTGAGCAGGCCGAGCGCGTCCCGCAGTCCGTCGACCGCGTCGGCTTCCGTCAGGGTCGTCATGGCTCCCTCACCTCGTTACCCGGGGGTACAGCGTCGTCCGCACTTATGAGACCGCTTGTCAGCAAGCCGGTCAATCCCCCGCGCGCGACTTGTTGACTCCGCGTCTACCCCGGTGTGGACGTCACGGACTTCACGGACTTCGCGGACCCGCTCAGAACCCGAGCACCGCCCGCATCACCGCGCGGGCGATCGGCGCCGCGTCCCCGCCACCGCTGATGTCCCCGCGGTCGGCCGCCGCGTCCTCGACCACCACCGCCACCGCGACCTTCGGCTCCAGGTCGTCGTTTGCCTGCGCCCAGGACACGAACCAGGCGTACGGCACCCCGGAGTTGCCGAGACCGTGCTGTGCGGTGCCGGTCTTGCCGCCGACCGTGGCACCGCGGATCGCCGCGTTCGCGCCGGTGCCCTCCCGGACCACGTCGACCATGAGCTCCCTCATGCGCATGGCCGTGGCGGGACTCATCACCTGCCGTACCGGCCCCGCACCGCCCGTGCGGACCGTCTCGCCGGTCCGCCGCACGGTCCGCTCCACGAGGTACGGCGGCCGGGCGAGCCCCCCGTCCGCGACCGCCGCCGCGACCATCGCCATCTGCAACGGGGTGGCCCGGGTGTTGTACTGCCCGATCGACGACAGGGCCAGCTGCGCCTTGTCCACGCTGGTGTCGAAGGTGCTCGGCGCGACGGTGAACGGGATGCGCAGCCGGGTGTCGTTGAAGCCGAAGGCCTGCGCCGTCGCCGTCATGTCCGCCGCCCCCACGTCCACGCCCAGCTTCGCGAAGACCGTGTTGCAGGACCACTCGAAGGCCGCGCGCAGCGAGGCGTCCGCACAGCCGTCGCCCTCGTTGGTCAGCCGGGTCGTGGTGCCCGGCAGCCGATAGGGGTCGGGGGAGTCGGTCGGCGCGTCCAGGTCGGTGACCACGCCCGCGTCGAGGGCGGCGGCCGCCGTCACCACCTTGAAGGTGGAGCCCGGCGGATACGTCTGCCGTACCGCCCGGTTGAGCATCGGCTTCTCCGGGTCGTCGTTCAGCCGCGCCCAGGCCGAGGTCGCCGCCGCGCTGTTGCCGGACAGTTCGGAGGGGTCGTACGACGGGGTGGAGACCAGGGCGAGGATCCGGCCGGTCGCCGGTTCGATCGCGGCCACCGCGCCCTTGCGCGAGCCGAGCCCCCGGTAGGCGGCCTCCTGGGCGTACCGGTTCAGGGTCGTGACGACGTTCCCGCCCGGGTTCTGCGACCGGCGGGTGTCGTTCCACAGCGGGAACGGCGCCAGCAGCGGGTCGGTCCCGGAGAGCACCGCGTCCTCGGCGTGCTCCAGGAACGTCGTGCCGTACAGCTGGGAGGCGAAGCCGGTGACCGGGGCGTACAACGGGCCCTGCGGATAGGTGCGTTCGTAGCGCAACTGCTCCCCGCTGTCCCGGGAGCCGGTGACCCTCACGCCGCCGACCAGGATGTCGCCGCGGGGGAGGCCGTAACGGGCGATCGACGCACGCCGGTTGGCGGGGTTGTCGTCGTACTCCCGGGCTTTGACGACCTGGACGCGGGCCGCGTTGACGAGGAGGGCGAACAGCAGCAGGGCGCACAGGGCGCGGGCCCGCCGGACGTACCTGGCCGTGCCGCCCTGCCGGCGGTCGTACCCGGCCCCGGCCCCGGCCCCGGCCCCGGCCGTCATGGGGCCACCCGTCCGTCGTAGTGGCGGCGGGCCGAGTCGCTCACCCGGATCAGCAGGGCCACGATCGCCCAGTTGGTGACGACCGAGGAGCCGCCCTGGGCGAGGAACGGCATCGCCATGCCGGTCAGCGGGATCAGCCCGGTCACCCCGCCCGCGATCACGAACACCTGGAGGGCGACGATCGAGGCGAGCCCGACCGCGAGGAGCCGGCCGAAGGGGTCGCGCAGGGCGAGGCCGGCCCGGTAGCCGCGCTCGACGAGCAGGCCGTAGAGGAGGAAGATCGCCGACAGTCCGGCGAGGCCGAGTTCCTCGCCCGCGGTGGCCAGGATGAAGTCCGACTTGGCGGCGAAGCCGATGAGGATGGAGTGGCCGAGGCCGAGCCCGGTGCCGAGGGTGCCGCCGGCCGCGAACGCGAAGAGGGACTGGGCGAGTTGGTTCGGACCCTGCCCGGCCTCGATCGAGGCGAACGGATGCAGCCAGTCCTCGATGCGGCCGTGCACATGCGGTTCGAGGCGGCCGACGGCCATCGCGCCGAACACGGCGAGCAGCAGGCCGACGGCGATCCAGCCGGTGCGCCCGGTGGCGACGTACAGCATCACGACGAAGAGGCCGAAGAAGAGCAGCGAGGTGCCGAGGTCGCGTTCGAGGATCAGGACGCCGACGCTCACCAGCCAGATGGTGACGATCGGGCCGAGCACCCGGCCGGTCGGGAACTGCATGAACCACAGCCGGCGGCCGGCGTACGCGAGCGCGCTGCGGTTGGCGGCCAGATACGCGGCGAAGAACACCGCGAGCAGCACCTTCGCGAACTCGCTGGGCTGGATGGAGAATCCGGCGACCCGGATCCAGATCCGGGCCCCGTTGACGGCCGGGAAAAGGATCGGCAGGAGCAGCAGGACGAGTGCGGCGGCGACGCAGAGGTACGCGTAGCGCTGAAGCACGCGGTGGTCGCGGAGCATCAGCACGACCAGGATGAACAGGCCGACGCCCAGGGTGGACCAGACGAGTTGGGCGGGGGCCGCGCGGTCGCCGGGGGTCTGAAGGTCCAGCCGGTAGATCAGGACCAGACCGAGTCCGTTGAGCAGCACGCCGATCGGCAGCGGCAGCGGGTCGGCGTACGGGGCCCGCAGGCGTACGGCGAGATGGGCGACGAGCGCGAGGACCCCGAGGCCGGCGCCGTAACCGGCGGTGCCGGGCGGGACGGTGCCGGTCCTGGCCAGGCCGACCGCGCAGTAGCCGTACACGGAGAGCAGGACGGCCAGCACGATCAGGGCGAGCTCGATGCCGCGGCGCCGGGGAAGGCGCACGTCGGCGGTGGGGGACGCGGTCGCCGCCAGGGTGGTTCCGGCCTTGGTCATGTCCGGAACTTACCCACATAGTGGGAGTTTCTGGTCCTGTTGTATCAGCGTGGCGTACGACCGTGTGGTGTGCGGTTCCCCGCCCCCTGAAGGGGCGCTCGTGCGACGCCCCCTGCTTTTGGGGGGCGCAGGGAACTGCGCGACAAGCCCCCACCCACCCGGGGCCGCGCGCACCACCCCCGCCACCCCTAGGGGAGCGTCAGCGTCGCCACGGCCCCGCCGTCCACCGCGTTGCCGAACGACAGCCGCGCCCCCAGCACCTCCGCCTGCCCCGCCGCGATCGTCAGCCCCAGCCCGTGCCCCTTCGCCCCGCCCTCCGTCCGGAACCGCTGCGGGCCGTGGGCCACCAGGTACGCGGGATAGCCGTCCCCGTGATCCCGCACGGTGACCTCCTTCCCCTCCACCGTCAGCACCACGGGCCCCCGCCCGTGCCGGTGCGCGTTGGCGACCAGGTTCCCCAGCACCCGTTCCAGCCGCCGCCGGTCGGTCTCGACCCACACGTCCCGGACGACCTTGACCTCGGTCTCCGTCCCGGACGCCCGCACCACCCGCTCGGCCAGCGTGCCCAGCGCCTCCGCGTCGCTCTCCAGCCGCTCCCGGCCCGCGTCCAGGCGGGAGATCTCCAGCAGGTCCTCGGTGAGCGTGCGCAGCGCGGCCACCCGGTCCCGCACCAGCTCCGTCGGCCGCCCCGGAGGCAGAAGTTCCGCCGCCGCGTGCAGTCCCGTCAGCGGCGTCCGCAGCTCGTGCGCCACGTCGGCCGTGAACCGCTGCTCGCTCAGCAGCTTGCTCTGCAGCGACGCGGCCATGCCGTCCAGCGCCGCGGCGACCGCGGCCACCTCGTCCTGCGGCCGGGTCGGATCCTTGGTGAGGGGGTCGTGCACCCGGGCGTCCAGGTCCCCGGCGCTGATCCGCCGGGCCACCTGCGCGGTGCCGTGCAGCCGCCGGGTCACCCGGGTCACCGCGAACGCGCCGACCAGCAGCGTCGCCCCGATGGCCGGCACCGACGACCAGAGGATGGAGCGGTCCAGGCCGGCGATGGTGCGGGCCTGCTCGGTGTAGTCGACGGCCACCGCGAGCGCCCGGTGCCGGTCGGCCGGGCCCGCCGCCCACATCCAGGGGTGACCGTCGTCCTGGGCGACCATCGTGCCGCGGTCCCCGGCCAGCGCCAGCGCCCGCAACCGCGCGGGCAGCCCCCACGGATCGAGGCGGGCGTCCCGCGGCAGCGCGGCCCCCGCCTGGTACGCGGCCGTCGCCTCCGCGAGCCGGGCCAGCGCCTGTTCGCGGGCCTCCGCGACGGTCTGGTCGGTGACCGACACATGCACCAGGACGCCGAGCAGCGCGGCCAGCGCACAGCACATCACCGTGATGAACGCGGCCGACTTCGCCGCCAGCGTCCCGGCCCAGTGGGGGAGCCTCATCGCGCGCCCGCCGACGCCGACGCCGATGCCGATGCCGACGCGGACGGGAAGCCCGCCGGCATCGGTCTGCGGGGGTGGTGCCCCTTGCCGGTGCGCAGGAACTCGTCCCGGGAGAACACCATCGCCTTCCGCTCCGGGTCCCACGCCCAGGTCGTCCGGTACTCGTAGCCGCTGATCCCGGCCGGCGACCGCACGATCACCGTCCGCCCGGCCAGCTCGACGCCGATGATCGCGTCGTCGTCGTCGAGCACCTGCACCAGCCGGTGTCGCTCGACGGTGTACACGCGCAGCGCGGTCTGGTTCGTCGGATACAGCCGGAAGCCGAGCGTCAGCTCGTCACGCCCGTCCCCGGTCAGGTCCCGGTAGTACGGCTTCAGCAGCGGACACCCGGCCCCGCCGCCCCGGGCCCGGCACTTCCGCATCCGCGTCGCGGTGTCGTGATACGCCGCCGCGGCCCCGTAGCGCGCCGGGTCGGAGCCGATCTCCGCCCGTACGACGGCCACCGGATCCACCTCGTGGATGTCGTCGCCGGGAACCGTGACGCCCTTGACCGTCTCCGCGCTGCCCCCGTCGTAGGGCCAGGCCGGGCTGGACGCCGGGCGCAGATCGGGCCAGAGCCTCGCGGGGCTGATCGCGGTCGGGGTCGCCCCTGCCCCGCGCAGCCCGCCGGAGTCGCCGCAGCCGGCCGCGGTCACCGCCAGCAGGGCGACGGCGGCCGCGGTGACGGCGGTACGGCGGACAGGACGACGGGCTGGCACGCTGCTCCTGGCTCTGGCTCTGGCTCTGGCTCTGGTTCTTCGTAACGAGTAAGGAAGTCCTCTTCGCGCCCGGGGGCGCCGGCGCAGGGGAGAGGCTACTCGGCGAGTTCCTCCAGGAGACGGGCGGTCGACAGACCGGCCCGCAGATACGCCACGAACAGCTCGTTGTGCAGCGCCCAGGGCGAGCGCCGGTCCCGCACCAGCCGGATCGCCTCCTCGGCCGTACGCCCCTGGTGCACCAGCGCCTGCGCGACCACGAGCCCGGACCGGTTGTACCCGCTGTAGCAGCGCACCAGCACCGACCGCCCCGCGTCCAGGGCCTCGCTGGCCGCCCGGGCCAGCCGCATCACCCCGGCCAGCTGGGTACCGTCCAGCGGCCCGTCCGGTATCGGCCACACATGGTGCTCGACCTGCTGGTCGGGCCCGTGCCCGGGCAGCCGCAGCAGGCTCTGCACCAGATCGAACTCGTCCCGCACCACGGCGGGCTCCAGCCGCCCCGAACGCCCCCGGAACTCATGGCCGCCCATCCACAGACCGGGCAGCACCTCGCTCCAGGGACTGTCCGGAGCCGGCACGTCGTACTGCTCCCCACGGATCCGCACCCGGCGCCTCCCCGCTGCACGCGCCAACCCCTGTCAAAGGTAGCGGGGTTCTTGCCCCTGGAGCACCCCGCCTGTTCCCATGGTCGGGGGTGATGACGCAATGAGCGGACTGCGCGTCGTGCCGACCTGGAGGCACGGTCAGGAGCGACTGTACGTATGCCTCACGGACGGAAGGAACGTCGCCTGGTACGACCGTGAGGCGGGCCGGGTCAACCTGCTCAGCGAGGAGCGGCGGGACGACGTGCTGGAGACCCTGAGGCCGTTTCTGACCGGCCCGGTCACGATCGGCCCGCCACCCGTGCCCACCCCCGCCGAACTGGCACGGCTGGCCCTGCATCCCGACGACGACCTGGCGCCCAACCGCCCCGGCGAGGCGCTGCTGGTCGCTCTCGACCGGGATCCCGGCCCGGCCCGCCGCCTGCGCCCCGATCCGCGCCGCCGCGCCCTGACCGCGGAACAGACCGTCGGCGACGCGCTGGACCGCCTGGACGGCGCGGGCTGGCACGCCCTGCACTCCGTCCCGCTGCCCGGCGGCGACCGGCTGCACCACCTGCTGATCGGGCCGGGCGGCCTGTTCTGCGTGCACTCCCTCTACGCCCGAAAACAGAAGGTCCTGGTCGCCGACCCGATGATCACACTGGGCCGCCGGGATCCCCAGCCCCTCCTGCGCCGTCTGCGGGCGGACGCCGACCGGGCCTCGTACGCCCTCACGGCGGAGGTCCGCCCGCTGCTCGCCCTGACCGAACCGGCGGACATCGCGCTGATCGCCCCGCCGCGGGAGGTCCGCATCCTCCGCGACCGGGACCTGGACACCCTGTCCCGCCTGGGCGGCGTCCTCAAGCCGGCGGACGTGGAGGCCCTGCACGCGATGGCGCGGGACCGCAACACGTGGGTGAGGGTGTAGGACCGCTTACGGCGTTGACGGCGTTGGCGTTGACGATGGTGGCGGCGCCGGCGGTGGTCGGGCGCAGGCTGCGTTCGCGGCGCCGTCAGTGTTCACGGCAGGGCCGCCGCGTGCTTCGCGTCCAGCAGCGGGGCCAGCAGATCCCCGTGGTCCTGGACGCGTGGCGCGATGTCCCCGGCCCGGAACACCAGCTGCTCCGCCGCCCCGCACTCCGTGACCTCCTCCCACGTCACCGGCGCCGACACCGTCGGCTCCCGCCGTGCCCGCACCGTGTACGGCGTGGCCGTCGTCTTCCGCCCCGCGTTCTGGCTCCAGTCCACGAACACCTTCCCCGGCCGCAGACTCCGCGTCATCCGGTGCACCACCAGCCGGGGCATCGCCCGCTCGGCCTCCACCGCCAGCCCCTTCGCGTACTCGCTCACCCGCTCGCTGGACGCCCCCCGCACCGCCGCCAGCAGATGCAGCCCCTTCGAACCGGCCGTCTTGGCGTACGCCTCGATCCCGTCCGCCGCCAGCCGCTCCCGCAGCCACAGCGCGACCTCACAGCACTGCACCACCGTCGCCGGCGCGCCGGGGTCCAGGTCGAAGACGATCCGGTCCGCCTCGTCCGGCGTCCGCACCAGCCACTGGTGCGTGTGGAACTCGGCGACCAGGTTCGCCGCCCACATCAGGCTCGCCAGGTCCTGCACCAGCACCATCCGGGCCGCCCCCTCCGACCGGCGCACCTCGGCGGTCGTGACCCAGTCGGGCGTACCCGGCGGCACGTTCTTGGCGAAGAACACCTGGCCGTCAGGACCGTCCGGGTACCGGAGGAACGAGACCGGCCGGTCTCGCAGATGCGGCAGCAGGACCCCGGCCGTCGTCGCGTAGTAGTGCAGCAGCTCGCCCTTGGTGAACCCGGTCGCCGGATACAGCACCTTCTCCAGATTGCTGAGGACGACCCTTCGCCCGTCCACCTCCGTGATCGGCGTCATAGGATGACAATCTCACACAAAGACATGTGAACCGGACGGAGGGCAGCCGCAAGTGCGATCCATCTGGAACGGCGCGATCTCCTTCGGTCTCGTCACCATCCCGATCAAACTGGTGAACGCCACGGAGAGCCACTCGATCTCCTTCCGCCAGGTCCACACCGAGGACAACGGGCGCATCCGCTACCGCAAGTTCTGCGAGCTGGAGGACCGCGAGGTCACCCAGTCGGAGATCGGCAAGGGGTACGAGGACGCCGACGGCTCGATCATCCCGGTCACCGACGACGATCTCTCCCACCTGCCCATCCCCACCGCCCGCACGATCGAGATCGTCGCGTTCGTACCGGCCGACCGGATCGACCCGCTCCAGATGGACGCGGCGTACTACCTGGCGGCCTCCGGCGCCCCCGCGGCAAAGCCGTACACCCTTCTGCGCGAGGCCCTGAAGCGCAGCAACAAGGTGGCCATCGCGAAGTACGCGCTGCGCGGCCGGGAGCGCCTCGGCATGCTCCGGGTGGTCGGCGACGCCATCGCCATGCACGGCCTGCTCTGGCCGGACGAGGTCCGCGCGCCCGAGGGCGTCGCCCCCGACGTCGACGTCACCGTCCGCGACAAGGAACTCGACCTCGCGGATGCCCTGATGGACACCCTCGGCGAGGTCGACCTGAAGGACCTGCATGACGAGTACCGGGAGGCCCTGGAAGAGGTCATCGCCGCGAAGGCGGCCGGCGAGGCCCCGCCGGAGGCCCCGGCCCCGGCGGCGGGCGGCAAGGTCCTCGACCTGATGGCGGCCCTGGAGAAGAGCGTGCGGGCGGCGAGGGAGTCGAGAGGCGAGGAGGCGGAGGTCACCCCGCTGCCGAGCAAGAAGTCGACGGCCGGGGCGAAGAAGACCACGGCCAGGAAGTCGCCGGCCGCGAAGAAGACGGCGGCGAAGAAGTCGACGACGGCCGAGAAGGCGACGGCCGAGAAGGCGACGGCCGAGAGGGCCACGGCCAAGAAGTCGACCGCGAAGAAGGCGCAGGCCAGGAAGGCGCAGACCAGGAAGACGCCGGCCAGGAAGACGGCTTCGTCACGCAACCGCTCCGCATGAAAACGCCCGTCAGGCACCGGACTTGCCGGCCCACCGCCAGCTCCGCTTCTTGCGTGCCGATCGGTTTCTGAGCCCCGCCCCCGGCGCCTTCACCTGTGCATCGCCGGGCAGTGGCCGATCCGCGGCACGCCCTCATCCCTGTCTCCGTCGGGCCGGTTATCGCGGATCGAAATAGTGCATATTTCAACAAATCGGTGGATATGACCAGAGGGTGGCGCAATGCTGGATGGCAGGGGGAGCCCCCGCCGCACGGCGGGCGGACACACACCCGGACAGCATGTCCCCACCTGCGAAGGCATTGTCATGCGTGCACTGAATTTCCACCTGCCCCAGACCCGGGCACGCGCCCCCGTGACGGAGGACCGAAGGCTCGCCGGTAGGGCCGGGGCCGCCTCGGCCCCGCTGGAGGGGAGGCATGCCCCCGGCGCGGCCCCCCTGTTGTCCGCCGCCGACTGCGGACTGCTCCTGCTCAGGCTGACCTTCGGACTGCTGATGGCGGGCCACGGGGCGCAGAAGCTCTTCGGAGTCTTCGGAGGATCGGGCCTCGCGGCCACCGGCAGGGGCTTCGATGCCCTCGGCTACCACCCGGGCAAGGTCTTCGCCCTGATCGGAGGCCTCTCCGAACTCTGCGGGGGCCTCGGTCTGGCGGTCGGACTGCTCACCCCGCTGGCGGCCGCTGCCGTCATCGGCGTGATGATCAACGCCATGGTGACCGTGAGTGGTGCCCACGGCCTGTGGAGCCAGGACGGCGGAGTCGAGTACAACGTCGCGATCTGCGTCGTGGCCCTCGCTCTCACCGCCATCGGCCCGGGCCGGCCGGCCCTCGACCGGTTCTTCCCCTGGCGCTCGGGCGGCTGGCTCGCGGCCGCCGTCGCGCTCGGCCTGGGCGGCCTCGGTGCCGCGCTCGCACTCAACGTCTGACCTGCTCAGAGCATCGCCTGGCGGGCTCGGGCCGCCTCGATGTCCGGGACGTGCTCTTCGGCCCAGAGCCGTACGGCGCGGAGCGGGACGAGCAGCGAGCGGCCCAGCGGTGTCAGCGCGTACTCGACGCGGGGCGGGTTCTCGTCGTACTCGTGGCGGCTGATCAAACCGTCGGCCTCCAGGGAGCGCAGGGTCTCGGTCAGGACCTTCGGGGTGATGCCCTGGATGTGCGCCTTCAGTTCGGTGAAGCGGCGAGGCCCGTCGTCGAGGGCGTTGACGACGAACACGGTCCAGCGGGCGCCGATACGGTGCAGCACCGTGCGGCTCGGGCAGGTCGCTGCCATCACGTTGTACGCCTTGCCCATCGCTGCTCCCAGTTCCGTTGAAGATACCGGTATCAAATCCATACCGTTGAGCTCGATCCTACGAGAGGGAGTGAGACGCATGGAGCGGATCCTGGTCATCGGCGGTGCACGGGCGCTGGGCGCGGCCGTCGCGAGGCGTGCGGTGAAGGACGGGTACGACGTTGTCGTCGGTGCCCGCGATCTGGCCGCGGCCGACGTGCTGGCGCGCGAGATCGGCGCCACCGCGGTGCGGGTCGATCTGCAGGACGAGTCGACGCTCGCGGCCGCGGCGGAGCGGCTGAAGGACGGAGTCGACCACATCGTGACGACCGGTTCGGCGCCGCACGATGTCCGCGCGACCGAGCTGGACCGCGACAAGCTGCTGGCCGCGTTCACGGCGAAGGTGGTCGGCCCGATGCTGGTCGCCAAGCACTTCGCGCCGGTACTGCGGCCGACCGGGTCGATGGTGCTGTTCTCCGGTGTGGTCGCCTGGCGCCCTGGCCCGGGATCACTCGTCAAGGGGGTCACGAACGGTGCGGTCGAGTACGCGGCGCGGCACCTGGCGGCGGATCTGGCGCCGGTACGGGTCAATGCCGTCTCGCCCGGTGTCGTGGACTCGGGCGCATGGGATCGCCTGGGTGACAACAAGGCCGGCTTGTTGAGCAAGAGCGCGGCCGGGACCCTCGTCGGACGCCACGGGGAGGCCGATGACATTGTCGACGCGGTGATGTGGCTCCTTGGCGCGGGTTTCGTCTCCGGCGAGACGATCCACGTCGAGGGCGGCGCCCGCCACAAGTCCGCCTGAGGGCGAGGCCCTGTCGTTCGGTGCATCCCCTCCCGCGTCGCGGGGCTCGGCACGCACTTCCCTGGAGGGGCCCAGCGGCGTTGTCGTCACCCGCCGCCTCGCAGCCGCACGCACCAAGTCCCGCTCGGGTCGGTCGAAAGGCGAAGCAGCACCTCATAGCCGGCCTGATCCGAACGACAGGGCCCAGCTGTATCGATCACGAGCGTTGTTCGATGACGCGGGCCGGTGTTGATCGTGGCGAAGGCTCCGCGTGTGGTGGAGGTGTCGAATCTTCACCGCGCGGGCCCGGCACGTATCGGTCCGGTCCTGGGCTTGCCCGCCTCCGTCGGGCGAGGCGAACCGTAGATTCACGGGGACCACCACAGAGATCGGTGAGACTGCCTCGACGCCTCCCTCCGCCTCCTCGGTACCCACCCGTCGTCGCCCGGGGGAGAGCCCGCACTCCTGCGTCCACCGCATGATCTCGTGGTAGCGCACAGATCAGGGAACTCGTCGGCCACCGTAGACTCTTTGTCCGTCTTTTGATCCCCTTCCCCGGTGGCCGGCAGGCAGCCTGGTCACGGCGACGCGGACGCTGTGGCGGACTTGCCCTTCTCGCTCACCGCGTACACAGCTCCGTAGCCGCTGATATAAGCCACATCGCCGGCAACCGCCGGAGAGGAGGCGGAGTTGGTGCCGCCCTTGCCCATGGCGGACTTCCATCGCTTGCGGCCGCTCTTGGCGTCCACCGCGAACAAGTGGCCGTCCACGCCGAGGTAGATCAGCCCTGCGGCGGCCGTGAGAGCGGCGGAGGCGATGCCGGAGTCGAAGGCCGTCTTCCAGCGTTGACGGCCGGTGGCGGCGTCCACGCCGTACAGGTCACCGTGGTCGCCCGTCCCCGCGCAGACGATGCCGCCGGACACAGCCGCTGAGGCCCGCACCGGGGCGTCCGCCGCGAATGCCCACCGCTTGCGCCCGGTCGCCGCGTCGAGCGCGTAAAGATGGTGATCGTCGCTGCCGACGAAGACGATGCCACCGGACACCACGGGGGAGCCGCTGACCTGGTCCCCGGTGCGGAAGACCCAGCGCCGACGGCCCGAGGCGGCATCCAGCGCGTACACGTTGTGGTCGAAGCTGCCGACGAAGACGACGCCCGTGGACACGCACGGCGACGACCGGATGACACTGCCGGCCTTGAAACGCCAGCGCAGACTGCCGTCGCGGGCGTCGAACGCGTAGACGTAGCCGAAGAAGCCCGCGGCGCTCATCGCGGCGCTGGTGGCGTACAGCACTCCGTCCACGACCCGCGGCGGCGCCGGGGTCTCCATGCTGCCCTGGAGCCGGGTGGTCCAGTCGCGGCGCCCGGTGGCCGCGTCCAGCGCGTACAGGTAGTTGTTGTCGTCGGCCACGTAGACCGTGCCGCCTGACACGACCGGTGACCCTGTCCGTCCCTGGGTGCGGAACGACCAGCG
Source organism: Streptomyces sp. NPDC086519 (assembly GCF_040686075.1). Taxonomy (NCBI): domain Bacteria; kingdom Bacillati; phylum Actinomycetota; class Actinomycetes; order Kitasatosporales; family Streptomycetaceae; genus Streptomyces; species Streptomyces sp. NPDC086519. Next base: position 77,721 of record NZ_JBFBJL010000043.1, read on the forward strand.
CCGCCGTCCCGTGCCGGCGTCGAGCGCGTACAGGTGGTCCCGGGAGCCGGCGTCCTGGGCGCCGACGTAGACGATGCCCCCGGAGACCGCCGGGGAGGAGTCATCCACGAAGAACTCGTCCATCCCCCCGGTGAAGACCCACCGCTGCTCGGAGTCGGCCATGAACGCGTCCGGAAACATGTCCTCGACGGCCCCGCCCAGCCACTTCAGCGCCCTCCACCCGCCATATCCGAGCCCGCCCACGACTGCCGTTCCGCCCAGGCCCACCACCGTCCGTCGTGCCCAGTCGGCCGCGCCCGCCGCCTGCGCGGCGGGTTCTGCGGCAGCTCCCGCAACGGCGGCGGACTCATTCGTGCGGGCCCGCGACGGTGCCTGCTTCGGCCCGGGGACCTTGCCCGCGTCCGGGGAGCGGGGGGCCGCTCGGCGGCCGCCCTCACCGGGCGTCTGAGGCGCCTGGGGCGGCCGGGGTGTGGTCCGCGTAGTGGCCGCCCCGGCCTCACCACCGGCATCCGGGCTCGGCGATCGCCGCGTCCGCCGGGCCGCGGGATCGGGCTCGGTCGGTGGATGGGGTATCTCGGCGCGGCGGGTGACGAGGCCCGCGACGGCGGCGGGCAGCCACCCCGCCGTGTCGGCGGACCAGTTCGACCCCGCCGGCACGGTCTCCTCCAGCAGCCCGAGAAGTTCACCGACCTCGAGTCGGTGCCGGGGCTCTTTCTGGAGGCAGCCCGCAACCACCCCACGCAGCGACTCGGGAACCCGGTCCAACTGCGGTTCCTCGTTCACGATGCGGTACATCACCCGGTGTGTGGGCCCCTCGCCGAACGGCCCCACCCCTGTCACCGCGTACGTCACCACGCCGCCCAACGCGAACACGTCCGTCGCCGGACCCACCGGGTGATCCGTCGTCAGCTGCTCCGGTGACATGAAGGCGGGCGTGCCCACCGCCACCCCCGTTGTGGTCAACGCGCTGGCGTCGCTCATGACCGAGATGCCGAAGTCGATGACACGCGGCCCGTCCGCGGCCAGGAGCACATTGGACGGCTTCAGATCCCTGTGGACCACCCCGGCGCGATGGATGGCCTCCAGCGCCTCGGCCAGCCCCGCAGCCAGCCTCCACACCGACATCGCCGGCAGCGGACCGGCCTCGGCCACCGCGTCGTTCAGCGAGACCCCGGGGACGTACGCCGTCGCCAGCCATGGCGTCGTCGCCTCGGTGTCGGCGTCCACCACCGCGGCGGTGAACACCCCGCTCACCGCACGGGCCGCGGCCACCTCACGCGCGAACCGGCGCCGGAACTGCCCATTCCGCACGACGTCGGGCCGAATCACCTTCACAGCCACCGGCCGTCCACCACGCGACACGGCCAGGTACACCCGCCCCATGCCCCCCGCGCCCAGCAACGCAACGGTCCGGTAGGGCCCCACCTGCTCGGGATCTTCGGCCTCCAACTGCCCGAAGCCCTCTGCCCGGCCCACTGGCGCCTCCCGACTCCTCGACTCCCCGTAATGCCTTTCCCGTCATGCCCACAACAGTCAGGTCGTCCCGTCGGCCCGCACGGTTCCGCACTCCGCGAACCAGGCCCCGGCCAGGCGGCGTCGGGACCGCGGGCGGCGGGGCATCACACGGCGAGGCCGAGCGACCACCGCAGTCCGAGGGCGGCAACACCCTTTCAGCTGTTGTCACTTGGACGGCCAGTCCCGACGGGCACCACGCTCGGCGGGGCGGCACGGAGGAACTCGGCCACCGCCGTGTTGACGACCGTCACGACAGCGACGGCACCCGCCGCGACGGGATGACCCACGCCGTACAGAGCGGCGGCACCACCGCCGAGCACCAGCGCCTTCACCATCAGGACCAGCGGAAGCCGCGGCCGCAGCCGAGCCCGGGGCGCGGCGAACAACCCCCAGACCGCGCAGGCCAGCAGCGGCGTTCCCACGCCGAGCAGGATGCGCAGAGCACCTTGATGCCCCGCACCGAATCCCCACCAGCTCAGAAAGCCCAGCGCCGCAAGCTCAAGCAAGAACGCCAGCACCTCGTTGGCGCCGTACCAGGGCCGCGCCCCGAACCCGGCCATACCACCGGTGTCCCCCGCCATCCGATCCTCCCCGTCACTCCGGCACGCCCAGCATGGCACGGCAGAGGCCATGGCGTGGACGGAGCGCAACGCTTGAACAGGACCGGACCGGGTGCTGGCGGAACCAGGCAGGACTCCGCCGGTCTCCCTGTGACCTGCGGAGATTCTCCGCTTGCGGCGATGCCGGCGCCTCTGCCCCATCTGGATCTGCCGGCTCGACAGCTGGGCGCGGTGATCGAGGGCGGGTGCCACCCGTGGGCGGCCCGTGATCACGACCGGTCGGCGCCGTGTGGGGAAGTCCCGCCTGGTCCAGGAGTTCTGTGCTCGGTCCCGGGTTCCGTATGCGGTCTTCCAGGCGCCCCGGGGTCCAACGCGACGGCCGAGCGGGCGGACTTCACTGGGGCGATCGCCCAGTCCGCCCTACCGGAGCCGGAGTTGGTGGCCGGGCTGCAGACCGCGGATGGGAATCAGGCGCTGCGCTCACCGGTCGTCGCGGTTCCGGACGACACCCCGAGTATCGCGGTGATCGACGAGGTGCCGTGGCTGGTTGAGCAGGACGCGGAGTGAACGCGGGCTTGCGCAGAAGCGCGCGGAGCACGGAGTCGGATGCCGCTGGACCAGGCGGCGGATGACCATAGGCGAGACGGAGGCGTCGTTCAGGTACTCCCGGAGCTGCGTCAGGTAGGTGGGGGTGCGGGCCAGAGCGGGACCGGCGAACAGCGCGTCGAGACGGCCGAAGCCGACGGAGGGGCAGATGCCGGTCTGGACTGCCTACACGCGCGGGACCTCACTCGAAGCCGACGCCATTGGTGGGGAATTACACGACCCCGAGGCCTTCTGACCCTTCTGCGGTTGGTGATGCGCATGAGAATCGCTCCGGTCGGCTCAGCTGATAAGACCTGGCTTGCACCCCGTCCCGTGCCTCAGAATTCTCGGCGTGACAGACACGGGACCCACTGAAGAAGAGACGCCGGACGGGTTGCTGGGCTGGTGCCTCGTGGCGAACGTGGCGCGAGAAACCGCGCACGGCGAGAGCGACCTCGACATCCAGCACGGCACGAAGCACTTCCGCGCAGGCGCCCTCCTGTGGATACCGCCCGTCCGCTGGGACCCGGGCCACGGTCGCTGGCACGCGGTGGGCCGGCACCGAGGCAACGGCCGTCGGTACGTCAACATGGTCGTGCGCGCGGACGACCTGGAGAACTTCCGGGTCAAGGGTGTCTACAGCGAGGCTCTGGTGCGCAGCCTCAACGGTTACGACCACGACCCGGCCGCCCCGCGGACCTTGCAGAACCCGTGGACCCGCGAGCGGGCCCAGGACTGGGCGGACGCCCGGAACCACTTCCGGGAGCCTGTCTTCATCGAAGGCCACCCCTACGCCCACCCGCGGATCTCCGTTCCCAACCCTCCGCCGGCAGAGATCCAGATCGACGGTGAAACCCTGCACCTCGCCCACTTCGGCACCAGGGGAGCCCACTACAGCCGCATGCCCCCTCCCGTGGAATGGACCCCCGAGCGCTGAGAGGGCCCCGAAGGTGTGCGAGCGGGGAAGTGACGCCGCTGGTGAGGATCAAGAGACGCTCCACGGGCGCCGTCGCACCTTCGTTGGAATGGCGGCAACGTCGATGGGAGAGCGCAGGGGTCTTGTGGAATTGCACGCCCTCCCGGTGTGGTCACAGTGGACCTGAAGACCGACTTCACCCAGTCGCTCGATGCGGCGATCAATCAGTACACAGTCCACAGACCCCGTCCGTCCTAGGGCCGTCCAGCGCTGTACACGCCTGTACATACACGAAGACCCCGTCCTCAGCGTTTTCGCTGGTGACGGGGTCTTTGGGCACCTCATATTGGGCGATCCCGGCGGGGGACGCGGAACATGGGGGCGCACGGAGCCATGGGCCGGGGCTGGTGAGCTGGTGATCCAGATGGACGTCCCGGTGAATCGAGCGGGCAGGTAGACGTTCAGCGCTCCGGCCGCCGCGTGTGGAGCCACCCCTCGCGATCCTCTGCCGCTCCCCGGTGCTGCCGGCCGAGCCACCGGGTGGTGAAGCGTGACCCAACCCCCGCGCCACCTCACTTGTCCACACCGTCACCCTGCAGTGGAGGTGGGGATCGAAGTCCTCGAACTGGTCGATTCGGTCACCACCGGCGGCTCACGCGGGGCGAGCCAGCGACTGATGTTCGTCGGCGTTGTCGTTGGCGGGTCGGGCCACTCGGCTTGATGGGAATACAGATCGCGGGTAGCCAAGTCCGGGCGAACCAGCGGGCCCTGGTTGAAGCGGCGCCAGTGCAAGCTGACGGGATATCGGCCGGTGATCGGTGCCGTGAAGAGAAGGCGCGGGCTCGCTCCTCCCGCCCTGTGTCTGGTCTGCGTTGCCAAGTCGCCCTCCGATGGCCTTAGTTATATGAAAATATGATCGTCATGCGGACTGGTCATGGAATTCAGCCGATCGATGGGATCGACGCAGA
>NZ_JBFBJL010000044.1:0-74443 GCF_040686075.1 Streptomyces sp. NPDC086519
GGTGCTTCCTGGGGGGGGGGGGGGGGGGGGGGGGGGGGGGGGGGGGGGGGTGGGGGGGGGGGGGTGGGGGGGGGGGGGGGGGGGGGGCCCCCCCCCCCCCGCGGCTCGGGGCCATGGCTGTCGTGCCGCCGGTAGCTGGGGCATGGTCTCCCCGAACAGCCACATTCGCCCTCCAAGCGGGAGAAAAAGGGTCTGATCGAGTGTGTATGGCATTCGGTGCGGAGGAGGGTGCGACGCCGGGGCGCGGAGAAAGTCTCACCCGATGGGAGCTTCCGCCGTGCCACTCGTTCGGGTGCCGCAGGCGCCGCCCGGCTTCACCGTGGCCCGCAGGGGCGTCACCAGGGGCTGACGCAGCAGCACCGGCCTGCCGTCCGCGTGCGGTTCGCGCAGGTGCAGCACCAGGGTGCGGCGGGCGCCCGCGGGCAGTTCCAGATCGAGCGTGTACACGGAGTGGCCGCGTTCGACGGCGGGTGCCAGCAGGGCGGGGCGGCCGTCCAGGGTGGCGCCGACGAGGTCGGCTCCGACCCCGGCGTAGTACGACACCAGGAGCCGGTTGTCACCCGGCCGGGTGCGGTGGGGCGGGTGGTCCTCCCGCAGCGTGACGTAACCGGGCAGGCCGGCGGACGGGGCACGGTTGGTCAGGGTCACGGTCGCGGTGACCGCGCGTGCGCCGTCGGCACAGCCGTTCGCCTCCCAGACCAGGCTCCGGTCCAGGTAGTAGTCCAGCTTCGAACCCGCCGCGTTGTTCACCACGAGTCCCGCGAAGGGGCCGGGCGTGTCCGGGAGGGTGCCCGCGTAGGGGCGCGTCTCCAGCAGCCGCTGTTCTGGCGGGTGCGCGCTCCACAGCTTCAGCCGGCCGTCGCGCTGGGCCTCGTGCACGGCCATGAGCAGGGCGGGCAGCCGGCGGGGGTCGTCGTAGGCGGCGAGCAGGGGCGCGGCGACGGCGCGTGCCGTGTCGACGAAGAAGGCCTTGCGCCGGGTGACGTCGTCGTAGCGTGCGTAACTGGCCCGCTCGGTGAGGTCCAGGACGTTGCCGGCGGTGAGCTCGGTGCCGTCGGCCAGGTGGGCCGGACCGGTGACCCGCAGGAAGCGGCCCAGCGTGGCCGGGTCGAGGGCGATCGCCCCGTCCACGCGCTCGCCGGTGTGGTCGCGCCAGGCCGCGGCCCAGATGCGGGCCGCGTAGGGGAAGTGCGGACTGAGGTTGGAGTTGGCCCACACCCGGGTGGGAGCACTGCCCGCGTAGCGGTCCGCGAACTCCGCGCCCAGGTCGATGTCGGCCTTCGCCGCCGCCATCTCGGTGTTGTTGCCGAACCGTTCGAACGACACATGGCCGTGGTCGGCCCGGAGCACCGCGAAGGCCCCCGCGACCCCTCCGGTGCCGCGTGCCTCGGCGGTGTTCTGGAACGCCAGGAAGTAGCGGCGTTCCCCCTGTTCGCCGAGCAGGGACGGCAGGAGGCGGGCCGCCACGGAGGCGTCGGTCATCGCCGGGGCGAGACGGTCGATCTGCTGCGCGAGGGCGGTCCGGGCGCGATCGGCCGCCGGCAGCCAGGTGGACCGGGGCAGCCCGCGCACGTCGGCCTGTACCCGGGTGGCGACGTCTGCCGCCCGGACGATGTCCGGGGCGTGTGCGCGCAGGGACGTCAGCGCCCCGGACACCCCGGCCCCGCCGTCCGGTGCCGGCAGGACGCGCAGCAGCGGGGACAGGACGCCGGCGGACAGCCGGTCCGCTGCGGACGCGGCGCCGCGCACGGTCTGCAGCGGGCCGCCGAGGAAGGGCAGGCGGGCGGCGGAGTACCAGGCCGGTCCGGTGGTGAGGCGGTGCGCCCGCGCGGCGTGCGCCGCCGCGGACCGCACGGCGCGCCGCTCTCCGGCGGCCGCGCCGGGAGCCGGTGCGGCCGCCACGGACCGGCGCAGGGCGTCGAGGTCCCGCTGGGCGGCGAGCAGCTCCGTGCGGGCGAGCAGTCCGGTGACCGCGATCCAGGCGGCACCGGCCACGGCCAGCGCCGCGACGGCTGCCAGGGCGTAGCCGCGCACGCGGCGGGGGACCGGCGCCCGGCCGGGCGCGGGCGCGCGGACGGCGCCCCGGCGGAAGCCGGGACGCCGGCGGAGCACCCTACGCGGGTCCCGGTCCGTCATGAACTGCGGCGGCGCCGCAGGGCCAGCATCGTGCCGCCGCCGAGCGAGACCAGACCCGCCGCGGCCGAGCCCTCGGCGAGAGGCGTGGGTCCGCCCTGGTCCGCGGCGTCCGCGTCCGCGGGCCGGCCGCTGTCGTCCGGCGCGTTGCCGGGTTCGTTCAGGTCTGCCCGGTGCTCCGGGCGCAGCACCCTGATCCGGGCGGAGGCCTTCCGATAGGGTTTCCGGCCGACCAGTTCGAAGGTGTGGAAGCCCGGGGTGGTGCGCCGCGGGATGGTCACCGTGCCGGTGACCACTCCGTGTGCGTTCGCCCGGAAGTAGCCCAGTACGACGACGTGCGACCTCAGGTCGGCCTCGACCTGCTGCCGGGGGGCGAAACCCGTGCCCCGGAAGCCCAGTCTGTCTCCGGCGTGCACGGTGGTGGCGCTGAGCGTCAGGGTCGGCGGCGGCGGGGGATACGGCTGCGCGGTCTCCGCGTGGGCGGGTTGCGCGCCCATCAGCGGTACGGCGACGAGCACGGCGGCCGATGCCGCCGATGCAAGCGTGCCTCGCCATTGGGGCGGTCTCGTCATGTTCGCTCTCCTCGACTCGGGTCCGGAACAGGCGACGATGTCGGCAGTCGTCATGACCTGGATACCTGGAAAAAGTGGGATATACGGCGCCATCCGGCGTGACATGGCCGAGGAGTCATCGGATGGGGGCAGCGGGTGTCCGCGCGACGGCCTCCTTGGGGGTGGCTCCCCCGTTCGGCGCGCGCGAGTCTCTATGGTCGGCTGCGTCCACAGGGAACAGAACATCCCGATACGGGTGGTTTCCGCAGTTCGATGAGGGGTGCAGCTTGGATCTCCACCGCTTCCTGAAGGCTCTTGCCGGACGCTGGCCGACCGTCGTCGTCTGTCTGGTTCTCGGGGTCGGGGCGGCGCTCGCCGCGACGATGCTGAGCACCACCGTCTACGAAGCCAGAACCCAGCTCTTCGTCGCGACCCGCGCCGGGGAGGGCACGGCCGAACTCAACCAGGGGCAGAGCTTCTCCCAGGCACGGGTGCAGTCGTACGCGGAGATCGTGACGTCCCGTCAGGTGACCGTGCCCGTGGTGGCGGAGCTGGGACTGCGCACCACGCCGGAGGAACTGGCGTCCCGGATCACCGCCCGGGCCCCCCTCAACACCGTGCTCATCGACATCACGGTCCGGGACACCGCGCCTCGACGCGCGGCGCGGGTCGCCAACGCCGTGGCGGAGCGGTTCATCGCGGTCGTCGAGAGGCTGGAGACGCCCAAGCGCGTGGCCGGCTCCCAGGGCGGGAGGCGGACCGGCGAGGGGACCTCCCCCGTGTCCCTCCGTGTCACCCAGGAGGCCGTCACCCCCGCCGGCCCCGTCTCGCCCCGCCCGCTGCTGAACCTGGCCGCGGGTGTGCTCGGCGGCCTGCTGCTCGGCGCCGGCGTCGTCGCGTTGCGCGAGACGCTCGACACCACGGTCAAGACGGTCGAGTCGCTGGGGGAGTTCACCAGGCTGCCGGGGCTCGGCTCGATCCCGTACGACAGGAACGCCCCCAGGCAGCCGGTCATCACCGTCGGCGGGCACTCCCGGCGCGCCGAGGCCTTCCGCAAGCTGCGCACCAACCTCCAGTTCTCGCAGGTCGACGACCCGCCGCGGATCATCGTGGTGACCAGCTCGGTGCCCGGTGAGGGCAAGACCAACACCGCGGTGAACCTCGCCCTCTCCCTGGCCGAGGCGGGCGTCTCCGTCTGCCTGGTGGACGCGGACCTGCGCCGCCCGTGCGTGGCCCAGGCCTTCGGTCTCGTGCAGGACGCCGGCCTGACCACCGTGCTCATCGGGCGGGCGCGGATCGCGGACGTCATGCAGCAGGCCGCGGACGGACTCTCGGTGCTGGCCAGTGGCGCCGTACCGCCGAATCCCACGGAACTGCTCGCCTCGGCGCGCATGGAGAAGGCGCTGAAGGAGCTGGCGGAGCTCCACGAGGTGGTGATCGTCGACACCGCGCCGCTGCTGCCGGTCGCCGACACCCTGGGACTCGCCTCGCTCGCTCAGGGCACGCTGCTGGTCGTCCGTGCCGCCCGGACCAGGCGGGACCAGGTGCGCACGGCGTTGGAATCGCTGGAGCGGGTGGGTGTGCGCGTCCTCGGCACGGTCTTCAGCATGGCTCCGGCCGCCCAGGGCGGCCGCTACGGCTACCGGAGCTACGGCGAGCTGCCCGCGCCCCGGACATCGGGTCCGCCCGGCGGGGCGGCCGTGCCGGCCCGGACCCCCGAGACGGATGCGGAATGACCCCGGTCCTGTTCGTCTGCACCGGCAACGTGCACCGCTCCGTGCTCGCCGAACGGCTGCTGGCCGCCCGGCTGCCGCGTGGTGCGGCCGTGCGGCCGCGGAGCGCCGGTACCCGGGCGTGGCCCGGTCCGGGCATGGAGCACGCCACCAGGGAGGCGCTGGAGCGGCTGGGCGGCGACGGCTCCGGTTTCGGCTCGCACCGGCTCACCGCCCCGCTCGTGCTGGGTGCGGAGCTGGTGCTCGGGCTGGCCCGGGAGCACCGCGAGGCGGCCGTGCGGCTCGCGCCGTCGGCGCTGCGGCGCTGTTTCACCCTGAAGGAGTTCGTGCGGCTCGCCGGCGGCCGGGCCGGGGACGACGCGCGGCGGCCGGACGGCGTGGGTGACTTCGCGGGCGTGGTCGCGGCCGCCGCCGCCCGTCGGGGGCGCGCCGCCCCGGTCCCGCCCGAGGAGGACGACGTCGCCGACCCCTGGGGGAGGCCCCGTGCGGCGCTGGACGAGTGCGCCCGGGAGATCGACGACCTGGTGGGACGACTTGTTCAGTTGTTCGGAATCCCTGCATCGGTGCAGGTCAGCGAGCACTTGCGTGTAAGGAACGGATAAGACTTGAGTCTGCTCCACTCAGGTCTGTTGACCCAGAGCGAAGCGTGATGCACACTTGAGCCTGTTCCACTCAAGTCAGTTGGAGGAAATCACCATGGCACGTGCGGTCGGCATCGACCTGGGCACGACTAACTCCGTCGTCAGCGTTCTTGAAGGCGGCGAGCCCACCGTCATCACCAACGCCGAGGGTGCCCGGACCACGCCGTCCGTCGTCGCCTTCGCCAAGAACGGCGAGGTTCTGGTCGGCGAGGTCGCCAAGCGCCAGGCGGTCACCAACGTGGACCGGACGATCCGGTCCGTGAAGCGTCACATGGGCACCGACTGGAAGATTCAGCTGGACGGGAAGGACTTCAACCCCCAGCAGATCTCCGCGTTCATCCTGCAGAAGCTCAAGCGGGACGCGGAGGCCTACCTGGGCGAGAAGGTGACCGACGCGGTCATCACCGTCCCGGCCTACTTCAACGACTCCGAGCGCCAGGCGACGAAGGAGGCCGGCGAGATCGCCGGTCTGAACGTCCTGCGCATCGTCAACGAGCCCACCGCCGCCGCGCTGGCGTACGGCCTCGACAAGGACGACCAGACGATCCTCGTCTTCGACCTCGGTGGCGGCACCTTCGACGTGTCCCTCCTGGAGATCGGCGACGGCGTCGTCGAGGTGAAGGCCACCAACGGCGACAACCACCTCGGTGGTGACGACTGGGACCAGCGCGTCGTCGACTACCTGGTCAAGCAGTTCGCGGCCGGCCACGGCGTGGACCTCGGCAAGGACAAGATGGCCCTCCAGCGCCTGCGCGAGGCCGCCGAGAAGGCCAAGATCGAGCTGTCCAGCTCCACCGAGACCTCGATCAACCTGCCGTACATCACCGCCTCCGCCGAGGGCCCCCTGCACCTCGACGAGAAGCTCACCCGCGCCCAGTTCCAGCAGCTGACCGCGGACCTCCTGGAGCGCTGCAAGACGCCGTTCCACAACGTCATCAAGGACGCCGGCATCCAGCTGGGCGAGATCGACCACGTCGTTCTCGTCGGCGGCTCCACCCGTATGCCCGCCGTCGCCGAGCTCGTCAAGGAGCTGACCGGCGGCAAGGAGGCCAACAAGGGTGTGAACCCGGACGAGGTCGTCGCCATCGGCGCCTCGCTCCAGGCCGGTGTGCTCAAGGGTGAGGTCAAGGACGTCCTGCTCCTCGACGTGACCCCGCTGTCCCTCGGTATCGAGACCAAGGGCGGCATCATGACCAAGCTCATCGAGCGGAACACGACGATCCCGACCAAGCGGTCCGAGATCTTCACCACCGCCGAGGACAACCAGCCCTCCGTCCAGATCCAGGTCTACCAGGGCGAGCGCGAGATCGCGGCGTACAACAAGAAGCTCGGCATGTTCGAGCTGACCGGTCTGCCGCCGGCCCCGCGCGGTGTCCCGCAGATCGAGGTCTCCTTCGACATCGACGCCAACGGCATCATGCACGTGACCGCGAAGGACCTGGGCACGGGCAAGGAGCAGAAGATGACCGTCACCGGCGGCTCCTCGCTGCCGAAAGACGAGGTCGACCGGATGCGCCAGGAGGCCGAGCAGTACGCGGAGGAGGACCACCGCCGCCGCGAGGCCGCCGAGACCCGCAACCAGGGCGAGCAGCTCGTCTACCAGACCGAGAAGTTCCTCAAGGACAACGAGGACAAGGTCCCGGGCGAGATCAAGACCGAGGTCGAGGCCGCCGTCGCCGAGCTGAAGGAGAAGCTCAAGGGCGAGGACACCGCCGAGATCCGCACCGCCACCGAGAAGGTCGCGGCCGTCTCCCAGAAGCTGGGCCAGGCCATGTACGCCGACGCCCAGGCCGCGCAGGCCGCCGGTGGTGCCCCCGCCGGTGACGGGGCCGACGACGTGGTGGACGCCGAGATCGTCGACGACGAGCGCAAGGACGGTGCCGCGTGACGGAGGAGACCCCGGGCTTCGAGGAGAAGCCCGACGTCCCCTCCGGCGCCACCCCCGACGACGCCGAGCCGAAGGCCGCTCCCGCACAGGGGGCGGCCCCGGCCGGGGACGCAAGCGCACAGCTCGCCGGTCTGACGGCACAGCTGGACCAGGTACGCACCGCACTCGGTGAGCGCACCGCGGACCTCCAGCGCCTGCAGGCCGAGTACCAGAACTACCGCCGCCGCGTGGAGCGCGACCGGATCACGGTGCGGGAGATCGCCATCGCGAACCTCCTGACCGAGCTCCTGCCCGTGCTCGACGACATCGGCCGCGCCCGGGAACACGGCGAACTGGTCGGCGGTTTCAAGTCGGTGGCCGAATCCCTGGAGACGGTCGCGGCGAAGATGGGCCTCCAGCAGTTCGGCAAGGAGGGCGAGCCCTTCGACCCGACGATCCACGAGGCGCTGATGCACAGCTACGCGCCGGACGTCACCGAGACGACGTGCGTGGCCATCCTGCAGCCCGGGTACCGCATCGGCGAGCGCACCATCCGCCCCGCGCGGGTGGCGGTCGCCGAACCGCAGCCGGGAGCGACGCCGGCGAAGGCCGAGGGGACCGAAGAGGCCCCCGCGGCGGCAGACGAGAAGGACAACGGCCCTGAGGAGGGCTGACGTCGTAGGTAACACGTGGAAGGAGGGGCGTCGGGGATGAGCACCAAGGACTTCATCGAGAAGGACTACTACAAGGTCCTCGGCGTCCCCAAGGACGCCACCGAGGCCGAGATCAAGAAGGCGTACCGGAAACTCGCCCGCGAGTTCCACCCGGACGCCAACAAGGGCAACGCCAAGGCCGAGGAGCGCTTCAAGGAGATCTCCGAGGCGAACGACATACTCGGCGACCCCAAGAAGCGCAAGGAGTACGACGAGGCGCGCGCCCTCTTCGGCAACGGTGGCTTCCGCCCCGGGCCGGGCGCGGGCGGCGGCAACTTCAACTTCGACCTCGGCGACCTCTTCGGGGGCGGCGCCCAGGGCGGGGGCGGTGGCTTCGGCGGCGGCTTCGGCGACGTCCTGGGGGGCCTGTTCAACCGGGGCGGCGGCACGGCCGGCCGGACCCAGCCGCGGCGCGGCCAGGACATCGAGTCCGAGGTCACGCTCAGCTTCACGGAGGCCATCGAGGGCGCCACGGTCCCGCTGCGGATGTCCTCGCAGGCCCCCTGCAAGGCCTGTTCGGGCACCGGCGACAAGAACGGCACCCCACGGGTGTGCCCGACCTGCGTCGGCACCGGCCAGGTGGCGCGAGGATCCGGAGGCGGCTTCTCGCTCACCGACCCCTGCCCGGACTGCAAGGGCCGCGGCCTGATCGCGGAGCACCCCTGCCTCGACTGCAAGGGCAGCGGACGCGCCAAGTCGTCGCGGACCATGCAGGTCCGCATCCCCGCCGGGGTGACCGACGGCCAGCGCATCCGGCTGCGTGGCAAGGGCGCGCCGGGTGAGCGCGGCGGCCCGGCCGGCGACCTCTACGTCATGGTGCACGTCGACACCCACCCGGTGTTCGGCCGCAAGGACGACAACCTCACGGTGACCGTCCCGGTGACCTTCACCGAGGCGGCGCTCGGCGGCGAGGTCAGGGTGCCCACCCTGGGCGGCCCGCCGGTCACCCTGAAGCTGCCCCCGGGCACGCCCAACGGCCGCACCATGCGCGCCCGCGGCAAGGGCGCGGTCCGCAAGGACGGCACCCGCGGCGACCTTCTGGTCACCGTCGAGGTGAGTGTGCCCAAGGACCTGGCGGGGAAGGCTCGTGACGCACTGGAGGCGTATCGCGAGGCGACCGCGGGCGAGGACCCGCGGGCCGAGCTGTTCGAGGCCGCGAAGGGAGCATGACAGAGATGGACGGCCGTCGACGCAGTGACAATTTCCGCGGGCCGTATGAACTGACCGAGGAGACCCCGGTCTACGTCATCTCGGTGGCGGCCCAGCTCTCCGGACTGCACCCGCAGACGCTGCGCCAGTACGACCGCCTCGGCCTGGTCTCCCCGGACCGCACGGCCGGGCGGGGCCGCCGCTACTCGGCCCGCGACATCGAACTGCTCCGCCAGGTGCAGGCGTTGTCGCAGGACGAGGGCATCAACCTGGCCGGCATCAAGCGCATCATCGAACTGGAGAACCAGGTCATGGCGCTCCAGCAGCGGGTCGCCGAGCTCCAGGCGGCGGTCGACGGCGCGGCGGCCGCGATGCAGCAGCGCGAGGCCGCCGTCCACGCCTCCTACCGCCGCGACCTGGTCCCGTACCAGGAGGTCAAGCAGACCAGCGCGTTGGTGGTGTGGCGCCCGAAGAAGGCCAAGGACTAGCCCCGCCCTCAGCGGCGAGGAGGGCCCGGAGGTTCACCCGAACCTCCGGGCCCTTTCGCATGCCGGTCACGGTTCCAGGACCGCCCAGGTCGACTTCGCGGACGCCGTCGGGGCCGGAGGCGGGCGCGCGGCTCCAGCTCTCGTCGGCCGTGGTGTTCGCGAACAACTCCCGCATGTAGGCGGGGGAGGCGCAGGTCGTGGCGGCCGAGGCGGCTACGGCGGTGCCGCCGAGCAGGGTGCCGGCCGTGGCGAGCACCACGGCGACGGCCGCGGTGCCTCTGGCTGAGTTCATTCGGTCCTCTGGTCGTACGGCCGCGCCTGGGGCGGCTGTCATCGATCACGACTCACGAGGAAAGGGCATGGTTGTACCGATCTTTGCCCTCCCGTGAACTCCCTTTGGATGGAGGGTCCGTAAAGAGTGTTTGGAGGGGGTTCCGCATCGCCTTCACAGGTGCAGCGGAGCGTGGCGTTGCGCACTCGTTAAGTAGTTCCGCTTGACGCCGGGTGTGGCGTACGCGTTGTCTTTTCAGACATCTGGGTCGCAGAGCAGCCCCACGTCCGGAACGCACCTGAAGTGAGCCCCCGTATGCGTCGTATAGCCATGTCCGTGGCCGCGTCCACGATGACCCTTTCGCTCGCCGGATGCGGTGTGCTCAACGCGACGGGATCGTCCACCACCGCGACCCCGACCAAGGGCAACGACATCACGGTGGGCGTGCTGATGCCGGACAAGATCAACACCCGGTACACCAACTTCGACTACCCGATCATGAAGTCGAAGATCGTCGAGCTCACGAACAAGCAGGGGCGGGTCGACTACGAGAACGCCGCGTCGTCCGCCGCCACGCAGACGAAGCAGATGCAGAAGATGATCGACGGCAAGGTCGACGTGATCATCCTGGACGCGGTCGACGCGCACGCCATCGCCTCCACGGTGAAGAAGGCCAAGGTGGCCGGCATCCCGGTCATCGCCTACGACCGCCTCGCCGAGGGCCCCATCGACTCCTACGTCTCCTTCGACAACGAACTCGTCGGCGAGGTCCAGGCCCGTACGCTCCTGGAGGGCCTCGGGTCGAACGTCGACAGCTCCGACAAGGTCGTCATGGTCAACGGCTCGCTGACCGACCCCAACGCCAAGCAGTTCAAGACGGGCGCGGTGTCCGAGCTGACCGGCAAGGTGACGATCGCGGCCTCGTACGACACCAAGGACTGGGACCCGGGGGTCGCCCAGAAGGAGGTCGCCAAGGCGATCGCCTCGATCGGCAGGGACAACATCGCCGCGGTCTACTCCGCCAACGACGCCATGGCGGCCGGCGTCGTCAAGGCCCTCAAGGCGGCGGGCGTCACCAACATGCCGCCGATCACCGGCCAGGACGCGGACCTCGACGCCATCCAGCGGATCCTCAGCGGCGAGCAGTACATGACCGTCTACAAGCCGTACCCGGACGAGGCCGAGGCCGCCGCCGAGATGGCCGTCTACCGGGTGCAGGGCAAGGACATCCAGTTCGACGCCCTCACCCAGGACACCGTCGACAGCCCGACCAACAAGGACATCCCGTCCCAGCTGGTGCAGGTCAACGCCGTCACCAAGAGCAAGATCAAGGACACCGTCGTCGCGGACGGCATCTACAAGATCTCCCAGATCTGCACGGCCGCGTACAAGACCGCCTGCGCGGAGGCGGGCCTGAAGTAAGCCCTGCCGACAGCCCCGTTCCCCACGCAGGGAACGGGGCCGCCGCGGCCGCCCCAGCGGCACGACCGCCCGCGGCTGAGGCTGAAGGACACGGTCGGACAGCGCCCCGTCAGGGGCGCGGGGCTGTGCCGGTATGCGGCTCCGCCGCGTGGGCGCGACCAGCCCTCACCGGCCTGCACCCGGCCCGGCTACGCGACCCTCGTGAACTCCACCGTCACCTCCGGCGCCCCTCCCGCAACCCCCCGGTAGATCCCCTTGTGCGGCGTGACGTCGTCGTAGTCCCGCCCCCGCCCCACCACCACGTGGTCCTCCCCGGCCCGCACCCGGTTCGTCGGGTCGTACCCGCACCACTCGCCGGCCCAGTACTCGACCCACGCATGGCTCTGCCCGGCGACCGGCCGGTTCAGCTCCGCCTCCCGCTCCGGGTGCAGGTACCCGGAGACGTACCGGGCCGGTAGCCCCAGCCCCCGCAGCAGGGCGATCGTGAGGTGGGTGATGTCCTGGCACACGCCCGCCCGCTGGGTCCACGCCTGGGCGGGGGAGGTGTTCACCCCGGTCGCGCCCGGAAGGTACGTCACCCGGTCGGCGACCAGCCCGGAGACGGCCATGGCGGCCTCGTGCGGCCCCAGCCCCTCCGCCGCGTCCCGCGCCTTCCTCACCAGCTTCCTCGGCACCGACGTACGCCCCGTCGGCGTCACGAACTCCACCAGCCGTGATCCCGTCGCCCGTTCGGCCAGCTCCGCCCACCCGGGCGCGTCCGGCAGCGGTCCCGGCGCCGCCGTCTCCACCAGGCTGGACGCGGTGATCGTCAGATCCTCGTGCGGCTCCAGGAGGTCGAAGCCGGTGACCTGGGTGCCCCAGTAGTCCCAGTACGACCAGACGGCCGTGGCCGGCTGCACCGTGACCCGCGCGTCCAGGGTGGTCTGCCCCGGCAGGGTCAGCGGGGTCATCCGGACCTCGTTGTGCGAGGAGGCCGCGGGCTGCGCGTAGGAGACCCGGGTGGTGTGCCGGATGCGGAGGCGACGAGCCATCTCAGGCTCCTTCCTGGGCCCACTGGACGAGCCCTTGGTACGGGAAGAACCGCTCCGCCACCGCGTCGGCGGACGCCATGCAGGCCTGCTGGAGGTCGCGCAGCAGCACGGGCAGCTGCTCCTCCAGGGAGGCGGTGTCCAGGTATTCCAGGCGGGTACGGGCCCGGCCGACCGGCGAGCGGGCCGGGTCCTGGCGGGGCCGGCCGAGCGCGGCCAGGCACTCCTCGGCCGTGGTCAGCGCGTGCAGCGCCGAACGCGGGAAGTCCCGGTCCAGGAGCAGGAACTCGGCCACTCTCGGGGTGTCCCCGAACCCGCTGTGCACCCGTGCGTACGCCTCGTCGGCGCCGCTCGCGCTGAGCAGCGTCGGCCAGTCCGGCGCGTGCGCCGCGTCCAGCACCCGCACGGAGAGCAGCCGTACCGTCATGTCCACCCGCTCCAGGCTCCGCCCGAGGACGACGAACCGCCAGCTGTCGTCCCGGCTCATGGTGGAGTCGGCCAGCCCGAAGAAGAGCGCGGCCCGGCTGCGGACCAGCTCCAGATAGGCGTAGGGGCCGGTGCGGCGGGCCGCGCGGCGCCGGTCGCCGAGCGCGTGCCAGGTGGAGTTGAGGCACTCCCACATCTCCGAGGAGATGGCCTCCCGGGCGCTGCGCGCGTTCAGCCGGGCGGCGCCCAGCGCGCCCTCGATGGAGCACGTGGAGCGGGCGTCGAAGGCGAGCTGGTCCAGCACCTGCTGCATGTCCACCTGTTCCGCGCCGGCGTCCACGCCGAGGATCGCGTACAGCGACCGGCAGGCGGCGTCCTCGTCACGCCAGGGGTCCTCCAGCATCCGGTGCAGATAGGCGTCGAGGATCCGGCCGGTGGCGTCCGCCCGTTCGACGTACCGCCCGGTCCAGGTCAGCGCCTCGGCGATTCGGGAGAGGATCACGTCGGTCACTGCTGCGCTCCTTCCGGTACGACCGCACGGGTCCCGTCGGGGCCGAGGCGGCGCGGGGCGATCGCGGGGATGGGGCCCGCGCCGACCGGCTCGGGGTGCTCGGCGGGTCCCTCGGCGAGCACCCAGGTGTCCTTGGAGCCGCCGCCCTGGCTGGAGTTGACGATCAGGTTGCCCTCCTGGAGGGCGACCCGGGTGAGGCCGCCGGGCAGTACCCAGATGTCGTCGCCGTCGTTCACGGCGAACGGCCGCAGGTCAATGTGGCGCGGTGCCATCCGGTCCCCCGACAGGGTGGGGGAGGTGGACAGGGCGACCGGGCGCTGCGCGATGAAGCCGCGCGGGTCGGCGGTGACGGCTTTGCGAGTGCGTTCCAGGGTCTCCCTGTCGGCCTTCGGGCCGATCACGATGCCCTGCCCGCCGGCCCCGTCGACCGGCTTCACCACCAGCTGGTCCAGCTGGTCGAGGACCGCCTCCAACTGCCCCGGTTCATCAGGGCGGTAGGACTCGACATTGGGCAGGACCGGGTCCTCGCCGAGGTAGTAGCGGATCAGGTCCGGGACGTAGGTGTAGAGGAGTTTGTCGTCGGCGATACCGTTCCCTACGGCGTTCGCGAGTGTGACGTTGCCCGCGATGGCCGCGCTCAGGATGCCGGGGCAGCCGATCACCGAGTCGGGGCGGAAGTGCAGCGGATCGAGGAAGTCGTCGTCGAGGCGCCGGTACACCACGTGCACGGGCACCTCGCCGCGCGTCGTGCGCATCCACACCCGGTTGCTCCGGCACACCAGGTCGTGCCCCTCCACCAGTTGCACGCCCATCAGCCGGGCGAGCAGGGCGTGTTCGAAGTAGGCCGCGTTGCTGGGCCCGGGGGTCAGGACGACCACCCGGGGATCGCTCGCCGCCCCGCCGGGCGCGGCGGCGCGCAGGGCGGCGAGCAGCCGTCCCGCGTACCCGTCCACCGGGAGGACGTGCTGCTCGGCGAAGAGCGAGGGGAAGACCCGGGTCATCGCCCTGCGGTTCTCGATGACGTACGACACCCCGCTCGGCACCCGCACGTTGTCCTCGAGTACCCGGAACGCGCCGGCCTCGTCCCGGACCAGGTCGATTCCGGCCACATGGACGCGCACCCCGCCGGGCGGCTCCACCGCGTGCGCCGCCCGGTGGAAGTGCGGCGAGCCCAGCAGCAGCCGCCAGGGCACCACGCCGTCCTCGAAGGCCCGGGCGGGTCCGTAGGCGTCGGCCAGATAGGCCTCCAGGGCCCGGACCCGCTGGGCCACGCCTCTTCGTATGAGATCCCATTCCAGGGCGTCGAGGATTCTCGGCACCAGGTCCAGCGGCCAGGGCCGTTCCTCGCCCGCGAAGGCGTAGGTCACCCCCCGGTCGGTGAAGGCCCGGGCCATCTGGTCGGCCCGGAACCGCAGTTCACTCGGTTCGATCGGCTGGAGCGCCGCCAGTACCGGCTCATAGGCGGTCCTGACCTCACCCGGCCGCACAAACATCTCGTCCCACGCGTCGGCCAACGCGTACGCGTCGAATATGTCCGCCATGCAGGGACGTTAGAGCGGGTACGTAACGCGGCGATCACTGACGGATTTCGGGGGTTCGCCATCCGCCGCGCCATGTGCCCGGGAGCGGCCCTCCCGTGCAACGTCCCTCCCCCGTGGACGCGTGGCACGGGGCCACGGCCCGAACGGGGGAGGCCGGTCCGGCGCCCCGTCGGGTGGCCGGAACCACCCGTGGGAAGCGCTCCGCACGATGCCTGGCCCGCTTCCCGGTCACCACCGTCATCTTGTTGCAGCGCGCGCTGAGGAGCCCGGTCGATATCCTGCTGTATCCCGATATTGCGACGGTCCGTGCGGGAGGAGCCGTGTTGCGGACCCGGTCCGGACCGCTCATAGTTGCGCTGCGGAAGAGGCAGCAAACCGGGGGGTGGAATGGGCGATGGCCGGGCACGGGACGGATGAACATCCACATGGTGCCGACCGGCTGTGCGCCACCGGGGATCGCGTGTACTCCCGGGCCGTGCGCCGGGGCCGGGTGCCGCGCACGGACGCCGACGCGGTGCCCTGCCTGCTGGAGCTGGCGCTGCTCCACCCCGACCCCGACGACATGGACTGGCTGGTGCCGACCGCCCCGCAGGAGGTCATGACCCGGCTGCTGCGCGGGGTGTACGACGAGGTGACGGACAGCCAGCGGCGGGTGGGGTCGGCGGTCGCGGCGTTCGAGTGGTACGCCGGTCTGGGAAGCCAGGTGCGGGCCGGGCCGGCCGCCGCGGAGGGCACGGCGGCCATCAGGGTGCTCGACGGGCTGTCACGGATCCAGGCGGCCATGGACGAGGCGACCCAGGCGTGCACGCAGGAGGTGCTGACCGTGCAGCCGGGCGGTATCCGCCGCGAGTCGGAGCTGACCGAGGGCCTGCACCGGGCCGTCGCCCTGCGCGGCCGGGGCGTGCGGATGCGCGACCTGTATACGCATGTCGCCCGGCACGGCCAGGGCCTGCTCAACTACCTGGAGCTGATGGGCGACGCGGTGGAGGCCCGGACGCTCGACGAGGTCATCGACCGGCTGATCCTCTTCGACCGCACGGTGGCCTTCATCCCCGCGAACGCGGACCGCACGATGGCCCTGGAGCTGCGCCACCCGGCGCTGGTGGAATACCTGGTCACGGTCTTCGAACGACTCTGGCGCCTGGCGATCCCGCTCACCGCGGCCCTCCCCGACACCGGCATCGAGGGCATCTCGCACCGCGAGCAGTCCATCGCGGCGCTGCTCGCGGAGGGTCACCAGGACGCGGTGATCGCGGAACGCCTGGGCATCAGCGTGCGCACCTGCCGGGCCCACATCGCCCGTCTCTCGGAGACGCTGGGGGCGGCCAGCCGTACCCAGCTGGGCGTCCGGATAGCACAGGTGGGCCTGGACCGGGCGCCCGGCGTGATCAGCCTTCCCGATCAAGGATCCCCGAGCGTCCGATGAGAGGGCCGAACTGTGCCCGGCTGTCGCTGCCGAGGGCGGTGGCGAGGGCGGTGGCGAGGCGGGCGAGGCCCCGCGGTGCACAGGTCCTCGATGCCGTGCTCGGCGCGGGGGCGGGGGTCACCGGGCGTGGCCCTCGTCGGGGAGCTTCTGGTCCAGGATCCCGGACTGGGCGATGAGATAGCCGAGTTGGGCGCGGCTGCCGCTGCCGAGCGCCTGGGCCAGCTTGGCGATGTGGGCGCGGCAGGTGCGGACGTTCATGCCCAGGCGCCGTGCGATGGCCTCGTCGACGTGGCCCTCGACCAGGAGCTTGGCGATGGAGTGCTGGATCTCGGTGATGCCGTCGGGGGCGGTCTCGTAGGGGGCGCCGGCGGTCAGGGGAATCGCCCGGTTCCACATGAACTCGAACACCTTGACCAGGTAGCGCACGAGTCCCGGGTGGCGCAGTTCCAGGGCGACCTGCTGGTCGTCGCGGGTGGGGATGAAGGCGACGGTCTCGTCGCAGATGATGAGGCGTTCCACCAGCTCGTCGATCGTCCGGTACTCCACCTTGCCGTCCGCGAAGTGCTCGACATAGGAGAGCTTCTCGGGGTTGTACCGGGCGGTGTGCTGGTACAGGGTCCGGATCCGCACGCCGCGTTCGATCAACGGCCGGTCGCGTTCCAGCCCCTGCAGGAACGTACGCTCGGAGAACCGGTTGGTCGGCTGGACCGTGAGCACCTCGCTCTGGCACTGGGTGGTGGCCTGGTCGAGTGCCGCGTTGATCTGGTCACTGCCCTCCAGTACCGAGATCGAGTGGGTGGGCGCGGCCGTCTGCGTACCGAGCCCGAGCGCCATGAACGGCTCGAAAGCTTCGGACAACTCGACCGACCGCCGCCGGCGCTCCGCTATCTCCTGTTCCAGGGGGTTGAGGCGCTGAGCCAGTACGACCGCCGGAGGGACCGGGCGCAGCCATTCCGGATCGTCGAGGTCGGGGCGCAGCAGGGCCAGCTCCAGCAGGCACGGAGCCGCTTCCGCGTCCGCGCGGGATATGCGTCCCGCGCGCAGGGCGGTCGCATAAAGTCGGCCACCCGCCTCACACAGTTCGGTCACCGCATGGGGATGTGCCGCTTTAGTCCACTTCGTTACCAAATCTCCACCCCCCAGGGTCCTGAACATGCAGGAACATGATGCACCGATCGTGTGGCCACGACGTGCCCGAATGAGCCATCGTCGTATCCAGACGGGGGAAAAGGGGACCTTCAAGTGAGGACGAAGCCGAAGATGAGCAAGAGATCGCTTCGCTCGAAGCTTGTCGCCGCCTTCTTCGCCGTTGTGGCCGTCGGCATGTTGGGCGGTCTCTCCGGTCCGAGGGGTGACGTTCGGGCGGACACGAGGTGGCCGGCGGCGGCCGAATCGACCACGCTTGCCGATGGCACTGCTTCTGCGGTCAACACCAACGAAAGCGCCGGGAGCTGACGACGTGACCACCCCACCCGACGACCGATCCTTCCGTCGTGAAATGGCCACCGCCTACCGCTCGGGCTGGCACTTCATCGACCTGGTCACCGCCATCCCCCACAGTGGTGACTCGTTGATGGTGACCGTCTTCGGCGAGCCGGTGGTCGTCACGCGGGACGAGGACGAGGACGTACGGGCCTACCGGTGCCTGCGCAAGCCCCGGGGTGCGCCGCAGCCCGTACGGTGTGCCATCCGGTACGGAATGATTTTTGTGAACCTGGATCAACGGGACCACCGGCTGGCTGAGCCGGACGTCCCGGACGTGAGGACCATCTCGGCCACCCCCCGCAGTGCCTGACGCGATTCCCCCGTCGTAAAAGATCGCTCAGGTGCTTCCCCCCGCAGCGGCGTCACCGTGACCTGAACACGGTGACGCCGCTGCAGTTTTCAGGGGACATGTCGTCGTATCGACTGGTTTCCGCCATACCCCACGGTGACTGAAACCGGCCGCCAGAACGGGTCGGTCACCCGGTCCCGCGCCCTCGCCCGTCACCCCCGCCCCAGCGCCCGCTCCACCGTGATCTCGACGACCACCCGGGACGGGTTCTCCCGGGGTGTGCGTCCGTACCGCTCGGCGTACCGCCGCTCCGCCTCCGCCACCTGCTCCGGCTCGGTGCGGACCCGCGCCCGCCCCTCCAGTGTCGCCCACCGCCGCCCCGCCACCTGGCACACCGCGACCCGCGCCCCGTCCGGCCCCGCGGCCAGTACATGGGAGACCTTCGCGCTCGTCCTGTTCGTGATCACCCGGGCCAGTCCCGCCGCCGGGTCGTAGGTCACCCCCACGGGGACGACGTGCGGGCTGCCGTCGGGGCGCAGGGTGGTGAGGGTGCACAGGTGCCGTTCCTGCCAGAAGATCAGATACGCCTCGTCCGGTGCGGCAGGGTTCACGCGGTATGTGCTCATGGCTTGGAAGGTAGTCCCCGGAAGGGCTCCCGATCGCACCTTGAGTGGAATAGACTCAACTTTGTGGACGTTGGCTGAGTCAGCCATACGACGCCGAGGAGGAGAGCGCGAACGTGGACGCCGAGCTGACCAACAGGAGCCGGGACGCGATCAACGCGGCCAGCAGCCGGGCCGTGACGGAGGGGCACGCGGACCTCACCCCTGCCCACCTGCTGCTGGCTCTGCTGGCGGGCCAGGACAACGAGAACATCACCGACCTGCTCTCGGCGGTCGACGCCGACCAGGCCGCCGTACGCCAGGGCGCCGAGCGCGTGCTGGCCGCGCTGCCCAGCGTGACCGGTTCCACGGTCGCGCCCCCGCAGCCCAACCGCGAGCTGCTCGCGGTCATCGCCGACGCCGGCGAACGCGCCAAGGCCCTCGGCGACGACTATCTCTCCACCGAGCACCTGCTCATCGGCATCGCCGCGAAGGGCGGCGCGGCCGGCGAGGTGCTCGACCGGCAGGGCGCCGGCGCGAAGAAGCTGGCCGAGGCCTTCCAGAAGGCGCGCGGCGGCCGCCGGGTGACCACCGCCGACCCCGAGGGCCAGTACAAGGCGCTGGAGAAGTTCGGGACGGACTTCACCGCCGCCGCCCGGGACGGGAAGCTCGACCCGGTCATCGGACGGGACCAGGAGATCCGCCGGGTCGTACAGGTCCTCTCCCGCCGTACGAAGAACAACCCCGTCCTCATCGGTGAGCCCGGCGTCGGCAAGACCGCCGTCGTCGAGGGGCTCGCGCAGCGGATCGTCAAGGGGGACGTGCCCGAGTCGCTGAAGGACAAGCGGCTGGTGTCGCTGGACCTGGGGGCCATGGTCGCCGGGGCCAAGTACCGGGGTGAGTTCGAGGAGCGGCTGAAGACCGTCCTCGCCGAGATCAAGGACTCCGACGGCCAGATCATCACCTTCATCGACGAGCTGCACACGGTCGTCGGCGCGGGCGCCGGCGGCGACTCGGCGATGGACGCCGGCAACATGCTCAAGCCGATGCTCGCGCGCGGCGAACTGCGCATGGTCGGCGCCACCACCCTCGACGAGTACCGCGAACGCATCGAGAAGGACCCGGCGTTGGAGCGCCGCTTCCAGCAGGTACTGGTGGCGGAGCCCACGGTCGAGGACACCATCGCCATCCTCCGTGGCCTGAAGGGCCGTTACGAGGCCCACCACAAGGTCCAGATCGCGGACGCGGCGCTGGTCGCCTCCGCGACCCTCTCCGACCGCTACATCACCTCCCGCTTCCTCCCCGACAAGGCCATCGACCTCGTCGACGAGGCGGCCTCCCGCCTCCGCATGGAGATCGACTCGTCCCCCGTCGAGATCGACGAACTCCAGCGCTCCGTCGACCGGTTGAAGATGGAGGAGCTGGCGCTGGAGAAGGAGACCGACCCGGCCTCCCGGGATCGCCTGGAGAAGTTGCGCCGCGACCTCGCCGACAAGGAGGAGGACCTGCGCGGCCTCAACGCCCGCTGGGAGCGCGAGAAGCAGTCCCTGAACCGGGTCGGCGAGCTGAAGGAGAAGCTCGACGAACTGCGCGGCACCGCCGAACGCGCCCAGCGCGACGGCGACTTCGACACCGCCTCCAAGCTGCTGTACGGCGAGATCCCGCAGCTGGAGAAGGAGCTGGAGGCCGCGTCCGAGGCCGAGGAGGAGACGGCCAGGGACACCATGGTCAAGGACGAGGTCGGCTCCGACGACATCGCCGACGTGGTGGCCGCCTGGACGGGCATCCCGGCCGGCCGCCTGCTGGAGGGCGAGACCCAGAAGCTGCTCCGCATGGAGGACGAGCTGGGCCGCCGCCTGATCGGCCAGACCGAGGCCGTACGCGCGGTCTCCGACGCCGTCCGCCGCTCCCGCGCGGGCATCGCCGACCCGGACCGCCCCACCGGCTCCTTCCTCTTCCTCGGCCCCACGGGTGTCGGCAAGACCGAGCTCGCGAAGGCCCTCGCCGACTTCCTCTTCGACGACGAGCGGGCGATGGTCCGCATCGACATGTCGGAGTACAGCGAGAAGCACAGCGTGGCCCGGCTGGTCGGCGCCCCGCCCGGATACGTCGGCTACGAGGAGGGCGGCCAGCTCACCGAGGCCGTCCGCCGCAGGCCCTACACCGTGGTCCTCCTCGACGAGGTGGAGAAGGCCCACCCCGAGGTCTTCGACATCCTCCTCCAGGTGCTGGACGACGGCCGCCTCACCGACGGCCAGGGCCGCACGGTCGACTTCCGCAACACCATCCTGGTGCTGACGTCGAACCTGGGCAGCCAGTACCTGGTGGACCCGGCGCTCAGCCCGGAGGAGAAGAAGGAGCAGGTCCTGGAGACGGTCCGGCGGTCCTTCAAGCCGGAGTTCCTGAACCGCCTGGACGACCTGGTGGTCTTCTCGGCCCTGGAGAAGGACGAACTGGCCCGGATCGCCCGCCTCCAGATCGACCGCCTCGCCAAGCGCCTCGCCGACCGCCGCCTCGCTCTGGAGGTCACCCCCGAGGCCCTGGCCTGGCTCGCCGAGGAGGGCAACGACCCGGCCTACGGCGCCCGCCCGCTGCGCCGCCTGGTCCAGACCGCCATCGGCGACCGCCTCGCCAAGGAGATCCTGGCCGGCGAGGTCAAGGACGGCGACACCATCCGCGTGGACGCCTTCGGCGAGGGGCTGATCGTGGGTCCGGCGACCGGGGAGGAAGCCGCGGGGGAAGCCGTGGAGGAGGCCGTGGAAGACGCCGGTCAGAAGCCCGGAAAGACGCTCTGAGCGGAATTCCGCCAACGGGAGATGAACCCGCCGGGGCGGGGGTTGCCACCCCCCGCCCCGGATGGGGGAGGATGGCGGAATCCGCATGAAGGGAAAAACACGGTGACCATCGACCCGTCCTCGATTCCGAACTTCGGGGGCCAGCCCGAGCCGCAGCCCCAAGGACCGGCGGGCCCCGTCGTCCCGGATCAGGATCTTGTGAAGCAGCTCCTCGACCAGATGGAGCTCAAGTACGTCGTCGACGACGAGGGCGACCTCGCGGCGCCGTGGGAGCAGTTCCGTACGTACTTCATGTTCCGTGGCGAGGACGAGCAGGCCGTCTTCTCGGTGCGGACCTTCTACGACCGCCCCCACAAGATCGACGAGAAGCCCGAGCTGCTGGAGTCCATCGACGACTGGAACCGG
Source organism: Streptomyces sp. NPDC086519 (assembly GCF_040686075.1). NCBI lineage: Bacteria > Bacillati > Actinomycetota > Actinomycetes > Kitasatosporales > Streptomycetaceae > Streptomyces > Streptomyces sp. NPDC086519. The sequence continues at coordinate 21,477 of NZ_JBFBJL010000044.1, forward strand.
CGGACCCTGTGGCCCAAGGTCTACACCCACACCCACGACGACGGCACCGTCCGTCTCATCGGTGAGGCCCAGATGCTGATCGGCATGGGTGTCGACATCAACCACTTCGTCTCGTCCACGGTCAGCTGGGTGCGGGCCGCGATCGAGTTCGACAAGTGGCTGGTCGAGCAGCTCGGCCTGGAAGAGGCCGTCAACGAGGCCGAGGAGCCGGAAGACGGCGACGAGTAAGCAGCAGACCTACAGCGGTGTGTGCGCGTACAGGACCAGGTACGTGCCGTAGCCGAACGAGAGCCCGGCCAGGGCCGTGACCACCACCGTCGCGTGCCAGGGCCGGGCTCTCGCCGTACGGACCAGCGCCCGGGCCAGCGGGAGGAGCAGGGGGAAGGCCGGGAGCAGGAACCGCGGCTTGGACTCGAAGAAACCCGACCCGCCCAGCGCGATCAGCAGCAGTACGGCGGTGTAGGCGAGCAGCGGGAGCGGGACCCGGTCCAGGGCCAGAAGGGCGAACAGGACCACCGCCGCCGCCACGATCAGCAGGGCCATCGGGAAGACGAAGCGGTCCCCGCGCAGGAGCAGCGTACGGGCGAAGGCCAGTGATCCCCGGCCGAAGTCGAAGCGCGAGCCCCACAGCCGCTGCACGCCGAAGTAGCCGCCCAGCGCGTCGCCGGTGCGGCGCCCGACCCAGAGGACGTACGCGGTCCAGCCCAGCGGAGCCAGCGCGGCTCCCGTCCACAGCCTGTGGGCAACCCGGCCGCGGGCGCGGAACAGCTCACGGGCCGCGGCGAGCAGCACGGCCGCCGCCACCGCGAAGCCGTTCGGGCGGGACAGGCCGGCCAGGGCGGCCAGGCTGCCCGCCCACAGCCAGTTCCCGGCCAGGACCGCGTACAGCGCCCAGGCGGCGAGGGCGGTCAGGACCGGTTCCGTGTAGGCCATCGACAGCACCACGGAGTGCGGGAGCAGGCCCCACAGGAGGACCAGGGCGGTGCCCACCGCACGGCCGTGCAGACGGGCGCCCACCGCGTAGACACCGGCCGCGGCGACGGCTGCCGCGGCCCAGGACACCAGCAGTCCGGCGCCCGCCCCGCTGAGCGGGGTCACGGCCGTCAGGGACCGGATCAGCGCCGGGTAGAGCGGGAAGAACGCCAGGTCGCTGTGGATGATGCCGGGGCCGAAGTACAGGGTGCGGCCGTAGCCGTGCGCCGCGATCCCCAGGTACCACACCGAGTCCCACGACCTCCCCAGCAGGGTCAGCGGATGCCGGCCGCCCGCCCAGGCGGCCAGCGCCAGCACGGCCATGCCGGTGAGCCGGGCCGCCGCGAACAGCCCCACGGCGACCCCGCCGGCGGTGACGAGGGACAGCCGGGTGCCGGGCCGCTGCGCGACCGGCTGCTGGGCGACGGACGGGGCGAGGGCGGTGGTGCTGGCGTGGCTCACATTCGCACAGTGCCGGGGGAGTGCGGCGATGTGCGAGAAATGTACGCCCGATGGGGGAGGTGCCCCGCAGGGGCGCGGGACTGTATCGCTGCACGGCTCCGGCGCGGGAGGCGCGACCAGCCCCACGCACCAGCAGGCGGGACGGTCTCAGCTCAGCTCAGCTGCCGCAGCCGCTCCGCCGCCTCCTTCAGCACCTCCGCCCGCTTGCAGAACGCGAACCGCACGAACGGTGCCCCCGCCTCCCGGTGGTCGTAGAAGACCGCGTTCGGGATGGCGACGACCCCTGCCCGTTCCGGCAGCGAACGGCAGAAGGCGAAGCCGTCGCCCTCTTTGGACAGCACAGCCCCGAGGGGGCGGATGTCGGTGGTGATGAAGTACGTGCCGGCGGTGTCGTAGACCTCGAATCCCGCCTCCGTCAGGCCGGCCGCGAGGATGTCCCGCTTGGTCTGCATGTCCCGGCGGAACGCCTCGAAGTAGGCGTCCGGGAGGGCGAGGGCCTCCGCGACCGCGTACTGGAAGGGGCCCGAGGCCACGTACGTCAGGAACTGCTTCGCCGACCGCACGGCGGCGACCAGCTCCGGCGTCGAGGTCACCCAGCCGACCTTCCAGCCGGTGAAGGAGAAGGTCTTGCCCGCCGAGCCGATGGTGACCGTGCGCTCGCGCATGCCGGGCAGGGTGGCGACAGGCACGTGTTCCGCCCCGTCGTAGACCAGGTGCTCGTACACCTCGTCCGTCACCACCAGCAGGTCCCGCTCCACCGCCAGCTCCGCGATCGCGGTCAGCTCGGCGCGGGTGAGGACCGTGCCGGTCGGGTTGTGCGGGGTGTTGATCAGGAGGAGCCGGGTGCGCGGGGTGACGGCGGCGCGCAGTTCGTCGAGGTCGAGACGGAAGGCGCCGGCGTCGGGCCGGAGGGTGACCGGGACCCGGGTGCCGCCCGCCATGGCGATGCTGGCCGCGTAGGAGTCGTAGTACGGCTCCAGGGCGACGACCTCGTCACCGGGTTCGAGGAGGGCGAGGAGGGCGGCCGCGATGGCCTCGGTGGCGCCGGCGGTGACCAGGACCTCGGCGTCCGGGTCGTACGACAGCCCGTACCGGCGCCGCTGGTGTGCCGCGACCGCGGTGCGCAGCTCGGGGACGCCCGGCCCCGGCGGGTACTGGTTGCCGCGCCCCTCGCGCAGCGCGCGCACGGCGGCCTCCCTGACCTCTTCGGGACCGTCGGTGTCCGGGAAGCCCTGCCCCAGGTTGATGGAGCCGGTGCGCAGCGCGAGGGCGGACATCTCGGCGAAGATCGTGGTGCCGAACTCGGCCAGCCGGCGGTTCAGGAGCGGGCGTTCGCTGGAGGTCATGCCGGTCATCCTGCGCCCAAGCTCTGGAGTTCCTCAACTCGGCTTTGGCCGGTGTGCCGGCCGGGCATCCCCCGTCCACGCCGCGTTCTCGCGGCGGCCGGGGCGCCCACGGGGGGTCGCCTTCGGGGGAACGGAAAGAAGGTGACGTCATGGGCACCGTCTTCATCGTGGTGGTGGCCGGGATCATCTGCCTCGCGATCGTCGCGTCGGCGGTCCGCAGGGGCGGCAGGGGCGGCAGGGGCGGCAGGGGCAAGGGGGCGTACCGAGCGGGGGCGGCCTCCGCGTCCTCGACGTCCTCGGCCTACGACAGCTCCGGCAGCTGGTGGGCCGGGGACTCGGGGTCGTCGTCCTCGCACGGCGGGCATCACGGCGGCGGCCACTCCTGTGGCGGCGGGCACTCCTCGTGCGGCGGCGGGTCGTCCTGCGGGGGCGGGTCGTCGTGCGGCGGGGGCGGCTGCGGCGGCGGGGGCAACTGAGCCGCCCCCAGGGGGCGCAGGGCCGGGCGTCCGGGCGGAGAGCGGGGGAGCTCTGCCCGGGCGCCCCGGCGTGCGCCGGGAGGGGTGGGGCGCACAACTTGGCTGAACAGTTGAGCTGTGGAGCCCTCGGAGGGATGGAAACCCCACGAAGTTGGGTAAAAACGCTGTGGCGGCGCCACAGTTCATGATTCCCTCTAAATCACCAAAGCAGCGCCTCGGACGTCCTGACGACACCCTCCCCTGGCCGGGTCGGCCGGGCCGATCTCCCGGTGTCGACCGAGGTGCGCCGGACCACACTCCTCCTCTTTTGCGTGTTAGCGGAGCCGATCCATGCTCACGACCCTGAACACCACCTACACCGATACGCGCGCGGCCGACCTCGCCTGGGCCCTGGGGCGCGAACCGCTGCCCGCCCTGGCCACCCTCGACCTGGAACTGAGCCGCGCGAAGCTGCAGTTGAGACTGCTCGGCGCGTCCCACCAGGTGCTCCTGGAGGAGGAGCGGGGCGGCTGTTCGGAGACGGTGGCGTGCATCCCGGGGTCCAGCACTCCCCTGCCGCTCGGGGTCGCCAAACGCGTCGGCGACTGGGAGTACGAGTTCGCGGCCCGCGTCGAGGTGCTGTCACCGGGCTCCTTCGCGGGCCGCGCCCAGGAGTTGCTGGCCCTCGTCTCCGAGCATCCGCACGGCCTCGCCGGGGTCTTCCCGGGCAGCCCGCACGCCTTCACGGCGTTGCTGGCCCAGTGGCACGAGGGCCAGGTGCACTGGCGTACCTGGCACGCGTATCCGCAGGACGGCCAGCTGGTGGCGACCCGGACCCGGGTCGGCGTACGGGCTCCGGCGCCCCAGCCCGTGGCCGGATGACATAAACCAACAGTGCGTCAAAGGGCGCCGAGTTCCACACGTGTGGGTGACGAAGCGTACCGAGTGAGTGACGTAACGTCGCAGAGTGATCGATCCGCACGCACCCGCCCCTCCCGGCACACCGCCGGACTGGGGTGCCCCCGCGCCGCTGCCCGTGCGGCCGGGGACGGGCCGCTTCCTGGTCCTGGTGTGCGTGTTCGTCTGCGCGGCCTGCGGATTGGTGTACGAACTCGAACTCGTCGCCCTCGCCTCCTACTTGATCGGCGACTCGGTCACCCAGGCCTCCGTCGTGCTGTCCGTGATGGTCTTCGCGATGGGCGTCGGCTCACTGGCCGCGAAACGCCTGCGCTGGCACGCGGCGGCCGGGTTCGCCGCGGTGGAGGCCGCGCTGGCGCTGGTCGGCGGCTGCAGCGCCATGGCGTTGTACGCCGTCTTCGCCTGGACCGGCGACTGGGGCGGCCTGTGGGCCACCGGCCCGCGCTGCCTGCTGGTCGCCTTCTCCCTCGCCATCGGCCTGCTCATCGGCGCCGAGGTGCCGCTGCTGATGGAGCTCATCCAGCGCATCCGCCGTCAGGACGCGGGCGGCGCCGTCGCCGACCTGTTCGCGGCCGACTACGTCGGCGCGCTCGTCGGCGGCCTCGCCTTCCCGTTCCTGCTGCTGCCCTTCCTCGGCCAGCTGACGGGCACCCTGCTCACCGGCACCGTCAACGTCGTCGCCGGGGGCGCCCTGGTCCTCGGTCTGTTCCGCCGCGACCTGTCCCGCCGGACCCGCTGGACCCTCCTCGTCGCCAACGTCACCGTCCTCGGCGTCCTCGCCTCCGCCGCCGCCCTCGTCGGCGACTTCGAACGGGCCGCACGGCACGCCGTCTACGGCGCCGACGTCCGCCTCGCCCTCCAGACCGACGTCCAGGAGATCGTCCTCACCGGCGGCACCCACGGCCGCCCCCTCGACCTCTTCCTGGACGGCCGGCTGCGGGTCGGCGGCCGCGACGAACGCCGGTACCACGAAGCCCTCGTCCACCCCGCGATGACCGGCCCGCACGCGCGCGTGCTGATCCTCGGCGGCGGCGACGGCATGGCCGCGCGCGAGGTGCTGCGCCACACCGGCGTCGACCGCGTCGACATCGTCGAACTCGACGCGGGCCTGGTCCGCCTCGCCCGCCACGACCCCGCCCTCGCCGCGCTCAACGGCCACGCCTACGACGACCCGCACGTCCACGTGTTCACCGCCGACGCCTTCCACTGGCTGCGCGAGGCACCCCGCCGCGGCTGCTCCGACTACGACGTCGTCATCGCCGACCTGCCCGACCCCGGCATCACCGCCAGCACCAAGCTGTACTCCGAGGAGTTCTACGGCCTCGCCCGCCGCGCCCTCGCCCCCGGCGGCCGCCTGGTCGTCCACGCGGGGCCGGTCCAGGCCCGCCCCCACGCCTTCTGGACGGTCGCCGCGACGATGCGTGCGGCGGGCCTCGCCACCACCCCCTACCGGGTCCTCGGCCAGGACGCCGGCTTCACCCCGGGCCCCGACCGCTCGGCGGGCGAGTCCAGGGCCCCGCACGACTGGGGCTTCCTGCTGGCGACGGCGGGTTCCCGGGGGCCACCGTTAGGCCTCCCGGCCGACGGTCCGCGGCTGCGGACGCTGACGCGGGGGGCACTGCGGAGGGACGCGCTCAGGACTCCGGCGCCCGGTGTGCCGCCGTCGACGCTGGTGCATCCGCGGTACTGAAAAGCGGTCATCCCGGACGGCGGCCGTCAAGGAGGCGCGCAGCGTGCCGTGCGCCGGGGAGGGTGTGCCGGACCGGCTCGTGGGTAGGCTCAGTCGGCATGGAGCACCTGGTGTACGTCCCGGCCCCGGCCTCGCGGCTCAGGGGGGCGCTGGCCGACCCCGCGCGGGTCGCTCGGGCGGTCCCCGGCCTCCAGCAGGACGCGGGCGCCGCTCCCGGCACCGGCCGCCTCAAGGTCCGCGTCGGCAGCCACTCGATCACCTACCGGGGCTCTCTGCGCGTCAGCGCCCACGACGACGGCTCGTACGCGGTCGACGGTGACGCCACCGAGGCCCGCGGCACCGGCACGGTGAAGCTGGCGCTCACGTTCCGCCTCGCGGACACCGACGAGGGGTGCGCGGTCTCCGTGACCGGCACGGCCGCCGCCGGCGGGCGGGTCGCGGAACTGCCGGCGGAGGCGGTGGAGTCGGCGGCGACGAGGCTGCTGAACCGATTTGTGGAGGGGCTGGGGGAGGCCGCGGAAGAACCGGAACCGGCCTCGATCTTCGACACGGAGGTCCCGCCGCCGTCCCTGGAGCCCGAGCCGGAATCGGAGCCCGAATCGGAGCCCGAGCCGGAATCGGAATCGCAGACCGAGCCGGTGAGCGAGCCGGTGGTGGAGCCGCTTCCGGAGATCTTCGCCGAGGCGGCGCACGCGCGCCGGACGATGATCGGCCGCAGCGCGGAGGAGGTCGACCACGCGCCGCCGCGAGGGCGGTACGCGCCGGTCCCTGCGCCGCAGACGGTGGCAGGCGCGTCGGCCCTGCGGTGGGCCGCACCTGCGGCGGCACTCGCGCTGGCGTCGGCGATCGTGGTGACGAGGGCGCTGCGGCGCCGGCGTTGACGGCCGTCCCCCGGAGGGGGTACCCCCCTCCCACTCACCCGCACCCGAAACCGGACGCCCTCTCCCCAGTACTGTCATCCCGTGAGTAACGAAGACATCACGCTGACCGCAGGCGACGCCACCCTGCACCTGCACCCCGGCAACGGCGGCCGGATCGCCGGTCTCCAGATCGGCTCCCTCGAACTCCTCCGCCAGGGCGACCGCTTCGGCTGCTTCCCGATGGTGCCGTGGTGCGGCCGGATCCGGGACGGCCGTTTCCTCGACGGCGCCACCGTCGTGCAGATGCCCCTCAACTCCCCACCGCACGCCATCCACGGCACCGCCCGCGACGGCGCCTGGCGCACCGCACGCGTCTCGGCGGGCGAGGCCGTGATCACGCGCGAGCTCGGCGCCCCCTGGCCGCACCCCGCCCGCGTCACCCACGTCGTACAGCTCGCCGAGGACTCGCTGACGCTGGCCATGTCCGTGGAGACGTACGACGACTCCTTCCCGGCGCAGATCGGCTGGCACCCGTGGTTCAACCGGAACCTCGGCGGCCAGGACGTCCAGGTCGGCTTCACGCCCGCCTGGCAGGAGGAGCGCGGCGCGGACCACCTGCCCACCGGCAACCGCGTCGACCCCCGGCCCGGCCCCTGGGACGACTGCTTCGGCATGCCCGACGGCGTCGACGTCACCCTCACCTGGCCGGGGCAGCTGGAGCTGAAGGTCGCCTCCCGCGAGCAGTGGGTCGTGGTCTACGACGAGCAGGAGGCGGCGGTGTGCGTGGAGCCGCAGACGGGTCCGCCGAACGGGCTCAACACGCTGCCGCGGCTCGTCACCCCGCTGGAGCCGCTGGAAGCCACGACCACCTGGACATGGACGCGCCTCTAAGCTTGCTGCCATGACGGACGTACGCGCTGAGCTGCTGCAACAGATCAAGGACAAGGCCGTGGTGCACGGCAGGGTGACCCTGTCGTCGGGGCTGGAGGCCGACTACTACGTCGATCTCCGCCGCGTCACCCTCGACGGCGAGGCCGCCCCGCTGGTCGGGCAGGTGCTGCTGGACCTGACCGAGGGCCTGGAGTTCGACGCCGTCGGCGGGCTGACGATGGGCGCCGACCCGGTCGCCGCCAGCATGCTGCACGCAGCCGCCGCCCGGGGCCGTCGCCTGGACGCCTTCGTCGTGCGCAAGGCGGCGAAGGCGCACGGCATGCAGCGCCGGGTGGAGGGCCCGGAGATCAAGGGCCGGCGCGTCCTGGTCGTCGAGGACACCTCCACCACCGGCGGCTCCCCGCTCACCGCCGTGGAGGCCGTGCGCGAGGCCGGCGCCGAGGTCGTCGCCGTCGCCACCATCGTGGACCGCGCCACCGGCGCGGCCGAGAAGATCCAGGAGGGTGCCGGGGTGCCGTACCTGTTCGCCTTCTCGAAGGATGAACTGGGGCTGGACTGACACCCCGGTCGACGAGTGGGATTGACCCGGATTCGACCGGCACCCGGATTCGACCGACGCCCGGAGCATCGGTTCATGTCTGGAAAGATGGGGACGACGATGACGTCGCCCCCCAGGTCTAGGTCAGGGCCGTAAGAAGACAGCAGTACGCCGACCCGCACACTCAAGGAGCGGACAGATGCCCATCGCAACCCCCGAGGTCTACAACGAGATGCTCGACCGGGCGAAGGCAGGCAAGTTCGCCTACCCGGCCATCAACGTCACCTCGACCCAGACCCTGCACGCGGCGCTGCGCGGCTTCGCGGAGGCGGAGAGCGACGGCATCGTCCAGATCTCGACCGGCGGTGCCGAGTTCCTGGGCGGCCAGTACAAGAAGGACATGGTCTCCGGCTCGGTGGCGCTCGCCGAGTTCGCGCACATCGTCGCCGAGAAGTACCCGGTGAACATCGCGCTGCACACGGACCACTGCCCGAAGGACAAGCTCGACGGGTACGTACGTCCGCTGCTCGCGATCTCCGAGGAGCGGGTGAAGAACGGCCGCAACCCGCTCTTCCAGTCGCACATGTGGGACGGCTCGGCCGAGACCCTCGCCGACAACCTGGCCATCGCGCAGGAGCTCCTGGAGCAGGCCCGCCGCGCCAACATCATCCTCGAGGTCGAGATCACCCCGACCGGTGGCGAGGAGGACGGCGTCTCCCACGAGATCAACGACTCGCTCTACACGACCGTCGAGGACGCGATCCGTACCGCCGAGGCCCTCGGTCTCGGGGAGAAGGGCCGCTACCTGCTCGCCGCCTCCTTCGGCAACGTGCACGGCGTCTACAAGCCGGGCAACGTCGTGCTCCGCCCGGACCTGCTGAAGGAGCTGAGCGACGGCGTGGCCGCCAAGTTCGGCAAGCAGTCGCCGTTCGACTTCGTCTTCCACGGCGGCTCCGGCTCCACCGAGCAGGAGATCCTCACCGCGCTGGAGAACGGCGTCGTGAAGATGAACCTCGACACGGACACCCAGTACGCCTTCACCCGTCCGGTCGCCGACCACATGTTCAAGAACTACGACGGCGTCCTGAAGGTCGACGGCGAGGTCGGCTCCAAGAAGACGTACGACCCGCGCACCTGGGGCAAGCTGGCCGAGGCGTCCATGGCCGCGCGTGTCGTCGAGGCCACCCAGAACCTGCGCTCGGCGGGCAACAAGATCAAGTAGGTCGTATCACGGTCCGGACCCGGCTTCTGTCAGAATCTGCCGACAGTGCCGGGTCCGCTGTATACCTGGACCCATGCCTGACGTCCGGCTGGCCTCTTCCCAGGGCAAGTGGATCCTGCTCACCACCGTCCTCGGCTCCAGCATGGCGATGCTGGACTCGACGGTCGTCAACGTCGCGCTGCCCCGCATCGGGCGGGACCTGGACGCGAGCCTGTCCGCGCTCCAGTGGACGATCAACGCGTACATGCTGACGCTGGCCGGTCTGATCCTGCTCGGCGGCTCGCTCGGCGACCAGTACGGCCGCCGGAAGATCTTCGTGCTGGGCGTCGTCTGGTTCGCGGCCGCGTCCCTGATGTGCGGCCTGGCCCCGACCGACGCCGTGCTGATCGCCGCCCGCGCCCTCCAGGGCATCGGCGGGGCCCTCCTCACACCGGGCTCCCTGGCCCTCATCCAGGCCTCCTTCCACCCGGACGACCGGGCCCGCGCGGTCGGCCTGTGGTCCGGCTTCGGCGGCATCGGGGCGGCCGTCGGCCCCTTCCTGGGCGGCTGGCTGGTGGACGGCCCCGGCTGGCGCTGGGTCTTCCTCCTCAACGTCCCGCTGGCCCTGCTCTGCGTGCCCATCGCCCTGCGCCACGTCCCCGAGTCGGCCGACGGCCGGGCGCACGGGCGCTTCGACGTCCTCGGCGCGGCGCTCGGCGCCCTCGCGCTCGGCCTGGTGACCTTCGCGCTGATCGAGGCCGGGGCCGCGTCCCTGCTCGCCGTGGCGGGCGTCGCGGCGGCCGTGGCCTTCGTGTACGTCGAGAAGCGCCGCCGGGACCCGATGCTCCCGCTGGACATCTTCGGCTCCCGCCAGTTCACGGCACTCAACGTCGTCACGCTGTGCGTGTACGGCGCCTTCGGCGGCTACTTCTTCCTCACCGCGCTGCAACTCCAGGTGGTGGCGGGCTACTCGGCCCTCGCCGCCGGCACGGCCCTGCTCCCGACGACGGCCCTGATGCTGCTCTTCTCGGCCCGCTCGGGCGCCCTCGCCGACCGCATCGGCCCCCGCATCCCCCTCACCGCGGGCCCCCTGCTCTGCGCCGCCGCGATGCTCCTGATGCTGCGCGTCGGCGAACACGCGGACTACCTGACCGACGTCCTCCCCGCGGTCCTCGTCCAGGGCGTCGGCATGGTCACCCTGGTCGCCCCGCTCACCGCCTCCGTCCTCGCCTCCGTGGACACGTCCCGCGCGGGCATCGCCAGCGGCATCAACAACGCGGCGGCCCGCGCCGCCAGCCTGATCGCGGTGGCGGCGCTGCCGCTGCTGGCGGGGATGGGGCCGGAGGCGTACCGCTCGGCCCCGGCCTTCGACGCGGCGTTCGACCGGGCGATGCCGGTCTGCGCCGGCGTCCTGGTGGTCGGCGCGGTACTGGCCTTCGCGCTCGTGCGCCGACCCGCCCCCGACTGCCGGCGCCCGGAATGCCGCACCCACGGCTGCGTGGCGGCTCCGCCGCTGGAGGCCGGGCACCGTCCCGGAGCGCGGGCCGCCGGGGGCTGATCGCGCAGTTCCCCGCCGGGGCCCCTGCGGGGGAGGTGCCCGGCCGCCGCCGGTGAGTGTGTCCCCCGGCTCTAAGCCTTCAGCTCCTCGTAGGCCTCCGCGCTGCTGTCCCGCAGGAACTGCCGGCACCGCTCGTACTCGTCCTTCTCACCGATCTCCCCGGCGGCCCTGCCCAGCGCGGCGAGACAGCGCAGGAAGCCCTGATTGGCACGGTGCTGCCACGGCACCGGCCCGTGTCCCTTCCACCCGGCGCGGCGCAGGGCGTCCAGCCCACGGTGATAGCCGGTGCGTGCGTAGGCGTACGACTCGACGACCGCGCCGCGCTCGAACGCCTCGTCGGCGAGCAGCGCCCAGGCCAGCGAGAAGGTCGGGAACTTGGCCGCCACCTCGACCGGCGCCAGCGACTCCTCGTCCAGCAGGCGGTACGCCTCTTCGTTCTCCGGCAGATACGTCGGCTCCGGACCACCGAGCAGATTCGTGTGCGTCGTCATGGCGCCAGTCTGCCACCGACGACGCCCGCCGACGGTCCGCGGCTGAGCCGGGGAGGGAGGGGTGTGGGGGTGTGGGCCGTCCGGCGGCAGGCGGCCTTGCCGTATCCGGGTTACGTTGCGGAAGATGCCGGTGGGGACCGGGGCCCCCGTGTCGGCATCGGCAGGGGCGGACCGCTACCCGGAGTACAAGCAGGAGACAGCGATGTCCCATGAGGCTCTCGAAGCGAACGAGCCCGAGACCCCGCATCTCGACTTCGCCGGCACCACGCCGTACGAGGACTACGTCAAGGCGGACGTGCTCACCCACCTCCAGCACACCCTCTCCGAGGATCCCGGAGAGATGGTCTTCCTGGTCACGACCCAGGTGATGGAGCTGTGGTTCACCGTCATCGTCCACGAGTGGGAGACGGCCGCGGCGGCTCTGCGCGGTGACGACATCCCCACCGCGATCGCCGCGCTGAAGCGTTCCACCCGCGAGCTGGAGGCGCTGAACGCCTCCTGGAAGCCGCTCGGCCAGCTCACTCCCGCCCAGTTCAACTCCTACCGCTCCGCGCTCGGCGAGGGCTCCGGCTTCCAGTCGGCGATGTACCGGCGGATGGAGTTCCTGCTCGGTGAGAAGTCCGCGTCCATGCTCGTCCCGCACCGCGGCGCGCCGCGTGTGCACGCGGAACTGGAGAAGGCGCTGCACGAGCCGAGTCTGTACGACGAGGTGGTGCGGCTGCTGGCGCGCCGCGGCCACGCCGTCCCGGACGCGGTGCTACGGCGTGACGTCTCCGGGCGTTACGAGCCCGACGACGCCGTCGAGGCCGCCTGGGCCGCCGTCTACTCCGGTGCCGGCGACGCCGACCTCGCCCGGCTCGGCGAGGCGCTGACCGACGTCGCCGAGCTCGTCTGGCGCTGGCGCAACGACCACCTGGTCGCCACCCGCCGCGCCATGGGCGCCAAGCCCGGCACCGGTGGCTCGGCCGGGGTCGCCTGGCTGGAGAAGCGCGCCCGCAAGAACGTGTTCCCGGAGCTGTGGACGGCGAGGTCCCATGTCTGAGCTGGCCATGAGGGCGGAGAAGCTGGACGCCGCGGACGAGTTGGCCGGGGTGCGCGAGCGGTTCGTCCTCGACGAGGTCGTCTACCTCGACGGCAATTCCCTGGGCGCCCTGCCCGCGCACGTCCCCGGCCGCGTCGAGGACGTCGTCCGGCGGCAGTGGGGGGAGCTGCGGATCCGGTCCTGGGACGAGAGCGGCTGGTGGACGGCGCCGGAACGGATCGGCGACCGGATCGCCCCGCTGGTCGGTGCGGCGGCCGGGCAGATCGTGGTCGGCGACTCGACAAGTGTCAACGTTTTCAAGGCACTTGTGGGTGCGGTGCGGCTGGCGGGGGAGGGCCGTGACGAGATCCTGGTCGACGCGACGACCTTCCCCACGGACGGCTACATCGCCGAGTCGGCGGCCCGGCTGACGGGATGCGCGCTGCGCCCCCTCACCCCCGACGAGGTCCCGGCGGCGCTGGGCGACCGCACCGCCGCCGTGCTCCTCAACCACGTCGACTACCGCACGGGCCGGCTGCACGACCTGCCGTCCCTCACCGCCGCGGTCCACGCGGCCGGCGCCGTGTCCGTCTGGGACCTGTGCCACAGCGCGGGCGCGCTGCCGGTGGGCCTCGACGAGCACGGGGTCGACCTGGCGGTCGGCTGCACCTACAAGTACCTGAACGGCGGCCCGGGTTCACCCGCGTACCTGTACGTCCGCCGCGAGCTTCAGGACCGCTTCGACTCCCCGCTGCCCGGCTGGAACTCGCACGCCGAGCCCTTCGGGATGCGCTCGGCGTACGAACCGGCCGCGGGCGCGCTGCGCGGCCGCGTCGGCACCCCGGACATCCTCTCCATGCTGGCCCTGGAGGCGGCGCTGGAGGTGTGGGAGGGGGTACCGATGGCGGCCGTACGCGCCAAGTCGCTCGCCCTGGCGGACTTCTTCCTGGAGTGCGTCGAGGCGTACCTGCCGGCGGGCCGCGTCGCGTGCGTGACGCCGGTGGCCCACGAGGAGCGCGGCAGCCAGATCGCGCTGCGCTGCGCCGACGCCGGGGACGTGATGAGACGGCTGATCGAGCGGGGCGTGGTCGGGGACTTCCGGCACCCGGACGTACTCCGCTTCGGCTTCACCCCGCTGTACGTCGGTTTCGCGGACGTGGAGCGGGCGGCGCGGGTGCTGGGGGAGGTGGCGGGAACGGCCGCGTGACGGTCGTCGCAACGGCCGTCGGGACGGCTCTCGCCGAGCGACATGACGACATAGCGATCCCGGCATGGGGGCCGGGACGGTACAGAACCGAGCAATCCTCACCGTGCGTGACATCCGCGTGTCCCCGCACGTCACCGGCCTGATACCGTCCCGGCCAACGGGCGTAGTCCCCATCTGGTCCGCCAATGTATTTACGTCGCTGAGAGGTTGGAGCATGCCGGACGACGCCGCAGCAGCCCGGGCCGCCGCCGAGGAGGAGTCGGCCTTCTCGCACCCGCACGTCGAGCCCGACGCCACGGCCGCGTACGGCGACCACCCCGACCAGGTGATCGACTTCTACGCCCCGCGTACCGACGAGCCTCTGGCCCCGCTGGTCGTGGTCCTGCACGGCGGCGCGTGGCGTGCGCCGTACGACCGCGGCCACATCACCCCGTTCGCCGGCTACCTGGCCCGGCGCGGCTTCGCGGTGGCCAACGTCGAGTACCGGCGCGGCGCGGCGCTGCCCGCGCAGGGCGGTACGGCCCCGGTGGCGGGCCGCTGGCCGGACACCTTCGACGATGTGGCGGCGGCGCTGGACGCCCTGCCGGCCCTGGTCCGCGAGGCGGTGCCGCGGGCGGACCTGCGCCGTACGGTCCTCACCGGCCACTCGGCGGGCGGCCACCTGGCGCTGTGGGCGGCGGCCCGGCACGTCCTCCCGGCGGACGCCGCGTGGCGCACCTCCGGTCCGGCTCCGCTGCGGGGGGTGGTGGCCCTGGCCCCGATCGCGGACTTCGCGACGGCCGAGAAGCTGGACGTCTGCGGCAACGCGGCGCTGCAACTTCTGGGCGGGGAGGACAAGTTCACCGACCGGCAGCGTTACGCCGACCCGGCGCTCCTGCTCCCGACCGGCATCGCGACCACCCTGGTCCAGGGCCGCACGGACGTGGTCGTCCCCCAGGCGGTCGCCGAGTCCTACGCGGAGGCGGCGGCCAAGGCGGGCGAGGTGGTGGGCCTGACGCTCCTGGAGGACGTCGGCCACTTCCCGCTCATCGACCCGGCGGCGGACGCCTGCGCGGTGGTGGCGGAGGAGATCGCCCAACTGGGCTGGTGAGCCCGACCGGCCTGGTGAGTCCGACCGGCCTGGTGAGTCCGACCGGCCTGGTGAGTCCGACCGGCCTGGTGAGTCCGACCGGCCTGGTGAGCCCGATCGGCTTGGTGTGCCCGACTGGCTTGGTGTGCCCAACCCGTCTGGTGAGCCCAACCCGTCTGGTGTGGCCGACCGGCCTGGTGGCCGCCCGTCCCTGAGCCTTCCCCGCATACCCGTAGTACCTGAGAGCTACCTCGCAGGTGAGTTCTCAGGCGGGACGCGAACGACACGGCCCGCTCCGTAATTTCCCGATCAGACAAGCCCGACGGCCGGGCGACTGAACGGGGAGGGCGGCCGACCATGACGGCGGTGGCGGGGGAGCGGAAGAGGCCGGGACGGTGGCGCCTCGGCTGGGGCCGGGACTGGCGCTGGGACCGGGGCCCGCGCTGGGGCGGGCGTCCGCGTGGGCGGCTGCGCCGCACCCTGCTCGCCACCCTCCTCACCGCCGCCGTGGTCCTGCCCCTCTCCGCGGCCGTCCGGCCCCGGATCCCCGCCCCGCCGCCCGCCGCTCTCCCCGCGCGCCTCACTCCGGCCACCCTCGCCACCGCCTACGAGGCCAACCGCGACAACGCCGCCGAAGCCGCCCGCATGGCCGCCGCCCACGGCGACACCTCCCGCGCCGCCGCGGACCGCGCCCTCGCGTCCGCCGCCCGGCACCTGCTCCGTTTCGACGCCCGAGGCGACGGCCAAGTCACCGAGATATTCGGCGACTTGCCGCACGCGACGCGCATCGCCGTCCTGGTCCCCGGCTCGGACACCACCCTCGACACCTACGGCCGCTTCCACGCCGCGGCCGAGTCCCTGTACCGACGCCTCACCGCCGAGGCACCCGGCGGCACCCGCACCGCGGTCGTCGCCTGGCTCGGCTACCGGACCCCGGCCACGATCAGCGCCACGGTCCTCACCCCGGGACGGGCCCGCCAAGCGGCCCCGCACCTGCGCGAGTTCATCCGCGAACTGCGCGCCCTCACCGCCCCCGGCCCGGCGGCCGTCGCCCTCCTCTGCCACTCCTACGGCACGGTGGTCTGTGCCCGCACCGCCCCCACCCTCACCGGCCTCGGCGTCACCGACATCGCCCTGGTCGGCAGCCCCGGCACCGGCGTCGGCTCGGCCGCGGCCCTGCACACCTCCGCCCGTGTCTGGGCGGCCCGGGGAGCCGACGACTGGATAGCCGAGGTTCCGCACGTCCACGCCGACCTCTTCGGCACGACCGTCGGCTTCGGCACCGCCCCCGTCTCCCCGTCCTTCGGCGCCCGCGTCTTCGCGGCGGGCCCCGGCGGCCACAGCGACTACTTCACCCCGGGCTCGGCCTCCCTGGCCAACCTCGCCCGGATCGTCCTCGGCGAGACAACGGAGGTCACCCGTGCGTAAGCCGCCGACACCCCGCACCCGGAAGGCCGTACGACCCGTAGCGCGACCCCTGGCGGCGATACGACACCTCGCCCACCGCATCGACACCGCCACCCCACCCGACCGGGACCGCGCCGTGGACGCCCTCCGCGCGTTCGCCGTGCTCGGTGTGGTCCTTGGCCACTGGCTGGTCACCGCGCTGGTGGCGGACGGCGGCGAACTGCACACGAGCAGCCCCCTCCAGCAGCTGCCGCGGCTTGCCCCGGTCTCCTGGCTCTTCCAGACCCTCGCCGTGTTCTTCCTGGTCGGCGGCCACGTTGCCACCCGCAGCCACGCCACCGCCCAGGCTCAGGGCACCCCCTACCACCGCTGGCTGACGTCACGTCTGTCCCGGCTCTTCAAACCGGTCGCCGCGCTCCTCACCCTCTGGACGCTCGCGACGACCGCCCTGCTTCTGTCCGGCACCGACTTCGCCACCGTCCGCACCCTGGCCAAGCTCGCCCTGTCCCCCCTCTGGTTCCTGGTGGTCTTCGCGGCGCTGACGGCGGCGACTCCGCTCGTCGCCCGGCTCAACCCGCTGTGGCCGCTGGCCGTCGTCCTCCACGTGGACCTGCTCCGTTTCGGCCTCGGCGCCGCGCCCGCCGTCGGCTGGGTGAACCTGGCGGCGGGCTGGCTGGTGCCGTACACCCTGGGCGCCGCCTGGACCCGCGGCGAACTCGACCGCCCGCGCGCCGGCTGGGTGCTGCTCGCCGGCGGTACGGCGGCGACGGCCGGCCTCGTCGCGTGGGCGGGCTACCCGGCGTCGATGGTCGGCGTCCCCGGCTCCACCGTCTCCAACCTGGACCCGCCCACGCTGGCCGCCGTCACCTTCGGCCTGGCCCAGTGCGGTCTGGCCCTGCTGCTGCGCGAGCGGCTGCGCCATGCGATGCGCCGCCCCCTCGCCTGGGCGGCGGTGGCCTTCGTGAACCTCTCCGCGATGACGATCTTCCTCTGGCACCAGACGGCCATGATGGCGACCACGGCCGTCGGCCTCATGCTCGGCCGCCTCCCCGGCCTCCACACACCCCCCGACGGCCTCGCCTGGATCGCGGCCCGCCTGCTCTGGCTCCCGGCCTTCGCCCTGATGCTGGGTGTCTGCTGGGCGGCGTTCCACACGTACGAGCGGGGCCGCCCCCGGACCCGCTCGCGCGTCGTCCGGACCCGGCCCTCGTCCGATCGGACGACCCCGGCGGGAGCCCGCCGTGTCTAGGCTGATCGCTGTGACGGAGACGGGGACCCGGCGGGCGGACTGGACCGGCCGCCCGCTGCGCTGGCTGCGGATACTCCGCGACGACCTGTGCACCGCCCGCCTGGACCCGCTGCCCCCCTCCGTATGGCTGCGCTGGCTGCCGCACGGTGTGTTGTGGGTGGCGGCGATCTGCATCACGATCGGCGGTGTCGCGCAGCTCCAGCACAACGGGCATCTGGGTGCCGGTCTCGCCTCCCTGTTCGGGTCCGCCCCGGGCGGCGCCGTGCTCCTCGCGATGTGGCGGCCCGTCCCGGCGTGGTGGCTGTCGACGGGGGCCATGCTGGTGGGCGCCATCACGCTGCACGGCCGGCTGGGCACGACACCGGTGGTCCTGTTCACCTGGCCCTGGACCGTGGCCGGGATCTTCGCGCAGCTGCTGGTCCTGCTGCTGCTCACGCTGCGGGTCCGTGCCCGCGTGGCCTTCGAGGCACTGGCCCTGACCGCAGTGGTCACCTGGCTTCTCGACGGCGTCTGGGGTGCGCCGCCGCACCAGTCCACCTCGGTGATCACCGTCGTCCTGGCCGCGATCGTCGTGGCGCTCGGCACGGCCCTGCGCGGTCGCCGCGAGGCGCGCGCGGAACTCGGCCGCCAGGCCTCGCTCACCGAGGAGGAACGGGCCCGGCGCACCCTGCTGGAGGAGCGCAGCCGGATCGCGCGCGAGCTGCACGACGTGGTCGCCCACCACATGTCGGTCATCTCCATCCAGGCACAGGTCGCCCCGCACCTGGTGGAGAACCCGCCGGACGAGCTGCGCGAGAACCTCGAAGGCATCCGGCACAACGCGCTGGAGGCGCTGACCGAACTGCGCCGGGTGCTCGGCGTCCTGCGCTCCGAGAGCCCCGACGAGGATGCCTCGGACGCCCCCGGCACCGGCCCGCACAGCCCGCAGCCCACGCTGGACCGGCTGGACGCGCTGGTCGAGAACACCAGGGCGGCCGGTCTGACCGTCACCGCCAGGATCAACGGTGAGCGGCGCCCGATGCAGTCGGGCGTGGAGCTGTCGGCGTACCGGATCGTGCAGGAGGCGCTGAGCAACGTCCTGCGGCACGCGCCCGGGGCGAGTGCCCATGTCGAGATCGAGTACATCCCCTACGGACTCCTGGTGTCCGTCGCGAACTCCCGGCCGACCCGGCCCGCGTCGCCGTCGCCGGGCGCCGGGCACGGACTGCTCGGGATGCGGGAACGGGCCGCGATGCTCGGCGGGTCGCTGACGGCCGCACCCCGGGCGGACGGCGGCTACCGGGTCTTCGCGGAGCTCCCGGCCGCCGCGCCCGGCACCGGCCTGGCACCCCGGCACCCCGCGGACCCCGCCACCGGCACGGACCGTGCCCCCGATCAGAAGGACGACCACGTATGACGAGCAGCAGTGGCGAACCCATCCGCGTGGTCATCGCCGACGACCAGTAGTTCTCTGGGGCGCCGCGAGCGTGCGGCTCAGGTTCATGCAGCTCAGAAGCGGTCGGGACGACCATAACGGATGCAACAGATGTGGTGCACTAGGCCCGCTTAATGGTTCACCCATTGAGGTCTGGACCGGGGAAGTCTGCTGTCATGACAAGCGCTGCCGAAGAGTCGGGCGAGCACCGGAGGCGTCCCGCAGGGTGGCGGTCACGGCTCCCTGGCCTTCGGAGTCACGCCCGTGCCGCCCACAGCGGGGACTTTCTACTCCGAGCATCTCGGTACGCTGCTCCGCACACGTCCGCCAACGCACTTGAACGGCGGTGTGAACAAGGGGAGTTACATGACGCGTTGGACAAGTCTCCTGCCGCTCGGCGGCAGGGCCAGGGAGGTGGCCAGGGTCCTCATGGGCCCGCGCATTTAACCCCTCCCGCTTCCTCGCGGCGTTCGCGCCGGTCAGAGCGAATCTGACCGATCGAAGAGCCGAGCCCTCTGACCATCCAGCCAACTTCACAGAGAACGGCAACCGAGCCCACAGCCACTGCCGCCCAACGCAGCGGAGAGTCCTCCGGAGGCACGGCCAGCACCGCCAGGCCGGCCAGAAGGCAGAGGAGACCAAGGTCGTAGCCTGCTGCCGACACCAGTGCCCACTTCCGAAAGCTTCGGTTGCTCTCGCGAAGATCCTTGAGTAAGCCCTCGCGGCGATAGGGATGCGCCCAGTCGGGAAACCACTCCATTAGGTCCCTTGGGGTGACCAGTTGCCGACGCGCCCAGAACATCGCCTGCACGGCCAGGATGAGGAAGATCGCTGCAAGAAGGAAGAGCAGCTCTGCAAGCTCCCGGTACCGAACGGCGGAGGATTGCAGCGAGAGCGTCTGCACTGACACAGCCAAGGCAAAGCCGGCCAAGAACGGAGCCGCCACGCTACCCATCTGGTGCAAGGCTTCGGCTGATCCATAGTGCGCGGGGATCTCGCCGCGCCACCAGTAGTCGCGCTTGCCTTCGGCGTCTGGCGGCTGTTCATCCGTCGCCTTCGGTCTACGCTCACTCACCGTTTGAACCTCATAGGGCGCTCGACCCGGGGCTTGTCTTTTGGCCGGCCGGCGCGAGCCGGGTCCACCAACGCGCCGTAGTGCGCGGCGAGTTCGGCATACGCCTTGTTGATTTTGGGGTCGTAGAGGTCGGGCTTGCCGACCCCGGTGCGCAGGTTGTCCGGGACGAGCCGCTGGGTGACACCGCCGAAGAACCGGAAGGCTTCGACGTGGGCCTCGGTCCAGGCGTGCTGGTCGAGGTGGATCACGGGGCGGACGAACATGTGCCGTGAGCAGGCCAGGATCATCGCAAACGCCCAGATCCGGTGCCGCTTGCCCGAGCGCGGGTTGATCCACTGGCCCAGGAAGCCGGCATCCGCTGCACGACCCCGGAGAAGCGCGACCAGATCGCCAACCGCAAGAAGCGCGGTTCCAGCGGTGGCCGGCCACCGCAGTTCGACGCGGCCGACTACAAAAAGGCGCCACGCGGTGGAGTGCGGAATCAATCGCCTCAAGCGCCACCGCGCGGTGGCGACGAGGTACGAGAAACTCGCCGTCCGCTACGAGGCGACCGTGCTGGTCGTAGCCATCAACGAGTGGCTGCGACCAGCACCTTCGCAACACGCCCTAGCCGAGCGCCACTGGCGATGACCGCCTGTTTCGGAACTGTGACGATCGACATTCCGGCTCCCTCACCTGCACTGTCGTACGCCCCGCCACGACCTGCACACTCGGTGTATACATGTCGTGTATACGCGGTGCGTATAGTGTAGGTCATGTCTATCGGTCACACCCTCTTGGGAATCCTGGAGGCCGGCCCGCGCCACGGCTACGACCTCAAGCGGGCCTTCGACGAGAAGTTCGGTCACGACCGGCCGCTGCACTACGGCCAGGTCTACTCGACGATGTCCCGGCTGCTGAAGAACGGTCTTGTCGACGTCGACGGGATCGAGGCGGGCGGCGGTCCCGAGCGCAAACGCTACGCGATCACCGACGCCGGCATCACCGACGTAGAGCGCTGGCTGGCGACCCCGGAGAAGCCGGAGGAATACCTCCAGTCGACCCTCTACACCAAGGTCGTCCTCGCCCTGCTCACCCGGCGCGACGCCACCGAGATCCTCGACACCCAGCGCTCCGAACATCTGCGCAGCATGCGGATCCTCACCGACCGCAAGCACAAGGGTGACCTAGCGGATCAAATGATCTGCGACCACGCCCTGTTCCACCTGGAAGCCGACCTGCGCTGGCTTGAACTGACCACCGCCCGACTCGACAAACTCCGTGAGGCTGTAACCCGATGACGACCTCTCCCCCCGGTTCCCTGCTCACCGCGCACGACCTGCACAAGGCGTACGGCCCGACGCACGCGCTGGACGGCGCCGAGTTCTCCATACACCCCGGCGAGGTCGTCGCCATCATGGGCCCCTCCGGGTCCGGCAAGTCCACGCTGCTGCACTGCCTCGCGGGAATCGTGCCGCCCGACTCCGGGTCGATCACCTACCACGGGCGCGAACTGACGACGATGAGCGATGCCCAGCGCAGCGCGCTGCGCCGCTCCGAGTTCGGGTTCGTGTTCCAGTTCGGTCAGCTGGTGCCCGAGCTGACCTGTGTGGAGAACGTCGCCCTGCCGCTGCGGCTGAACGGCACGCCCCGCAAAAACGCCGAGCGGACCGCGCTCAGCTGGATGGAGCGCCTGGAGGTCGACGGCCTCAAGGCCAAGCGTCCCGGCGAGGTCTCCGGCGGCCAGGGCCAGCGCGTTGCCGTGGCCCGCGCGCTGGTCACCGGGCCGCGCCTGCTGTTCGCCGACGAACCCACCGGCGCGCTCGACTCCACCAACGGCGAACGCGTGATGGAACTGCTGACCGAAGCGGCCCGCTCGACCAACGCCGCCGTCGTCCTCGTCACCCACGAGACACGCGTGGCCGCCTACTCCGACCGCGAGATCGTCGTCCGCGACGGCAAGTCCCGCGACATGGAGCGCGCCGTATGAGTCCTCGCCAGTGGGCCAGAGACCTGGCCATGGGGGCCCGCTTCGCCGTCACCGGCGGACGCGAGGGCTGGGTTCGGATGACGCTCACCGCCGTCGGCGTCGGCCTCGGCGTGGCACTGCTCCTGCTGTGCACCGCCCTGCCCAACGTGTTCGCCTCCCGCGACAAGGTGGAGGACGCCCGCTTCGACTACACGTACTCCGACAAGGTTCCGCCGAAGGCCGACAACACCTTCCTGATCGCCGACACCGACACCACCTGGCACGACGACGACATCCGCGGCCGGCTCGTCGTACCCGAGGGCAAGCGGGCGCCGCTGCCCCCGGGGGTCGACAGCTTCCCCGGCGAGGGCGAGATGGTGGTCTCCCCCGCGCTCAAGGACCTGCTTGCCTCGGACGGTGTCAAGCTGCTGCGGGAGCGGTTGCCCTACAAGATCACTGGCACGATCGGCGAGAGCGGACTCATCGGATCCCACGAACTGGCCTACTACGCGGGCGCCTCGGGGCTGAAACTCACGGACGTCTCCCCGGTGCACCGGCTGACCGGGTACGGCAGGCCGGACGCGACACCGGAGAAGACCGACCCGGTGCTGCTGCTCATGATCCTGGTCGTGTTCGTGGTGCTGCTGACCCCGGTCGCCGTGTTCATCGCCGCCGCCGTCCGCTTCGGCGGCGAGCGCCGCGACCGCCGGCTGGCCGCGCTGCGCCTGGTCGGCTCGGACAGCCACATGACCCGGCGGATCGCGGCGGGCGAAGCACTCGCCGGAGCCCTGCTCGGCCTGGCCGTCGGCACCGGCTTCTTCCTCCTGGGCCGTCAGACGCTGGGCTCCACCGAGGTGCTGGGCGTGAGCGTCTGGCCCAGCTACCTCGATCCCTCCCCCGTGCTCGCCGCGCTGGTCGCGGTTGCGGTGCCGGTCGCCGCCGTACTCGTCACGCTGCTCGCGATGCGCGGCGTGGTGGTGGAACCGCTTGGCGTCGTACGCGCGGCCAAGCAGCGCCCTCGCCGGCTGTGGTGGCGGCTGCTGCCGCCGCTCGCCGGCCTCGTGATGCTCTACCCGATGATCGGCAAGGGCCGCAAGAACGGCGACTTCAACCAGTACCTCGTCATCGGCGGCGTGTTGCTGCTGCTGATCGGCATCACCGCGCTGCTCCCCTGGGTCGTGGAGGCGGTCGTCGTCCGCCTCGGCAAGGGAACGCTGTCCTGGCAACTCGCGGTACGGCGGCTGCAGCTGAGCAGCGGAACCGCCGCACGCATGGTCAACGGCATCGCCGTCGCCGTGGCGGGAGCCATCGCCCTGCAGATGCTGTTCACGGGAACGCAGAGCCAGTACACCAAGGCCACCGGCAAGGACCCCAGCCGGGTCCAGATGCAGGTCGACTTCAGCGACCGCAAGCCGCTGTCCGGTGTCGAGCGCCGATTCACCGGCACCAAGGGGGTACGGGCCGCGGTGGCCCTGGCCAGCTCGCAGTACGGGGACGCGCGTCGCGACCCGGAGAACACCAACGGCCTGACCGTGGGCAACTGCACCGCACTGCGCGAACTCGCCACGCTGCCCTCCTGCAAGGACGGCGACGTGTTCGTCACGCGGACGAGGAGCGGCTACACCTCGACCGGCAACGCCGACGAAATCGCCGTGGTGAAGCCCGGCCGGCAGCTCTACATCGACCCGTCGTACGGCGACGCCACCGAACGCGGCATCGAAGTTCCCTGGACCGTTCCGGCGAACGTGCGCGTGGTGGACGCACGCAAGGACTCACTGCAGGACGCCAACAGTCTGCTGGTCACCCCCGCCGCCCTGCCCGCCAAGGCCGCGCCCGCGTTGTTCTCGGACGGGGTCTACCTGCGTCTGGACCCGTCGGTGCCGGACTCACGGGAGTACATACGCAACACCGTCGCCCGGATCGACCCCCTGGCACACACCTACAGCTGGTCGGCGACCCAGGAGGACGTCAAGTACACCTCCATCCGCACCGGCCTGTTCGTCGGCTCCGCCTTCGTGCTGGCACTGATCGGCGCCAGTCTGCTGGTCTCCCAACTGGAGCAGCTGCGCGAGCGCAGGAAGCTGCTCTCCGCGCTGGTCGCCTTCGGCACCCGGCGCCGCACGCTGAGCCTGTCGCTGCTGTGGCAGACGGCCCTCCCGGTCGGACTCGGCCTCGTACTGGCCACAACGGTGGGTATCACCCTCGGCTCGGTGCTGCTGAAGATGACCCGCACACCGGTGGCCATGGACTGGGCGAGCGTCCTGACCATGACCGGCGTGGGCGCGGCCGTGGTCGGCGTGGTCACGCTGGTCAGCCTGCCGCCGCTGCTGCGCATGATGCGCCCGGAAGGCCTGCGCACCGAATAACCCCTCACGCATCCCCCGAAGTGGGCTCCTCCTGCCAGGAGGAGCCCACCCCTGCACGCAGGCAAGCCCGGTCGGCATCAGCACAGTCACCGTCACGGCAACCTCGGCGCACAGCAGGTCGATCTGAGCCTCCAGGCCCGGCTCGACCTCGTCGCGCAGGACGGTGACTTGCGACCTTTCTGGTCTCCTCGGGCAGTGTCGCCGCTATCCACCGCCGCAGACTCGACACCGACACGGTCAGCCCGTGCTCGTCCCGCAGCCGTTGGTGGATCGTGGAGACGGTCACCGTCCCCAGCAGGCTCTTGATGTAATCACCGTGCTTGTCGATCTCCGGCCAGGTCACCTGCCGCAACCGCCTGTCGGCGAGCTCGGGGAACCAGCCCTTGATCAGCCCGGCCCAGTCCTGCCCGGTCATCGCCGGGCCGCCCGGGGTCATCCCTGCGGCCTCCGCAGGGGCCAGGTACTTCCTGATCGTCTTGCGGTCCACTCCCAGCGACGCGGCCAGCTCGCTCTTGGAACGGCCCGCATACCAGTGGACGTAGATCTCGGTCACATCGACCACGTTGAACGTTCTCCTCGCCATCGCGCGCTTCCCTCGACCTCGAACCACTGATCGAGGAAGCGTCCGTCGTCTCGACGGCCAGGACTATGACCCCCGCCACCCGTCGTCCCCATGGGGAATTACGTGACCGCGGGGGTGGGGAATAACGTGACGCGGAACCCGCCCCACCTGGGGAATTTCGTGATCGCCCACAATCGGTGCTTGATTGCCGAGGACGGGACGGTTCGCTTGCTCGGATCATCCCTCACGGGTGTCGGGCGCCACCAGACGGCGATCGTCACCCCGGACGCGGAAATCATGCGCGCATACCGGACCCGCTATCAGAACTTGTGGAACTCGGCTGAGCGGGTGGAGCCCCAGCCGGTCCGGGACGCCGGTCCCGGCACCGGCTGAGGCGCAGGAACTCGCCTGCTCAGCCCCTGTCACGACCTCAGCCGCGTTGATTCAGGGCTCGGGTCAGGTCACGGTTTGCTGCCCGTGCGGCATCGAGGTCAGCCCGGGTGTCCTCCAGTGAGGCGGTCAGATCGACGGTTTGTTGTTCCAGGCGGGTGATCGTCCGTTGAAGTTCCTCGATGTCAGCGGGGGCGCCGAGGCCGGACTCGTGCCAGACCTGTTCCCCCAGCGCCTCGGACAGGCGCTTCTCCATCTGCTGGATACGGGCGACGAGCCGGGTGTTGCGGGCCTGGGCGTTGGCCAGGTCGGCTTGCAGCGAGGCCCGGCTGACCGGGGTGGCGCCCGCCGGGTCGTGAGCGGCGGGTTCGAGTTCGGCGGCGTGAACTAGGGCGAGCAGGTCTCGGTGGCGGTAGAGGAAGGTGCGGTCCACCCCGGCCTGCCGGGCGATGCCGGAGACGCTGATGGGCGAACCGCTCTGGGACGCCGCCTTGAGGGCCCTGGTCACCCGCTGGCGTCGGCGGTCGGTGCCGTCCTGGCGGCCTTGGCGCAGCGTGCTCATGCCGACCTCCGGGGGCGGACGTCGGGAAGGGGCTGGCCGATGCGGGGCATGCTGAGCAGCACGGTCCGGCTGCGGCGGACCACGGCAACGGCTTCCTCGATCTGTGCCTGTTCTTCGACGCTCAGGTCACCGAGGTCGGCCTTGACCCGGGCGATCAGCCGTCGCACCCGGCGGATTTCCTCGTCCGAGGGCATGGCCTCGCTGCGTGCCCAGTCGTCCGCCTCGAAGGCGGACCTCAGCCGTTCACGGCTGCGTAGCAGGTCGGCGAGGTATGCCTGAAGTTCGGGGAGGTAGGAGACATCGGTGCGGAAGTGATCGCAGCCGACACAGCGGAACCGGATGGGGCAGCTCTGTCCGCCGGCCGCGACGTTCGACGGCTCCTGACACACGCCGTAGGGGACGCTGACCTCGCCGATCGCGCGCCGGACGTGCTCGGAGTCCAGCAGCGACTGCGCCTGGCGCCAGACCCGGGTGCCGTGACGGTCGAACTGGAGGGCCACCACCCGGTCCACGGCCTCACGCCTCCGCTCCTGGCTGACCCGGTAGTAGTTCTGCGTGACCTTGAGGTCGGTGTGGTCCATCAGCTCTTTGAGCACGTCCGGGGCCACGCCGGCATCGGCATGCCGCTGGGCGTAGGTGTGCCGGTAGGCGTAGGGGAAGATACGGCTCTTGTCGAACGGCAGCAGGCGCGTGACCGGCTCTCCTGCTTCTTCCACGGTGACGGGGACCAGGAAGTCGGGCAGGGAATCGACCCAGGTGCGGTGGCCTTCCGAGATCGAGTAGATCGCCTTGGTGCCGCGCGGGTTCTTCCTCGCAGCCGGCAGCAGTTTCAGCTCGCTGACCGGAGTGTGCGGGAACAACGTGCGGACGCGCTCTTGCTGGCCGGTGATGACGGCCGCGGTGGCCTTGCCGATCGGCAGGCGACGCCCCAGGCGGTAGGACTTGAAGTTGTCGTAGACCAGGACGGGCGAGCCGTCCGGGTCCTGTGCCAGGCAGTCCAGCGGCAGCTCACGGATCTCCTCCGGGCGCCGTCCGGTGTCCATCAGAAGCTCGGTGCCCACCCGTACCTCGCGCCCGGCCGTCTGCTCCAGCACGTCGAGGTTGTCGCACAACTGGCGCATCACCGCATCGGGGAGGTCCTTGCCGGCCTCGGTGTCCTCCGGTTCGTCCGGGGTGTCCTCCCGTTGCAGCCGAAAGTCCGCGGGCAGTCCTTCCATCACCTGACCCGGGTGGGTCAGGCCCAGGGTGCGGATCCGGGTGAGTACCAAGGCCACGTCGCGCACCATGTGGCTGCGGGTGCGCGCGCTGATGGTGCCGTTCTCCGCCAGGAAGGCCAGCCGGTTGCAGAAGGCGACAATATCGCCGCGGTGCAGCACGGCCGGTTTCTCGCCGCCATCCTGGCGCTGCAGCCGCAGGCTCTCCGACAGCCGGGTCATGGCCGCCACGTACGGCTGCACCGCGGTGTGGGGCCGGGCGCCCCGCCGACGCGGCAGATCGTCATAGGCCCAGATCTTCACCGCCTCCCGCAGGCAGCTCTGCGAGATACCGGTGAAGTCCAGCGTGCCGCCATGGCCGGTGAAGACATGCAGGTCCCAGACGTCCTTGTGGCGTTCCGACTCCGGGGTGGCCCCCAGCCGGGTCAGCCAGACCAGCGTCGTGCGCACCACGCTGCGCATCCCCTTGGTACGCGTGAGACTCTCGAACTTCGCCGGGTCGGCGAACACTTCCAGGCTCTGTGCACCGTCGGCACGCAGATGGTCGCACAACGGGCGCAGGAAGTGGTCCCAGGTCTTGGAGCCTGTCTCGGTGCGGGCCTGCAGACCGTAAAGGATCTCCGCGACCACCCTCTCCGGAAGCCCCCGCAGGTTGACCTCCCGGTTTGCGTTAACCGCCGACTCAGTCCGCCGCCATGCTTCCTCGTCCGTCGTTTCCCCTCGCCGCCGGGCGGCCTTCCACCGCAGGTGGTGGGCCTGGCAGTAGCGTGCTCGCGCATACTGGCGCTGCCGGTAACAGACTTCGACCTCGCACTCGCCCAGGCTCTCCCGGGGCTTGACTGCGGGGTGGCGCAGGAACTCCTCGAGGGGCAGCTTGAGCGTGTCCACGCGCTGGCGGTGGTGCGCATCGCACAGCGCCACGGTCGATGTCTTCCACGGGCGTTGGCAGTCGGGCACCCGGCATGGCTGCTGGCGCACGCCGAGCATGCGGCCCTTGGCGACCTTGATGAAGTCCTCGAAGCTCTGCCCCGAATCCTTCCAAAGGAGCTCGCAGCCCATGCACAGGGGTCGGCCGAACCGGGCGCCGCGCACGCAGCCGTTCACGCTGCAATCCGGCATGCCCAGCACCGGGTGGTTCTTCGGATAGAAGATCACCCGCAGGTCCCAGTCCCACCGCACGAGCTGGAGGAATTCGGGATCCAGGGCTGCGACGATCTCCCGGGTGCGGATGTCCTCCGCCTGCCCCGTGGCGGCCAGAGGAGCCAGGGCCATCACTGTTCCCCTCGCCCGGTCAGTTCCCGTGGTGAAGGCACCCGCTGGATCGCTTCGCGCAGACGGTCGCGGTTCGGAATCAGGTACGGCACGGCGGATGACGGATGGGACTGGCCCAAGAGCATCTGCACCTCATCCCATGACCCGCCGGCGTCCGCGACGTTGCTGCCGAACGCCCGCCGGGCCATGTGCGGGGGCACTTTCCGTGACAGCCTCGCCCGCCGGCCCAGCCGCTCAAACAGCTCACCCATCGCCTCCGGCGGCATCGGCGCCCCCACCGGCTCGCGGAACAGGTTCACCAGCAGGAAGTCACTGCCGCCCGCACCAAGGATCTCGTACCGCTCGTCCAGGTACTGGTCGAAGCCCTGGACGACGAGGAAGTCCAGGGGCTGGATCCACTCCTTCTTCGACTTCGACCAGGCCCGGTTCGTGTTGCTCCGCCGCCGGACATGCACGTGGGCGCCCTTGTGGTCGCAACCCAGATGCCGTGAGTCGGGCAGCAAGTGACAGTCGTTGCGTCGCAGGCCGGCGACCTGGCCGCGGCGCAGTCCCACCCGGGCGTGCAACAGCACGATCAGCCGGTCGCGGGCGCTGCGGCAGGCAAAAAACATCGCCACGAGTTCCTCGTCCGAGGCCCGGTCTACATCCGCCTGCGGCTCCTGCAGCCGGTGCCGTGCCCGCAGCCGGTAGTACAGGCCGGTGTCCTCGCCCTTGGCCTCCTCCGGAAGGTCCCGGCTGTCCGCGAGCTCGTAGATCTGCCCCAGCACCGACCGGGGCGCCGCGTCCACCGAGACCGCGTACGACAGCAGCCCCCGCACTGCGGCGAGCACGCCGTTGACCCGCCGCTCGCCCCGGACCGGCCGCATCCCCGGGCCGCACACCACCGTCCCCGACTCCTCGTCCAGGCGGGGCGGGGTGTAGCGCAGCCACACCATGAACAGCCCCATGTCCCGGGCCGCCTCCGCCCACTCCCGCCCGGTCGCCTGGCACCAGCGGAAGTAGAACGCTGCCCCTCCGGCGTACGACCGCGTCGTCAACTCCGCCCGGCTCCGACCGAAGCGAAGAAACCGCAGCCACTGATCCGCGACAGGGACCACCTGGAACTCATCGTCGAGAACAGTCCAGTACCGCGTGCCCGAAGGC
Source organism: Streptomyces sp. NPDC086519 (assembly GCF_040686075.1). Lineage (NCBI taxonomy): Bacteria > Bacillati > Actinomycetota > Actinomycetes > Kitasatosporales > Streptomycetaceae > Streptomyces > Streptomyces sp. NPDC086519. The sequence continues at coordinate 50,758 of NZ_JBFBJL010000044.1, forward strand.
AGATCCACGGGAAACGCCCGCATGCGCAACTCCATTGACGTGAGACCGATACAACAACCCGCCACAGAGCCACACCCCCCGAGAACGAGTCTCAGGCGATCAACGAACCCTTCCCATGTCACGTCACACCACACTGCTTCTCGCCCCAGAGAACAGCAGATGGTCCGGCAGGGCTTCACCGTCCTGCTGAACGCCCAGCCCGGCATCGAGGTGGTCGGCCAAGCGGTGGACGGTCTCGACGCGGTGGCCAAGGTCGCCGAACTCGCCCCGGACGTCGTCCTGATGGACATCCGCATGCCCGAACTGGGCGGCATCGAGGCCACCCGCCGGATCGTCGGTGAACGCCCGCACATCAAGGTGCTGGTGCTCACCACCTTCGACCTGGACGAGTACGTGTACGAGGCGCTGCGCTCCGGCGCCTCCGGGTTCCTGCTCAAGGACGCGTCCGCGGACAAACTCGCCGAGGCGGTCCGGGTGGTGGCGGCCGGCGACGCGCTGCTCGCGCCCGGCATCACCCGGCGGCTGATCACCCAGTTCTCCCAGCTGGACGGGGGCGGGGTGCGCGCCCCGCTGAAGGCGCGCGTCGGCGAGCTGACCGAGCGCGAGACGGAGGTCCTCACCCTGATCGCGCAGGGCCTGTCGAACGCGGAGATCGCCGAGCGGCTGGTCGTCGCCGAGCAGACCGTGAAGACGCATGTGGGCCGGATCCTGGTGAAGCTGGGCCTCAGGGACCGCACCCAGGCCGCGGTGTTCGCCTACGAGTCCGGGCTGGTACGTCCCTCCGGTTACTGACCGGAGAACTCCCGCCCCTCCCCGGCGTACCCGTAGTACCTGAGAAGGACGCCCGAGGACCCGCCTCACTGGTGACGACGGCTGCCCACGCCTGCGCCTACGGTCGGGTACGTGACCGAGACGACCCCTTCGCAGCCGATGCAGCCGATGCCGCCGCAGCCGCCGGACGGCGCGTTCGAACCGTACAAGCCGCGCAGCCCGGAGGTCCGGGCGGTGCTGGACGCCCTGGGCAGGTTGCGGCAGGACCTGTTCAAGGACGCCTTCGCCTACCGGCCGCTGCCCCCGATGAGCATCGACCGCTCATTCGTCCGCCGTCTCCCCGTCCGGTGGCGGGAGTACGCGGCCTGGACCCCGCATCTCGTGGTGGCCGCGGCCGGCGCGGTGGCGCTGCTGGTGACCGTCGCGGACCGCCCGGTGGGATCGCCCGGGGGCCTGCTGTCCGGCCTGCTGGTGGTGGCACCGGTGCTGCTCACGCTGGCGCGTCCGGTCGCCGCCTTCTGGCTGTCGCTCGCGGCGAGCTGGGCCGGCTCCCTGCTGAGCAGCTCCTGGGACGACTGGCCGTGGACGTCGGGCAGCTTCCTCTCCCACCTGGTGGTGCTCGCGGTCGTCGCGGTCCGCACCCGTCCGCGCACGGCGGCCTGGATGTGGGCGATCACCGCGTTCTACGGTTTCACGACCGTCTCGACCCTGGGCGCGGGCCACTACGACAACGACGTCGGCTCGATGCTGGTCCTCTCCGCGATAGCCCTGCTGGCCGTCACCGTCCGGCAGATCCGCAGGGAGGCCGAGCAGACGGTGACCGCGCAGCAGACGCAGACGGCGCACGAGCGTTCCCGGCGCACGCTCCTCGAAGAGCGCACGACGATCGCCCGCGAACTGCACGACGTGGTCGCCCACCACATGTCCGTCGTCGCCATCCAGGCGGAAGCCGCCCCCTACCGGGTGGAGAACCCGCCGCCGGAGTTGGAGAAGGCGTTCGTCACGATCCGGGAGAACGCGGTGGCGGCGCTCACCGAACTGCGCCGTGTGCTGGGCGTGGTCCGTGCCGAGGACTACGAGGCGCCGGACGCCCCGCAGCCCACCCTCGCCGAGCTGGACGGGCTGCTCGACAACGTGCGGCAGGCGGGGCTGACCGTCGACAAGGGGGTGACCGGCGCGGTGCGTGAACTCCCGCAGGGCGTCGAGCTGTCGGCCTACCGGATCGTGCAGGAGGCGCTGAGCAACACCCTGCGCCATGCGCCGGGAGCGAGCGCCCGCGTCGAGATCGGCTACGTCATCGGCGGCCTGGGCCTGCGGGTGGTCAACGGCCCGCCGCCGCGGCCCGCCCTCATCAAGCCGTCCCCGGGCGCCGGCCACGGCATCACCGGCATGCGCGAGCGGGTCTCCATGCTGAACGGCGAGATGACGGCGGCCCCGACGTCCGAGGGAGGCTACGAGGTGACGGTCTTCCTGCCCGTCGCCACCGCCCGCGAAGGTGACGCATGAGCATCGGCACCATCCGTGTACTGATCGCCGACGACCAGATGATGGTGCGCGAGGGCTTCTCGGTCCTGCTGAACGCGATGCCGGACATCGAGGTCGTCGGTGAGGCGGTCAACGGCCGTCAGGCGGTGGAACGCGTCCGTGAACTCGCCCCCGACGTGGTCCTGATGGACATCCGCATGCCCGAGCTGAACGGTATCGAGGCGACCCGCGAGATAGTCGCCGCCGACACCACGGCCAAGGTCCTCGTCCTGACCACCTTCGACCTCGACGAGTACGTCTACCAGGCCCTGCGCGCCGGAGCCTCCGGCTTCCTGCTCAAGGACGCCTCGGCCCGCCAGCTCGCCGACGGCGTCCGGGTGGTGGCGGCCGGCGAGGCGCTGCTGGCCCCCTCGGTCACCAGGCGCCTGATCACGGAGTTCTCCAAACTCTCCGACACCCCGCGCCTGATGCCCACGGCCCACGCGGCCTACGGCGACCTCACCGACCGGGAGACGGAGGTCCTGGTCCTCATCGCCCAGGGCCTGTCCAACGCGGAGATGGCGGAGCGTCTGGTGGTGGCCGAGTCGACCATCAAGACCCACGTCAGCCGGATCCTGGTGAAGCTGGGCCTCAGGGACCGTACCCAGGCGGCGGTGTTCGCGTACGAGGCACGGCTGGTGACGCCGAAGTAGGCGGGGTGGCACACATGCCATGAGCACAGGCGTTGTTGCGATTCGGTCGCGGGCGGTACAGGGGTGGACACGGTGTGCTCAAGTCGTGTTTGAATGGTGAAGAAATCAGCCAGGTGGCTGGTTCCAGCCGTCCCCGTCCCCGCGTCTTTCCCCTTCTGGCCGACTCCCGTTTCCCCGGCGGGAGTCGTCGCCGTCCCCGTTTCGCGCGAAGAAAGCTGCCGCGATGACCGCTGATGTGTCCGAGTTCCACTATGGCCTGGTAACTCCGATAGCCGCCTACCTCATGGCATGTCTGGGCGCCGTGCTGGCCCTGCGCTGTACGACCCGCTCGATCGGTCGCGGGCGCGAGGAGAAACGATTCGGCTGGCTTGCTCTGGGCGCGGTGTCCCTCGGCTGCGGCATCTGGGCCATGCACTTCATCGCGATGATCGGCTTCAGCGTGGACGGCGCCCTGGTGAGCTACGACGCCGGCCGGACGGTGCTGAGCCTCGGCGTCTGCGTCGCGGTGGTCGCGCTCGGCGTCTTCCTGGTCGGCTACCGGGGTTCGGGCCCCGTCACCCTGGGCACCGCGGGCGTCCTCACCGGTCTCGGCGTGGCGGCGATGCACTACCTCGGCATGACCGCGATGAACACCGGCGGCACCGTGCACTACGACACCACGGTCGTCGTCCTCTCCGTGGTGATCGCCGTGGTCGCCGCGACCGCCGCGCTCTGGGCGGCGGTGTCGATCAGCGCGGTCTGGGCGACCGTCGGCGCCAGCCTGGTGATGGGCGCGGCCGTCTCGGCCATGCACTACACCGGCATGGCCGGGGTGAGCGTCCACGTCGTGCAGGCGCAGGCGGCCGGCCAGTCCTCGACGAGCCTGCTGGCCTTCCTGCTGGTCATGCTGGCCGGCCCGGTGGCAGCCCTGATCCTGGCCGCGGCGATCGTCATGTTCGACCCCGAGGTGGTGGGCGGCGGCCGACGCGACCGGACCGCCACGGGTCCCTCGGCCCCGGGCCTCCCCGCGCCCCAGCAGCAGCCCTGGGCCCCCACCGACCGTCCGCAGTCCCTGGCGGACCGGCGTTACACGTCCTGACCCCGAGCGCTCGGCGTCATCCCGGCCGTGGCGACGCCGGGCCCCAAGGACCGTACCCAGGCGGCGGAGTCCGCCCCGAGGCAGGGCCGGTGACACCGGGGCACGAAGAGGGTGCCGGTGTCACCGGGGCGCGTAGAGGGTGCCGGCCCGGGCCAGGACGGTGCCGGGGCGCCGCCGGCTCCGGTCAGTCGTGCCGCGGCGCTCTCACCCTCACCACGCGGGACGTGCCGAGCACTCTGCCCTGCGCGTTCAGTGCCTCCACCCGGAAATACGGTCCGCGGGCCTTCGTGGTGACGGCTGTCTCGAACCCGGAGCGTGGGGCGTGCCGGACCACGACCGACAGCGAGCGGGGGCCGGCCCCGGCGAGTACCCGCCACGCCCTGGTCTGGGTCGAACCGTTCCAGGAGGCGTAGACGACGCTCCCTGCGCCGCGGGTCCGTGCCGCGGCGTCCGGGGGGTAGTACGGGGTGCCGGTCCATTCGTTCCGGAAGGCTCGGTACGAGATGTCGGCGCCCGGCAGCCGCGCGTCGTAGAGCAGGTTCCGCGAGGGGTTTTCCTGGGTGTTCCCCTCGCCCGCGTACTCGGAGTAGTACGGGCTCTGGCCCCATCCGACGAACGCGTCGCCGTTGGGAAGGGCCTGGGTGTTTCCCTGGGTCGGTGACTCCAGCGGCGGCTGGTGGTAGTACGTCCTGTCCACGGTCGCCTTCCGGCGGCGGAAGTCGAGGTTGAGGACCAGGCCGTGCGAGACCTGTTCGGGGGCGCCGTCGGGCAGGTCGCAGCAGCCGTCGTCGAACATGCTGATCCGGTTTCCCGGCCGGTACCGGGCATCGTGCTGCCAGTAGAAGTCCGCGCCGGGGCCGAAGGTGAAGTCGCTCCTCTTCCCTCCGATCTGGTAGCGGATCCGCCCGGATGCCTTGGCGACGTCGTAGACCGCCCACATGTTCCGGGCCGAGATCAGCAGCCGGCCGTCGGGGCCCTCGTCGACGGAGTTGATGTGAAAGGCGTCCCACACCCCGTCGGACGACGACGCGCTGGAGACCGGCTCCTCGGAATCCGCGGGGTCGAGGTGGTCCAGCGCGTTCCAGGAGAAGAGCAGTCGGCCCGTGGCGAGGTCGACCTCCTGGATCTCGCTGTTCTCGATGGAGCCGTTCTTCGGTCCTCCGTAGGGCGTGAGGTCCACGGGCACGGGCCTGGACGCGATGAACAGCGCGGTACCCCTGCGGGTCAGGGTGAACTCGTGCTCGTCCGGGTAGTAGCCGTGCTGCGCGAAGACCGTCCTGAGCAGGCGGTAGTGCCGGTCGTAGATGTAGTAGCACCCGCCCGGTTCCGGGGAGCCCGCCGGCAGGTTCGTGTACCACGGTGGCAGGGCGAGGCTGCCCTGCCACCAGGTCAGCACCGGCTGCCCCTGGCCGCTGCGGGCGTCGTAGTACGTCTGGACCTTGAAGTCGGCGTTCTGGAGGTTGGTGGAGGGGAGCGGGCGGAACCAGACCGGATCACCGGAGTTGTCGTTGATCAGCGCCCCGGTCTGGCCGATCATCCTGTCCGCGCTGAACGGGCCCACGAAGATGCCTCCGCGCGCCGTCCCCGGTCGGTTCGCGGTCACGGTCACCCGCATGGGGTGAAGGTCCGGCCTGGAGACGAAACTCCACACGTCGCTGCCCGAGAGGACCGGGGGCGGAGTGCTCTGCGACGGCGGGAAGGGTTTCGTCGCGCACGGACGGGAGGTGGGCCCGTGGGGACTTGCCGCCGCCGTGGGCAGGCAGCTCGCGACGACACACCCCGCGGCGAGGACGCAGGCCCCGACAGCGCGACGGATCCGTTTGCCTGAGCGGCGAGACCGCGGCTCCAGTGTCGCCATTGCCGACCTCCGGGATGCTCGGGACGAGGGGTTCCCGGGGACGGTAAGCGGGAGGGGCGTCCCGGCCTGCTCGAAAGCCGTTCAAGTGGGCCGTTCGGCGGACGCGGTCTCACCCGGACAGGCGGCCGATACGGCTGGGCTCACACCGTCGCCCACCCATTCCGGCCCGGTAGCGGGTCACCGGCCTGTCGGGCGGTGTCCGTCAGCCCGCCACGTCCCCGCACGTGAGCGGCCACGAACCGGGCCTCATGCGGCCGCGGACGTCTGTGCCCTGGCCTCACGCACCCCGCGCAGGGCGCCGGACCAGGCGATCACCTGGTCGAGCATCCCGTCCACGGCGGCGCCGAGGCCGTCCTGGGGGACGAAGGTGCCGGTGCGGAACGAGGGGTGTGTCGAGATGGTGGGCTGGGCACGGACCGTGGCCACCTGGAGTTCGGCGAGGACCAGCCGCAGCGCCTCGGCGGCTCGGGCCCCGGCGACCCAGCCGCCGTAGCTGATGATTCCGGCGGCCTTGTCGTTCCACTCCCGGTAGACGTAGTCCAGGGCGTTCTTGAGGGCTCCGGGGTAGGAGTGGTTGTACTCGGGGACGAGGAACACGTAGCCGTCGAAGCTGTCGATGAGCGCGCCCCAGGTGCGGGTGTGGTCGTGCTGGTACTGCTGGAAATTGGGGTTTCCGGGCTCGTCCAGGTTGCCGAGGTCGTGGTCGGCGAGGTCGACGAGTTCGTAGTCGGCGCCGCCGTGGGCACGGGCGGCTTCCAGCGCCCAGGCGGCGATCTGGTCGCCCCGGCGTCCGGGGCGGGTGCTTCCGAGGATGAGTGCGATGCGCAGCGGCATGGTCTTCCCTCCGGGAGAGTTGTCGCGTCAACTCTAGATCTGACGGAGTTGAAGTGACAACTCTGCTGGTCGCGCTATGCTCGGCGACATGACGGAGACGCGATCGCTGGATCCCGAGGAGTGGGAGTTCTGGAACGCCTGGATGCGCGCGCAACGCCTGCTCACCAGGGAGCTGGAGCGTGGTCTGCAACGTGACTGCGACATCTCCAAGGCCGAGTTCAGTGTGCTGGTGACGCTGTGGCGGGCAGCCGGCCGCGAGATGCGTGTTGGCGAGCTCTCCGAGTCGCTCGACTGGGACAAGGGCCGCGTCTCACATCAGCTGACGCGTATGGAGAAGCGCGGTTTCGTCAAACGCAGCCAGTACGGGGCCGACGGCCGCCGCGCGGGGATCGGGCTGACCGCCGAAGGCCGCCGCGCCGCCCAGAACGCCACCCTGGTGCACGGCGGCAACATCCGTCGCCACTTCCTCGACTCGCTGACCCCCGAGCAGGCGTCAGCCCTCCGGACATGGAGCGAGCAGGCGGTCGGCCGCCTCGACGAGGCACGGCGCGGCCGGACCACCGGCGACGACGCGAACTAACTGCGATCGCGGCGGACCGGGCGTCCTCGCTGGTGAACTCGCGGGCGTGGAGGACTTGGGGCGATGAAGCGGCGTCTGCCGAGGCCGAGCCGGGGCAGGTGTCGGCTGACAGTCCGCCGGTCGATCACGAAACCGATGCTCACAAGTTCGTCGGTGATCCGTTGCGCGGACCACTTGTGCTCGCGGCGGGACGTGTCTGGCACCGCTTCACGAGCCGCCTACGGCCCTCGACGCTCAGGGGCGCGTTCGCGTGGGGCACTCGTCGTCCTCTCGAAGTCAGACGACGGCAGGCGCAACACCTGCGGTGGGCGCCTGCCGCGTTGTGGACTTTCAGTCCCGCGGTGCGACGCGGATACGGTTCCCGTCAGGATCGGCTGCGAGGAAGGTCAGCCCGAACCCCGCATCATGAGGCTCGTGCAGGATCGTGACGCCCTTGGACTGCCACTGCTTGAAGATCGCGTTGATCTCGTCGGGCCCACCGCCGACGGCCAGGCAAACCTCACTGGTACGCGGGACGTCCGGTGACAGATCCTCGAACTGGCCAGACCACAGAGCGAGGTCAGCGCCCGGCCCGAGGTCGAAGGTGATGTATCCCGGAGTCTCGAACGAAGGGCTCATGCCGAGGAGGCCGCCGTAGAAACGAGCTGCGGCGGGAGCGTCGTTCACATAGACGATGGACACGACGGATGCGGTCATGGTTGTCCTTCTCACAGGTCGTAGGTACGCATCCACCAGCCTGATCCGAATATGCGCCGCATCGTGTCGCAATTCCTGAAAAGACTTGGCGTGTGACCCCAGACCGCTTTTTCACCCTGATGCTGCTCCTCGGATCGAGGGATGCCGTGACCACACAGGAACTTGCCTCGGCGCTCGGGGTGTCCCTTCGAACCATCACCCGGGACCTGAACTGGCTCCGCGACGCCGGACTGCCGGTGACCGCACACCGGGGCCGCCTCGGAGGCGTGACCATGCTGCCCGGGTCCGGGCTCGATCTCACACGACTCACGCCGGACGAGCGTGATCATCTGTCGCTCACTGGGCTGGACGAGAAGCAACGTGCGGAGCTCAACGCATCGGTCGAAAGCCGGCGCGCGCTCTCCAAGATCATGGCTACGCAGCCACGTCGAGTTCATGAGCTCCTGCCGCTCACCGACGTAGTGCACGTGGACAGCCGCCCCTGGCTCCAGGCACGAGCTTCCGGCACGACTCCGGCTTCGCTGATCGGCGCAGTGCGGCGAGGCCGCCGACTGCGGATCGAGTACGACAGCCCACGCGAATCATGCCCGCGCGACCTGGTCGTGGATCCCTACGGGCTGTTCGCCAAGGCCGGCATCTGGTATCTCGTCGCCGACTGTGCCCGAGTGCCACGGATGTACCGACTCGAACGGATCACGACGTGGAATGAAGTCGACCAGCCACGACGGATCCGCGAGAGCCAGACCCTGGCCACCGTCGCCGCAGCGCTCATTGACCAGTGGGAACACAAGTACGCGATAGAGGTCAGCGCCACCATCGACCAGACCCAGATCGAGCGAGCGCAACGGGTCTTTGGCCAGCGACTCGTCCGGGACGACCATGGAGAATCCGCCACCGGCCACAAGGTGACGATCCGCTTCCTGCATCTGGAGGACGTGCGAGCACTACTGCCGTTCGGGAGCGCCATCACTGTGCACGGCCCCACCGAAGCCAGGGCCCGCCTCCGCGACCTCGCCACCAACCTTGCCCACCACTATGCGCCGTCACCAACGTCCTGACCGGCAACAACTAGGCTCGCCCCATGACAGAGCCGCCCCTCACCGAAGTCGAGATTGTCGAGGCAGAACGCGAACTCGGTGTGTCCTTTCCCGAGGAATACCGGGCGTATCTTCGCGAGGTGAGCGCGGGCGGGGCGCTCCTCCGGCTCGAGCGGACTGGGCGTGGTTGGTGGTGGGCCGGCAATGATGAGTGGCGGCACGAGTTGCTGTCCATTCCCTTTCCGCATCCCGACTCCTATGCCGAGAGCGACGACGACCTGATGGCACGTGAGCCACAGGCTGAGGCGTTTGAGGACGACGCCGCGTATCGGACAGCTTGGCGTGCCTGGGCCGACGAGGCCGACACGTCCGAGGACCTGAAGACGGCCGGTGCGGTCGTCGTCCAGGAGCACGGCTGCGGCTTCTCCACCCTGTTGGCGCTGACCGGCTCGCTGGCTGGCACGGTGTGGTGGGACGGACGAGCTACTTGTGATCGGATCGTCCCACTCTCTTTGGACCACGTCACTGGCGCCCGGCCCATCCGATTCCGGGAGTGGTTGGACCACGGTTCATGGGCACTGTTGCCGCCGGACTGGGGGCCGCGCCTTGCGCCCAACCCTGTCGTTCACCGCTAGGTTCCAGCCTCTTGGCCAGCGTCGGGCCCATATGAGGATGCCCGCCAAGTGGAGTGCCGCCTGGTAGGCGATCGCGAGCTTGTCGGTTCGTGTGGCCAGGCCGCGCCACTGCTTGAGACGGTTGATGCACCGCTCGACGGTGTTCCGCTGCTTGTATGCCTCGCTGGGTGCGGCGGTGGTCGGCCCACCGCCGTCCGCGGACCGATCCGGTCCCACATCGCGTCGGTGATCACTGATCGGACGGACACATCCGATCAACTGATCACGAACGCCGCCGATACGGCCCTGGGCGTTGTCGACGGGCCCGTGGCCCGGCCGTCGGCGAAGCGGCGCGGGTGACGCGCGAGCGCTACGTGACGGCGCGCGGGGGCCGGCGGTTTCGTCACGCCGCCGCGAGTTCGCACCACACGTACTTGCCCCGATTCCCGAACCGGGACAGCGGCTGCCAGCCCCACAGGTCCGAGCAGGCCCGGACGAGGGTGAGTCCTCTGCCGCCGTCCTCCTCGTCACCGTCGGCAGCCACCTTCGACTCGCTGGGAAAGACGGGAGGCTCGGGGTCCGCGTCCCACGCGCCGACCCGCAGCACCCCGGTGGCCCAGCGCACCCGCAGGGCCACCGGGCCCTTCGTGTGCCGTACGGCGTTGGTGACCAGTTCCGCCGCGAGCAGTTCCGCCGTGTCGACCACCCTGATCAGGCCGTGCATCGTGAGGATCAACCGCAGGGTACGGCGGCAGATCGGGACGGCTCGGGGGTCGTTGGGGAGGTAGAGGGAGTACTCCCAGGAGTCGCCTTCGGGCATGCGTGAACTCCGTTCCACTGGTGGGGGGTTGCGGTCAACGGGCGGTGGCATTGCCGCAGCCGCCGTGGCAGGGCGGAGCAGTGCGCTTCCGGGGTCCCGGGGTTCCGCAGCGTGTGCGTTGCGTGACTGACAGTATTTCCTAGACTTAGGAAAGTGCAACCCGCTGCCGTATTCTGGCGCTCGAACGAGGTACATCGACGGGGGAGTTAGCGAGGAGGCCCCGGTTGCCGCCGAAGAGGCATCTCACGGCCCGACGCATGCGGCTGGGCGCCGAGCTGCGGAAACTGCGCGAGGCGACGGGCATGACGGCCAAGGAGGCGGCCGCCCTGTTGGAGGCCGACGCCGTCCAGATGAGCCAGATCGAGTCCGGCACCGTAGGGGTGAGCGCCAAACGCGTGCGCCGCCTCGCCGCCAACTACGCCTGCACGGACGAGTCGTTGATCGAAGCGCTGGTCATGATGGCGACCGACCGGACGCGGGGCTGGTGGGAGGACTACCGGGGAGTGCTGCCTCAGGTGAACCTGGACGTCGCTGAGGCGGAACATCATGCGACGAACCTGCAAGACGTCGTCATCACTCGTATTCCGGGGCTCCTTCAGACGCCGGACTACGCCCGCGCGGTGTTCGCCTACATGAACCCTGGGCTGCCTGAGAGCGCGGTGGACGTCAAGGTGGAGTACCGCATGAGGCGTCGTACGGTCATCGAGGGCGACAACCCCACCTCGTACGAGGCGATTGTCCATGAGATGGCCCTGCGTCTCCGCGTCTCCGACCGGGGGTCCTCGCGGGCCCAACTTCGGCAGATCCTTGACTTGGTGGAGCAGGGGCACGCCACTGTGCGCGTCATCCCCACCGACCAGGATGGTTTCGCCGGTTCCGGGGCCTCGATGATGTATGTGGGAGGGCCGGTGCCCCAGCTGGACACCGGGCTGCGTGACTCACCCGCCGGCGTCGCGTTCATCGATGCCGAATCCCAGCTGAATCAACTGCGCGCGTTGATGCGTAGGGTGGCGAATGCGGCGCTGGACCCGGCGGCGTCCCGCGACTTCATCCACCGCGTGTCGAAGGAACTGTGATGAACTGGCGTAAGTCCACGTACTCCGATGGCGGCGAGGGCGACACCTGCGTAGAAGTGGCCACCCTCCCCACCCGAATAGCCGTCCGCGATTCCAAAGCCCCAACTCGCGCCATCCTCTCCTTCCCCGCCCCCGCCTTCGCCGCCCTCGTGGAGCACCTCAAGGCCGCCTCGGATGGGCGGAAGGGGCCGTGATGAACTGGCGGAAGTCGACGTACTCCAGCGGAGGTGATGGCGACACCTGCGTAGAGGTGGCCACCCTCCCCACCCGAATAGCCGTCCGCGATTCCAAAGCCCCAACTCGCGCCATCCTCTCCTTCCCCGCCCCCGCCTTCGCCGCTCTCGTCGAGCACCTGAAGCGGGCCCCCGCAACGGTCGGCCGGGGTCTGTGAAACCGCGTGGTGCCGCGGTAGTTCCGGATCACCACGCGCCTCAACGGCAAGTGCCCCGCCTCCAACGGCGACAACGTCGTGAACCTCCCCGGCGCCTGGGCCCTGAGACACCCCTGGTCAGGAGGGGGACCGGCGGTCTAACGTCCGTTCATGGCAGCCTTCGACCCCTGGGACCCGGACTTCCTGGCCGACCCGTACCCCTCCTACGCCGAGCTCCGCGCCCAGGGCCGGGTGCAGTACTTCGAGCCCACGAACCAGTGGCTGGTCCCGCACCACGCGGACGTGTCCGCGCTGCTGCGGGACCGGCGGCTCGGGCGGACGTACCAGCACAGGTTCACGCACGAGGAGTTCGGGCGGACCCCGCCGTCCGCCGAACACGAGCCGTTCCACACGCTCAACGACCACGGCATGCTGGACCTGGAACCGCCGGACCACACCCGCATCCGGCGGCTGGTGTCGAAGGCGTTCACGCCGCGCACGGTCGAGCGGCTGGCGCCGTACGTGGCGCGGCTCGCCGGCGAGCTGGTCGACGGGCTGGTGGAGAAGGGCGGCGGCGACCTGCTCAGGGATGTCGCCGAGCCCCTCCCCGTCGCCGTCATCGCCGAGATGCTGGGCATTCCGGAGGCGGACCGGGCACCACTGCGGCCCTGGTCGGCGGACATCTGCGGGATGTACGAGCTGAACCCGTCCGAGGACACGGCCGCGAAGGCGGTGCGGGCGTCCGTCGAGTTCTCCGACTACCTGCGGGAACTGATCGCCGAGCGGCGCAAGGAGCCGGGGGACGACCTGATCTCCGGGCTCATCGAGGCGCACGACGAGGGCGACCGGCTCACCGAGCAGGAGATGATCTCCACCGCCGTACTGCTGCTGAACGCCGGCCACGAGGCCACCGTCAACGCCACGGTCAACGGCTGGTACGCCCTCTTCCGCAATCCGGAGCAGCTGGCCGCCCTGCGCGCCGACCACTCCCTGGTCCCCACCGCGATCGAGGAGCTGATGCGGTACGACACCCCGCTCCAGCTCTTCGAACGCTGGGTGCTGGACGAGATCGAGATCGACGGCACGGTCGTCCCGCGGGGCGCGGAGATCGCCATGCTCTTCGGCTCCGCCAACCACGACCCCGAGGTGTTCCGCCACCCCGAGAACCTCGACCTCACCCGCCGCGACAACCCGCACATCTCCTTCAGCGCCGGCATCCACTACTGCATCGGCGCCCCGCTGGCCCGGATCGAGCTGGCCGCGTCCATGTCCGCGTTGCTGGAACGGGCCCCGACGCTGAGCCTGGCGGCGGAGCCGCGACGGAAGCCGAACTTCGTGATCCGGGGGCTGGAGGGGCTGAACGTCGAGGTGGGGTGATCACCCGTTCGGATGATCACCGACCCATTTCAGGTGATGGTCGCGAGCGACTCGTCAAGCTGGTGCCTGCCTGCGAAGGGAGGCACCCTGACGGTTATGGCAGAGCGCGCGTCGTCACAGTTGTCAGTGGACACTTTCGAGCGGATCGCCGAATTCGCCGAGCGTATGGACGAGACCGTCAGCTTCGAGTTCATCGGCGGACGGATCGGGGTCAAGAAGGTGACGAACGGCAGCCACGGCGAGATCGCGATGTGGTTGGTCTTCCACTGCAAGCAAGCACGGCCCGACCTCACCCTCAACCCGACGGGTCAAGGGCTGAAGGTCGAGGCGTGTCGCAGGGGCCGTGCCAAGCCCGACGCCGTGCTCGCGCCAGTCGGACACTTCAACGGGTTGGGGGACTGGGTCGACCCTTCCGGCGTGTTGATGGCAGTCGAGATCACCTCCTACGACTCGGACACCCACAACCGTGACCGTGTGGAGAAGCCCCAGGCGTACGCCGAGGCCGGGATCCCCGTCTACCTGCTGATCGACCGTGACAATCTGTCGATCCTCGTGCACAGCGACCCGGCCCCGGAGGACGGATACCGGGACATCCACGTGGTGAAGCTCGGAGGCAAGGTCGCTCTCCCCGACCCCGTCGGCATCGAACTCGACACCGAGGAACTCAAGCAGTACTGCGGTTGAGGGGCCGCCGTCAGCCCGTCAGCCCGTCAGGTCCCGGCGCCGCAGCCCCGCCAGGCCGGTGGCCGTCAGTGCCGTGGCCAGGGCCAGCAGGACCAGCACCGGCCCCCACGCCATCTCCCCGCCCGGCAGCTTGGGCAGGTGGCCGAAGGGGGAGAGGTCCAGGACGAGTCGGGGGGCGTCGAGCGCCGGGCCGACCCAGCCGATCAGCAGGACGGCCACCGCCACGCCCCAGGCGGCCGGGGCCAGGCGGGGAGCCACGCCGTACAGGAGCACCGCGACCCCGCCGATCACCCAGACCGCCGGGAGCTGCACCAGGCAGGCGGCCAGGATCGGGCCGACCTGCCTGCCGTAGCCGACGGCGAAGCCCGCCCCGGCGAGCAGCATGATCAGGGCCGCGCCGGCGAACGCGATCGTCAGATGGCCGGCCGCCCAGCGCAGGCGGCTCACCTGGCAGGACAGGAGCGGCTCGGCGCGGCCCGAGGTCTCCTCGGCGTCCAGGCGCAGGACCGACGCCACGACGTACAGCGCGGCGATCAGGCCCAGCATGCCGACCATCGAGGCGAGGAACGCGTCCGTCAGCCCGCTCTGGCCGCCCATCCGTTCGAAGATCTGGCGGGCGTTCTGGTTGTCGCCCACCATGTCGGCCGCGCCGTCCGTCAGGCCGCCGTAGACCACGCCGGCCAGGAAGAAGCCGAGCGACCAGCCGAGCACACCGCCGCGCTGGAGCCGCCAGGCGAGGGCGGAGGCGGAGCCGAGGCGGCCGGTGGCCGGGCCGGGGCGGGTGGGGAAGAAGCTCATGCCGAGGTCCCGGCGGCCCGCGAGCACATACGCCGCGAGACCCTGAAGCAGCGCCGCCGCCGCGAAGACCAGGAGCACCCACCAGCGTTCGGCGGCGAAGGGGCGCAGGTTCTCCAGCCAGCCCAGCGGGGAGAGCCACGTCCACACCGACCCCCCGTCGGTTGTCGCCGAGTCGCCCGCCGCGCGGAGCACGAAGGCCGCGCCCAGGACGGCCGACGTCAGGCCCCGCGCCAGGCGGGCGCTCTCCGTGAGCTGGGCGACGATCGCCGCCGCCGTCGCGAAGACCATGCCGGTCGCGGCCAGCCCGAGCCCCAAGGAGACCGCACCGGCCGTGCCCTGACCCGCCAGCCCCGCGGTGATGAGCAGCGCCACCACCCCGTTGGCGACCGCCGCCGCCAGCAGGGCCGCGGTCAGCGACGCCCGGCGGCCCACCGCGCCCGACGCCACGAGTTCCGCGCGGCCGCTCTCCTCCTCGTCGCGGGTGTGCCGTACGACGATGAGCAGGCTGGTCACGGCCGCGAGGAGACCTGCGAACACGCCCACCCGCCAGGCCGTCAGGCCGCCGAGCGAGGTGTCGTAGAGCGGGCCGATCAGGGCGCGGAAGGAGGCGTTGGTCCGCACCTGGCGGAGCAGGTCGGCGCGTTCGGCCACCGTGCCGTACAGGCTCTTCAGCGTGCTCGGCATGGAGAGGACCATCAGGGCGTTCACCGCGATCCACACCGGGGTCGTCACGCGGTCGCGGCGGAGCGCGAAGCGCAGCAGGGTGCCGGTGCCGGCGAGGCCGGAGAGGGTCGTCATCGCGCGGCCGCCTCGTCCTGGTAGTGGCGGAGGAAGAGCTCCTCCAGGGTCGGGGGTGTGGAGGTGAGGGAGCGGACGCCGGTCTCGGACAGCGCGCGGAGTACGGCGGTGAGCTGGTCGCTGTCCACCTGGAGACGGATCCGGCGGCCCTGGACGTCCAGGTCGTGGACGCCGGGGAGGTGCGCCAGCCCGTTGGGGGGACCGGCGAGTTCGGCGGTCACGCTGGTGCGGGTGAGGTGGCGCAGGTCGGCGAGGGAGCCGGCCTCGACGGTGCGGCCGCCCCGGATGATGCTGACGCGGTCGCAGAGCTCCTCGACCTCGCTCAGGATGTGGGACGACAGCAGGATCGTCCGGCCCCGGTCGCGCTCCTCCTCCACGCAGCGCTGGAAGACCTCCTCCATCAGGGGGTCGAGGCCGGTGGTCGGCTCGTCGAGGATCAGCAGGTCGACGTCGGAGGCGAAGGCGGCCACCAGGGCCACCTTCTGCCGGTTGCCCTTGGAGTACGTACGGCCCTTCTTCGTCGGGTCGAGTTCGAACCGGTCGAGCAGGTCGGCCCGGCGGCGGGCGTCGAGGCCTCCGCGCAGGCGGCCGTAGAGGTCGATGACCTCGCCGCCGGAGAGGTTGCGCCACAGGGTCACGTCGCCGGGGACGTAGGCGATCCGGCGGTGCACCTCCACGGCGTCCGTCCAGGGGTCGCGGCCGAGGATCTGCGCGGCGCCCGAGTCGGCGCGCAGCAGGCCGAGCAGCACCCGGATCGTGGTCGACTTCCCGGCGCCGTTGGGACCGAGGAAGCCGTGCACCTCGCCGCTCTCGACGGCCAGGTCGAGGCCGTCCAGGGCATGAGTGCGGCCGAAGGACTTGTGGAGCCCGGCGACCGTGATTGCCTTCGTCATGACTCCGAACGTACGCTTCTTTCAGAAAATTGTGAAGTTACGGAAGTGTGTGAAGCTCGGATAGGGTGGAGGTCATGACGGAAACAGCCGGTGGCCGGGACGCGGAGGCCGTGTCGAAGTTCGTCGAGTCCTTCGCGGCACAGCTCGTCGAGGCCGGCATGCAGCGCATGCCGGCCCGGGTCTTCGCCGCGCTGCTCTCCTCGGACGAGGGCGCGCTGACCTCCGCCGAGCTGGGTGAACGGCTGCGGATCAGCCCCGCCGCGGTGTCCGGGGCGGTGGGTTACCTGACGATGACGCACATGATCGCGCGGGAGCGGGAGCCCGGTTCGCGGCGGGAGCGGTACCGGGTGCACGGCGACCAGTGGTACGAGGCGCTGACCAACCGGGAAGCCGTGATCAAGCGCTGGGAGGCCGCCCTGCGGGAGGGGGTCGCCAGCCTCGGCCCCGACACCCCGGCGGGGCGGCGGCTGGCCGAGACGCTGGCGTTCTTCGAGTTCGTGGACGAGGAGATCGTGAAGATGATGGAGCGCTGGCGGGTCCATCGCGAGAAGCGGTTCGGCGAGGCGCCCCGGTAGGGGTGCGGGGAACCGCGCTCAGCGTTCCCTGGTTTCCTCCAGCACCGTCCGCCCCAGCAGCGCGTACCGCTCCGGCGACCGGCGCTTGAGGTACTGCGCGTAGCCGATGCCGGTGCCCGCCACCAGCGCCACCAGCCACGGTGTCGCCTTCAGCAGCAGGGAGCCGGACTCGGTGCCGGCCGCGGCACCCATGTTCGAGATCAGCAGGGCGACCACGCCGAGCATCGCGATGCCGCCGACGAGCGGGGCGGCGAAGGTCCGGAACCAGTGCCGGCTCTCGGGGTGGTTGCGGCGGAAGTAGACCAGCACCGCGAACGAGCAGACCGCCTGCACGACCAGGATCGCCATGGTGCCGAGGATGGCGAGGAGGACGTACAGGGCGTTGTACGGGTCCTTGCCGGCGATCCAGAACGCGGCGATCAGGACGGCGGAGATCACCGTCTGCACCAGGCCCGCGACGTGCGGGGAGCCGTGCCGGGCGTGGGTGCGGCCGACGGTGCGCTGGAGCGGGGGGAGGACGCCCTCCCGGCCCAGCGCGTACATGTAGCGGGCGGCGCAGTTGTGGAAGGCCATGCCGCAGGCGAGCGAGCCGGTGACCATCAGCCACTGCATGAGGACGACCGCCCAGTGGCCGACGTAGTGCTCGGTCGGGTTGAAGAAGAGCGCGAGCGGGTTCGCGGAGGAGGCCGCCCGCACGGCCGCCGCCTCGCCGTTGCCGGTGATGGCCATCCAGGAGACGAAGACGTAGAAGACGCCGACGCCGAGGACCGAGATCAGCGTCGCCTTGGGGATGATCCGCTTCGGGTCGCGGGACTCCTCGCCGTACATCGCCGTCGACTCGAAGCCGACCCAGGACCAGAAGGCGAAGAAGAGGCCGAGGCCGGCTGACGTGCCCTTGAAGGCGTTGACCGGGTTGACCGGGGCGAAGGTGAAGCCGTGCGGGCCGCCGCCGTGCAGGGCGACCGAGATCGCCATCGCCGCGAGGACGGTCACCTCGGTGCCGAGAAGGACGACGAGGAGCTTCTCGGCGACGCTGACGCCGAACCAGGTGCCGGTCGCGTTGATGGCGAGCATCAGGATCGCGAACGCCCACCAGGGGACGTCGAGGCCGGTCTGGTCCTTGAGCGTCGTGTTGGCGAAGACCGAGAAGATGCCGATCAGCGCCGGTTCGAAGACGACGTACGCGAAGGTGGCGAGCAGCCCCGAGGCCAGGCCCGCGGTGCGGCCGAGACCGTAGGAGATGAAGCCGTAGAAGGCGCCCGTCGAGGTGATGTGCTTCGCCATCGAGGTGAAGCCGACGGAAAAGATCGCCAGCACGACCATTGCGACGAGATAGCTCGCCGGGGCGCCGATGCCGTTGCCGGACGACACCATGAAGGGCACGTTGCCGGTCATCGCGGTGATCGGCGCGGCGGTCGCGACGGCCATGAAGACCACGCCGAGCAGACCGATCGCGTTGGGCTTGAGCCGGTGAACCGTGCCCTCGCCGCCGTCTGTTCCGGTCGCCGGGGCGACTCCCTCGTCCACTGCCATCGGGGTGGCCCCTCTCCTGCTGTTCGTCGGCTGTACTGGACCGGAACTCTGTGGGCCGAATGAGTCGGCCGAGGACCTCGGGGCGTTAAATGTTTGTCAACCAGACCTTTAGAAATCTGGCGCAACCTGCCGGCAACACCCGGCTCGTACGGTCGCCGCCATGACCACGTACACGGCCACCCTCGGCGGCGAACGCCACCGCTTCGGCTCCCTGGCCCGGCTGCTGGCCGCCGCGAGCCCCGAACGCTCCGGCGACCGGCTGGCCGGTCTCGCCGCGGCCGGCGCGCGGGAGCGGGTCGCGGCCCGCTGGGCGCTCGCCGAGGTGCCGCTCGCGACCTTCCTGACCGAACCGGTGATCCCGTACGAGGACGACGACGTGACCCGGCTGATCCTGGACACGCACGACGCGGCCGCCTTCGCACCCGTCGCCGGGCTGACGGTCGGCGAGTTCCGGGAGTGGCTGCTGACGGCGGACGCCGGGGCGCTGGCCGCGGTGGCGCCGGGGCTCACGCCGGAGATGGCCGCCGCCGTGTCCAAACTGATGGGGAACGCGGACCTGGTGGCCGTCGCCCGCAAGGTGCGGGTGGTCACCGCGTTCCGCTCCACGATCGGGCTGCCCGGCCGGCTGGCCACCCGCCTCCAGCCCAACCACCCCACCGACGACCCCGCGGGCGTCGCGGCCGCCCTCCTCGACGGCCTCCTCCTCGGCTCCGGCGACGCGGTCCTCGGCATCAACCCGGCGACGGACAGCCCGAAGGCGGTACGGGACCTGCTGGACCTCCTGGACGGCGTGATCACCCGCTACGCCATACCCACCCAGTCCTGCGTGCTCTGCCACGTCACCACGAGCGTGGACCTGATGGCGCGCGGCGCCCCGGTCGACCTGGTCTTCCAGTCCATCGCCGGAACGCAGGCCGCGAACGCCTCCTTCGGCGTGACCCTCGGCCTGCTCGACGAGGCGTACGAGGCGGCGCTCGCGCTCGGCCGCGGAACCGTCGGCGACAACGTCATGTACTTCGAGACCGGGCAGGGCAGCGCGCTGTCGGCGGACGCGCACCACGGGGTGGACCAGCAGACGGTGGAGGCACGGGCGTACGCGGTCGCCCGCCGCTACCGCCCGCTCCTGGTCAACACCGTCGTCGGCTTCATCGGCCCCGAGTACCTCTACGACGGCCGCCAGATTCTCCGGGCCGCCCTGGAGGACCACTTCTGCGGCAAGCTCCTCGGCCTGCCGATGGGCCTGGACATCTGCTACACGAACCACGCCGACGCCGATGACGACGACATCGCCACCATGCTGACCATGCTCGCCGTCGCGGGCGCCTCCTTCGTGATCTGCACACCGGGCGGCGACGACATCATGCTCAACTACCAGTCCGCCTCCTACCACGACGCGCTCTACCTGCGAGAGGTGCTCGGCCTGCGCCCGGCACCGGAGTTCGAGACGTGGCTGGAGTCGATCGGGCTCCTGGACGAGAACGGCGGCCTGCGCGAGGCCGACGGCCACCCGCTGACGGCGATCGGAAGGGAACTGGCCGCATGACCGACGTGACTGGGGTGGCGGACATGATCGATGTGGCCGATGTGGCCGATGTGGCCGATGTGGCTGGCGTGGCCGGCGTGGCTGGCGTGGCCGGCACGGTCGGCGTGGCCGGCACGGTCGGGGTGGCCGGCGAGGCCCCCGGTGGCCTCGACGAGTTGTGGACGGTGCTGCGGCGGCACACCCAGGCGCGGATCGGCCTCGGCCGCTCCGGCTCCGCCCTCCCGACCCGGCACCGCCTGGGCCTCCAGGCCGCCCACGCCGCGGCCCGGGACGCGGTGCACTCGCCGTTCGAGCCGGACAGGGTCGCCGCGGGGCTGACCGGTCTGCCGACGGTACGGGTGCGCAGCGCGGCCGGTGACCGGCCGACCTATCTCCAGCGCCCCGACCTCGGCCGCCGGCTGAACCCCGTGGACCGGGCGCACCTGCCGGCCGGCGGGGAGTGGGACGCGGTCTTCGTGGTCGCCGACGGGCTGTCCAGCCGGGCGGTGCACGAGCACGCGGCGGCGGTGCTGCGGGCGACGGCGGCTCGCCTCGCCGACTGGCGCATCGCCCCGGTCGTGCTGGCCGAGCAGGCCCGGGTGGCCCTCGGCGACGACATCGCGCACGCGATGGGCACGGCCCTGGTGGTCGTCCTCATCGGCGAACGCCCCGGCATGTCGGCGGCGGACTCGCTGGGCGCGTACCTGACCCACCGGCCGGTGCCGGGCGTGACGACGGACGCCGACCGCAACTGCCTGAGCAACATCCGCCCGCCGCGAGGCCTCGGCTACGAGGCGGCGGCGGAGAAGCTGGCGGGCCTGATGGGGAGGGCTCGGGAGCTCGGGCGGACGGGGGTGGAGCTGAAGGACGAAAGCGATCACGGAGATGTGACCGGCCGGATACTCTGAGTGGTGGCTGGTCTGCGTCACGGGGGCGCATCATGACGTTGATGACCGAGCGACCGACGACAAGCGGCACCGAGCCCGACAGCTTCGAGGAACTGCTCGACACCACATGCAGGAAGAGCAGGCCACCGTCTGCTGGACGCCCTCGGCCGAGGGCTACGAGTCACACTGCACCATGCCGTTCGGCGAGAAGCTCCCGGTGCCCGCGCCATTCGACTGCACCCTCGACACCACCGGCTTCCGCGCCCCCACTAAGACGCCCCCGGCACCGTGAGCCCCCAGGCCCCCTCCACCACCCGCCACGTCCGCCGCCGCACCGGCCCCGCCACCCCGCCGTCGGCCCGGTAGCGGAAGTCCGCGCCGGTCACCGTGACCGTCCGGCCCGCGGCCCGTACCGGGGTCGCCTCCGCGCCCACCGACAGGGGGTGCACCTCCACCTCGGCGAGGCCGTCGCGGCCGCCCGGGGTCACCGAGATGTTCTCCACCGGCTGGTCCAGGTCCACCACCGTCTCGCCGTCGACCTCCAGCCGCAGCCGCGTCGGCGGGCGGGGCACGGCCGGCATCGGGCGGGCGGCCGACAGGGACCGTACGAGGTGCTGGTACGGCCGCAGCCACCCGCGCGCCGCCGCCGACTCCGTGACCTGAGCCAAGGCCGTCACCGGCGGGATCCGCAGATCGCCCAGCACCACCCCGTCGCTGTCGTCGACCAGGAGGTCCATCCGGCGCTCCACGCCGTCCAGGACCGCCCGCGCCGCCGCCACCGCACCGGCGGGCACCCCGAGCGTGTACGCGACGCTCAGCGCGCCCCCGACCGGGACCATGGAGAGCACGCATCCGGCCAGCTCCCGGCGGCGGTGCAGCAGGCTCACCGCACGGACCAGGGCGCTGTCGTCGCCGACGACCACCGGCCGCCGCGAGCCCCGGCGGGCCAGCACACGGGCGAATTCCTCGGGCCCCGCCGGCATGCACACCTTCGTGGCCGCACCCGCGCTGAGCACGTCTTTCGCGATCCGGACGGATTCCCCGTCCGTTTCCCGTGCCGCCGGATCGATGATCACAAGCAGCTGATCGGACGTCGCGAATGTCGCCACCTCGGTCGTGCCTCGCTTCCTCGGGTAGCATCACTGTGCAAGAGCCCCTTGCGCTATTGCGCCAGGGGCTTCGTCTATTCCGGGGCATCCGGTCCGACGGTTGCGCGGCCAACGACGGTCGCGGTGGTACGCGGCGCGAACCTTACGCGTACGCCCCTGACCTTGGACATGCCCCGCCCGGAAGGGGTGTACGCGCGTGCCCGCACTTGTGCTGCTCGGTGCTCAGTGGGGTGACGAAGGCAAGGGAAAGGCGACGGACCTGCTAGGCGGCTCCGTCGACTATGTGGTGCGCTACCAGGGCGGCAACAACGCCGGTCACACGGTCGTCGTCGGCGACCAGAAGTATGCGCTCCACCTCCTCCCTTCCGGAATCCTCTCACCCACGTGTGTCCCGGTCATCGGCAACGGTGTCGTCGTCGACCCCTCGGTCCTGCTCTCCGAGCTGAGCGGTCTGAACGAGCGTGGCGTCGACACGTCCAAGCTCCTCATCAGCGGTAACGCGCACATCATCACGCCGTACAACGTGACCGTCGACAAGGTGACGGAACGCTTCCTCGGAAAGCGGAAGATCGGTACGACCGGGCGCGGCATCGGCCCGACCTACGCCGACAAGATCAACCGGGTCGGCATCCGGGTCCAGGACCTCTACGACGAGTCGATCCTGACCCAGAAGGTCGAGGCGGCCCTCGGCGCCAAGAACCAGATGCTCACCAAGCTCTACAACCGGCGCGCGATCGCCGCCGAGCAGGTCGTCGAGGAACTGCTGGGCTACGCGGAGAAGCTCGCTCCGTACGTCGCCGACACGGTCCTGGTCCTCAACCAGGCCCTGGAGCAGAACAAGGTCGTCCTCTTCGAGGGCGGCCAGGGCACGCTCCTGGACATCGACCACGGCACGTATCCGTTCGTCACGTCCTCGAACCCGACCGCGGGCGGTGCCTGCACCGGCTCCGGTGTCGGCCCGACGAAGATCGGCCGGGTCATCGGCATCCTCAAGGCGTACACGACCCGCGTCGGCGCCGGTCCGTTCCCGACCGAGCTCTTCGACGAGGACGGTGCCGCGCTGCGCCGGATCGGCGGCGAGCGGGGTGTGACGACGGGCCGGGACCGCCGCTGCGGCTGGTTCGACGCCGTCATCGCCCGCTACGCGACCCGCGTGAACGGCCTGACCGACTTCTTCCTCACCAAGCTGGACGTGCTGACCGGCTGGGAGCAGATCCCGGTCTGCGTCGCCTACGACATCGACGGCAAGCGGGTCGAGGAACTCCCGTACTCCCAGACCGACTTCCACCACGCGAAGCCGATCTACGAGACGCTGCCCGGCTGGTCCGAGGACATCACCAAGGCCAAGTCCTTCTCGGACCTGCCGAAGAACGCCCAGAACTACGTCAAGGCGCTGGAGGAGATGTCCGGCGCCCCGATCTCCGCGATCGGCGTGGGGCCGGGCCGCGACGAGACGATCGAGATCAACTCGTTCCTGTAGGCGGGACGCAGCGGTGGGGGGGGGCCCGCCCCCCGCGGTGCCACGTAGGCGCCGCGGTTAGACGCCCCGGTTGAGCGCCCCAACAAAAGGGCGCTGAGGGGCAAATGAGGAAGAGAGGG